>PATE01000124.1 GCA_002712305.1 Gemmatimonadota bacterium | reverse complement strand
GATCGACGGCGGGTGCCGTCTGAATCTGATCGTTCATGTTCTCACGTTCGCTCTAAGTGCGCTGAATCGGGCTGCAGTAGGGGACCTTGCTGCAGAAGACCTTGCCTGTTGGTCTCTTCGCGACCTTGCCACAGTCGCGATCCACCGGTCGAGGGCTGGAGAAGCAAATGCAGTGCCTGAGTGTGAGTAGCCTGGTCAATTGGCCGTTTTCCCTGAGATCGCCACAATCCACCTGCTGAGTTCCGCCAGACAGGGAACAATCTTCCCCATGAATGGGAAAAAGCTGCTGCAATATAGGGTGGTGGGCACCACCCGGGCAATCAGAAACACCTAGGAACATCTGGGCGTAAGAGCATCTGGAGCAAATACTTAGCTCTTCAAGGGTGTTCCCTCAGTAGCGTTCTCGGGGATGGGGCTGCCGGTGCGAGCGCCGCGAGGTTCTCGTCAAGCCACGGCCCGAGCTTCACGACATAGGGCCGCCGGTCGGGTGGAGCGGAAGACGGCTTCACGCGTGGGGCGCCGCTGGTGAATCTCCACCACCTCGGCCCTCTTTTCAGGCAGGGACTCGGCTCGTACGGCCCAGATCAAGACGTCTCGGTGGGAGCGCCAGATCTTGGCCATCCCACCGATCCATAACACGATCGTTGGCAGGGCAATCGCAGCCAGTCCCGCGCCGAGGGTGGCTCGATAGGTTTCGTAGTTGATGTCGCCGAGAATCAGAACGAGGGCCAGCAGGCCACCCAGAGCCAGGCAAAGACCGCCCGTGGACCGGAGATATCCGTGCCAGAATCGTTCACTGTTGGACGCCAGATCGGCGGGACCACCGATGGGCAACCCCTGCGTATCGGCTAACTCGGAATCCGAGTTCGGAGCCTGGCGGGTCTGAAGCAACTGGGAAAGACGGAGGGACTGTTTCTCGAAGGCCTCGGCGAGGCCGAGCATGCCGGTGACAAACAGAGCCACACCGACAGCCACTGCCGCACACCCCTCAGCGATCGCCGTCAAGGGAACGATTCGCTCCGGGTGCAAACCGAGGCTCAGCAACGCCTGACCACCGAAGGTCGAAAGGCCGCCGAATGCTGTGAGGAGTAGAAAACGTATCATCGCCGCTCTTGGCGGCGAGGTATCACGCCTTCGTTTCGGCTGAGTCCTCGTCGCCACTGTTGGGGCCGGCCTTCAGATCAATGCGGCCGACGGAGTAATCACTCAGGGCGCCGACGGTCGGATTCGGTTGCTCGACCTCGGTCCCCTCTTGGTGTTGCTTGAACTGCATGTTGATATCACGAGCTCGAACCGAGAGAGCCCGACAGGCTGCATAGGCATTGATGGTGACTTCGAGTTTGAAGTCGACTTCACGCGCAAACATCGACCGAGACGCGTCCGACATTCCTGCATACCTCCTAGAGAGTCGTCACCACGACACACGATGAGCGTGCCGAGTTTGATTGCGGCTTCCGGGGGCGGACATGAAGCGCCTCGCAGCGGCGAATCTGTCCATCCCGTCTGCACCACGGCTGATCAGCAATCAACCATGGAGACAGAATCGAAAGAAGATAGGCCACTACGCCTCAGTGAGCAAGATCTGGACCAGGTAACCGCTCGCCGGCCTCGACGTGAAAGCTCAGTCGATTCTGCGGCGGTGGCAGTGGGCAGGTGTAGCTGGGATTGTAAGCGCAGTATGGGTTGTAAGAACTATTAAAATCAATAAGATACGCCCCGTCACGCTCTCGTAGGACAGGCGCATACCGGCCTGCAGGATAGGTCGAGATGCCATTGGTCGGATCTGTGAAATAGACGGTCATGTCGTCGTCACGGGTGGAGCCCATGACCTCCAGCCAGAAGGGATTTCCATCGAACTGGAATTCAAAACGACCGATGCGGTCCACGAACATCTCGGTGCCGTTCGTGTCGGGAATGCGGACCTGACGTGTGCGCGCGTACCGATGCAGGCGCCCGGTCAGACGAAATCGCAGATCGACATCGTAGTACAGCAGTCCTGTGAAACCCTCTCGGTCGTCGGCCAGCAGGGGTGACGATTCATCGTGTTGAAATAGCGAGTCTTTCAGAACTCGAGATCCCCTGATCTCGTCAACCCATCGTTGCGTCACCACCTCTTCCTGGCTGCCGAACAGCGGGCTCCCTGAACCGGCGACGGTGATCGCTGCCAGCAGACTCAGCACGGAATGCCAGATTGACGGTCTGATCGGCCAGAAGTTGATTTGCGGCTGACTCATGTTCACCTGACACCCTTCCGGGAGACATCCAAATTGCGCCTTGATCAACGGGTCGCCATAGTGACCGGCGGCAGTTCAGGCATTGGCCGTGAGGTCTGCCTGGACTTCGCCCGCTCCGGTGCGCTGGTCGTCGTGGCTGATATCCAGGAAGCGCCCAAGCAGGGCATCTACCATGAACAGGACACGACGACGACGACGGTCCAAGAAGTGGAGAACGTCGGTGGTCGCGCCCTGTTCGTCCAGACGGACGTGGCATCCGAGAAGGACGTCGAGCGTCTGGTGGCAGCAGCCGTCGAAGAATTCGGCGGCCTCGACATCGTCGTCAACAACGCAGGCATCTATATCCCCGGCGACAGTCAGGATCTGTCGACGCACGACTGGGATCGGGTCGTAGGCGTCGATTTCCGGTCTGTTTTTCTGTTGACGAAGTACAGTGTCCCCCACCTGAAGAGATCACAGGCGGGCCGCATCATCAATATCGGATCGGTTCACTCTTTCCGCGGCGGGGCAGGACCAGCCTACGCCCCCGTGAAGGCGGCCGTCGTCAATCTCACACGAGACTCAGCCACTGAACTGGCGGGTCACGGGGTGACGGTGAATGCCATCTGCCCCGGTTACATCGAGACGGCCATCCAGGACTACCTCACCCCTGAGCAAATCGCCGGTGCGCGGGACCGCACGCCCCTGCCTCGACTCGGATTGCCCAGTGACATCGCCCACGCCTGCACATTCCTGGCCTCCGATCACGCCGAGTGGATCACCGGGATCGCCCTGCCCGTCGATGGTGGCTGGCTGGCGCCCATCATGTAGAAGAAGGGAGATCCCCATGAGCAGCGATGTCCAACTCGACGTCGAGCAGGCCTCGAGCGCGCGTCTGATTCAGCAGCAGATCGATCTCGTCGCCCAGGCCGGTGGAGGTCGGGTGGTGCTACCGGCGATGGAGCTGACCCTCGACCGCGGACTTGCGCTGCGCAGCCACGTCGAGCTGGTGGGACAGGGCGAGCAGACCTTGCTGCGCAAAGGCCCCGGGCGAATCTATCCGCTGGCAGGATACCACAACTACGGAATGTGCGACGTGCCCCTGGCCGACGCGACCGGCCTCGAGGTGGGCATGACCGTTTCCGTCCACGACGGCAGCGCGCACGGAGGTTTCTACGAGACCTTCGCCACGATCACCTGGATAAAGGACAACTGGGTCGGGCTGGATCACGGGATTGAGGCGGACTATCGCGCCGACGACAAGCCGAGTCTGACCACGGTGTATCCCCTCGTTTTTGGTCATCGGATTCAATCTGCCGCCGTCCGAGATCTGCGACTGGAGGGCAATCGAGCCGCCAGTGATCGCAACATGGGCGGGTGCCGCGGCGGGGCGATCTACTTCTACCAGAGTCGGGGCCTGGAAATCACTGGAATTCGCGAGTCGGACTACGATGGCGAGGGGCTGAGCTTTCAGATGTGTCGTGATGTCATCATTCGCGACGCTCACTTCGACGGCAACTCAGGCAATGGCCTTCACCCGGGGGCGGGCAGCACGAATGCTCTCTTCGAGAACTGTGGTGGGCAGGGAAATGCCAAGAGTGGGTTTTTCTTCTGCGTCCGCGCCAACCACATCACCGTCCGTGACTGTGAGTTTGCCGAGAATGGCTCCGGGATCTCGATCGGCACACGCGACTGCAACAATCTGATCGAGAACTGCCGCGTGCGGAGCAATCGAGGCGTGGGCGTGCTGGTGCGGCCATCCCCTCGGCCGGTCGAGGTCCACTCCTGCCGCATTCGTCAATGCACGATCCAGGGCAACTTAGACGTGCAGATTGATGTCACCCCCGATGCGCACGATCTGATCTTCGAAGCGAATCAAATCGACGGAGGGGACCAGGGCATCGGCATTCGCATTGCCGAAACGGCAAGTTCCATCCATCTGGAATCGAACGACGTGACCGGTTGCGAACAGGACACGCAGATTCAGGACAGCGCCAGTCTGGCGTCGCCGACCCCGTTTACCTGTGGGTATGGAGATGCGCCGGCCGATGCCTTTCAGCATCTGGCAGTGCCGGAGCGGGACTGAGTCAGTCCTTTGGTGTCTGAGCCTGTCCTTCAATGATGGAAAAGGCGCAGCCCCGAAAACACGACCGCCATTCCATACTCATCCGCTGCGGCGATCACCGTCTCATCACCGAGTGACCCGCCCGGTTCGACGACGAATTCCACGCCTGAGCGCGACGCACGATCGATGTTGTCGCGGAAGGGAAAGAAGGCGTCTGAACTGAGGGCGACCCCCTTTATCCCATCGAGCCAAGCGCGTCGATCGGCCGCCGACAAGCGTTCCGGTACCGTGCGGAAACAGGCTCGCCACGCCTCCTGTTCGGCGGGTGTCAATTCGTCTTCAAAGAACAGATCGATGGCATTGTCCCGGTCGGGCCGTTTCAGACCCTTGGCGAAACGGATCTCTCTTACAGCAGGGTGCTGACGCAGATACCAGCGGTCGGCCTTGTCCGCTGCAAGCCGGACGCAGTGAATCCGTGATTGCTGCCCCGCTCCAACGCCCACGAGTTGTCCGTCCACAGCCAGGACGACGGAATTCGACTGGGTGTATTTGACGCCAATAGTGGCCACCGTCAGATCGCGAATCGCCTCTGCCGTCAACTGCTTTCTCTGGGTCACCACGTTGTCGAAGAAGCTGTCATCCGGAACGAAGTCGTTGCGGTGCTGCTCCAGGTCGAGGCCGAAGATTTGCCGGCGCTCAATCGGATCCGGTTCGTAGTCTGGGTCGATCTTCACGACACGGTATTTACCGCCCTTTTTCTGCTTGAGAATCTCGAGGGCACCCTCCTCATACTCCGGGGCGATCACACCGTCCGACATCTCGACACGGATCAGCTCTGCCGTGGATACATCAACAGGGTCGCTTAAAGCGATCCAGTCGCCAAAGCTGGCCATGCGGTCTGCACCCCGAGCCCGGGCATAGGCGCAGGCCAGAGGGCTCAGGTCATCCTGACGAACGAAGAGAGACTGTCGCAATTCGTCGCTGAGGGGCACACCGACGGCAGCCCCGGCAGGACTGACATGTTTGAAGGAAGCGGCGGCGGGCAGATTCATGGCCTGCTTCAGTTCGCGAACCAACTGCCACGAATTGAGTGCGTCCATCAGGTTGATATAACTCGGGGCGTCATTGAGGGCCTCGATGGGGAGGTCCTTCGAGGACACGCAGCGGGCGGGTGACTGATGCGGGTTACACCCGTAGCGCATGCTCAGTTCGTTACTCATGGACATCCTCTCTTCATGTTCATCGTCGATACTTCTAAGTGAATGCGCAGAGCCGAGTTACGTGGCACGCAGGGCTCAAGATCGCGTTGACACTGTGTTCGGGTCCCTTTATCATGGCCGACGCAAGGACGGTTGCATTTCAGCGACGTCGTGTCATCGTAGACTCGCCAAGATCCCGCACAATCGCAAGACGGAGACCGATCCATGTTCAAGGGCTGTTACACCGCTTCGATCACGCCCATGCGTGTCGACGGCACCGTCGACTACGACGGTTTGGAGCGGCTGGTCGAGTTTCAGATCAGCAGTGGTATCGAAGGTGTACTGGCCGTCGGTACCACAGGCGAGAGTCCCACGCTGCTGTGGGAAGAGCACAACGAGGTCACCGAGCGGATCACGAGAGCCTGCAAGGGCCGCTGCCAGTCGATTGCCGGCACGGGATCCAACTCCACTCGCGAGACCATTGCGGGCACCGAACATGCCGCCCACATCGGCGCTGACGCCGTCCTGCTCGTCGATCCTTACTACAATGGTCCCAGTTCACTCGAAATCCGTCGCGAATACGTGGCGCCCGTCGCTGCAGAGTTCCCGCAGATGCCGATCATTCCCTACGTCATCCCGGGGCGCACCGGAACGATGATGCATCCCCAGGATCTGGCCATTCTCTTTGCGGAGCATCCGAATGTCTGTGCCGTGAAGGAGGCTACCGGCGACTACGAGAACATGGCCCTCACCAGGGCGGTCTGCGGCGACACTTACACGATCTTGTCAGGAGACGACGACCGGACCGTGGAGATGATGCGCCGCGACGACATTCGTGCTGCTGGTGTCATCTCGGTGATGTCCAACATCCTTCCAGGTCCCATTCAGCGGCTTGCTGTGGCGATGGCCACCGGAGACACGGCAGCAGCCGACAAACTGGCCGATGACATGAAGCCCCTGTTCGGCATCGTCGGTGTCACCACAACCGAGACATCCCCTCACGGGACGGTCCAGTGCAAGGCCCGCAATCCGGTTCCAGTGAAGACACTGATGAACATTCTGGGTATGCCCTCGGGCCCTTGCCGTCGTCCGCTGGGGCGCCTCACACGCCAGGGCCTCGACGTTGCCCTCGGTGCGGTGAAGCAGGTGTTTGCCAACGATCCAGGTCTGTTGACACCGATCGGAGATTTCTTTGAGGTCGACATCGAAGCACGACTGAATGATGCGAGCCTGGCGGATGATCTCATCTACGCCAGTGGTTACTAGATCACCATGACCGACCTCATCATCTGCGGTGCCAGTGGCCGCATGGGGCAACGACTCGTCCACCTGACGGCCGACGCCCCAGATCTGAATCTGGTTGGGGCGACAGAGCGAGCCGGTCATTCCGATCTTGGTCGTGACGCGGGCGTCGTGGCCGGTGCGGGAGAACTGGGTGTCGAACTCGTCGACGATCTCGGGAGTATCGAAGGGGGCGACGTGGCGATCGCCTTCACCCTGCCCGAGGCCACGCTGGCAGACGCTGCAACCTGTGCCGCCGCCGGACGACCGATGGTGGTGGGGACCACCGGTTTCAGCGAGAACGAATTGGCCACATTCAAGCAAACGGTGGCCACTGTTCCCTGTGTCTTTGCGCCGAATTTCTCCACCGCGATGAATGTGTTGTTTCGGCTGGTTGAAGAGGCTGCTCGAATCCTCGGAGACGACTATGATGTGGAAGTTGTCGAGGCCCACCATCGACTCAAGGTCGACGCGCCATCGGGTTCGGCCCTGCGGCTGGCTGAGCGTGCCGCGGCGGGACTGAACAGAAGTCTGCCAGACGTCGTGGTTCACGGTCGCGAAGGGGTGACCGGTGAACGGACGCAGAAAGAGATCGGCATGCACGCTCTACGCCTGGGTGATGTCGCCGGTGACCACTCCGTCTTCTACGGCGCTCTCGGTGAATTTCTGGAGTTGCGGCATCACGCCACCAGTCGCGACGCCTTTGCCCGCGGCGCCCTGCGTGCTGCAAGATTCGCCGCCTCGGCAGAGGCTGGCCTCTATGACATGGGAGACGTTCTCGGGTTATAGAGCACCGGCAAGCCGGCCATGACCCAGGTCGTGCGCCTACACGAAAGAAATGGCAAGCCCCTTCTCGAGGGGTGGGCCATTTGTGTGACGGTGTCGCGACCGAGCCGCAACGAAGATGTCTGCGCTGAAGATGTCTTGGGCTACAGCGAGGAACGCTCCGTCGGCACCCCAAGGAACGCAGGTCTTAAGGTCCGCAGTTTGTCACGCAAACGAGCGGCCTCCTCGAAATTCTCGGCTTCTACTGCGACACTCAGATCGCGTTCGAGTTGCTCCTGATCAGACAGAGGTCGGTCCTTTTCAAGTTCTTCATACCAGTCTTTCAGGAACGTCAACTCGGGCAGATCGCCCTCCATCACATCCGTGTCGCCTTCCCACTCACCGGAAAAATCATCGATTCGATCGATGCCAGCGCGGACACGCCGTAAAGCGGTAGGGTAGTCATTGCGCTCTAGCGCCTGCATAGCCTGAGCCCGAACCTGCATCATCACGGCGTGGGGGAAATACTGCTCGAAATACCACTTCACCTCGTCGGAATCGGCGTACTCATACACGAGGTCGAAGATCTCAAGATTGTGTCCGGTGTCGCGTACGACACCTGCGTAGTCTTCGAGGTAGAAGAAAGCCAGGTAGCGCTGATAGTACTGCCACGCCTCCTGGAACAGGTCCTCACATGCTTCCTCATCAAGGACCCCATCGCGGGTGACACGGGCAACGCGGCCTTTCTGTGCTGCTCGATAGAACTCGAGCAGCGAACTGCAGCCGTGCGGCTTCTGGCCATCGGGACGACCCTCCAACTCGAGTTGGAGCATCCCCATGTCGATGCGGATTTGGACTTTTTCAGAGCCGTCGCGCGCGGTGATTCGACGCGCGATGAATTCATCGGGATCAAAGGGCCACGAGTTGAGCAGGTCCCCGATGTCATATCTCATATAGAAGCCTATTGAGTGCCTCTCTAGTTCGCTGTGACGTCGACGCCTCAAGTGCTGCTGCGTGATGAAATGGAGCGAACTCGGCACAATATAGGGGTTGCCCAAACAGATCGCTACAACAAGATCATCCCTCTGCCCACCCTGCCGGGTCAGCGTCGAGACACTTTTATACTACCTACGGCGACACCGATCACAAGGGCTATCACAGCGCCGATGATCAGGGCATTGCGGATCACGTCGGCACGCTCCTCGACGCGAATGGTGATGTCCTTCTCCTGCGCCTCGATCCGTTCCTCTCCCTCGTATCCCACCGCCTCGATTCGAACATCGTATTCGCTGACGCCAATGTCTTCAGGAGGTGTGAGGGTGATGTTCACCGGTTCCTTTTCCGTCGGTAGAATCCGGTCAATCGTGTCGGGTTGGCTCGACCATGTCCATCCAAGGGGCGGGGTCAGGACCAGATGTGCATCGAGCACTTCGAGGGTACCCGTGTTGTAGAGATCGACACGCACTGAAACCTGTTCGCCGGTACGAATCTCCTGATATCGGTTGGCGATGATCGTCTCGAGTGCCCCACGCCCACGTGGAACCAACTCGAACAATTCCTTGCTCCCCGGAATCGTGAGTACTTCCTCAAGCGGGATCGGTTCACTGCCGTGCGTTCGATTCAACTCGCCAATGCGCTTGAAGCCATCCGTGTCGGTGACGAAGACATAGAATTCGAGGGTTTGATCGACATAGTGGCGACTCAGCTTCTCTGGGATCTGAAGCTCCAACTCCAATTGCTGCCGAGTTACCTGTTCTGAGAATTTGACCTGCGTGAGGCTGGCATTTGTCGAGGGATCGATGAAGGCGGGCGTGATCTCACGGGGCAGGTTCACCAGGGCAAGGCGGAAGGTCTTTTCATCCTCAGCCAGTCGCTCAAGGATCAGGTCGTATCGTATCCGCTCGTTCAGGTTTCCCTCCTGGGAGAACTGAACTGAATTCACCGTCGGCAGATCCTGCGTCGACTCGCGACGCAGCACGATCTGGCGACTCTCCTCGTATTCGTCGATGAACTTGAGATTCACCCTGAGTTCATCATCGTCGTCGAGCAGGCGAAAAGTCAGCTTCGTCTGGTTACCCAGCGGCAACGTTTCGATGAGTTGCTCGTAGGGTTCGGCAATAATTGTCCCGAAGACATTCGCCAGAGAAACCTTGAGGCCCTGGATTTCCAGCAGGGGGCGAACGGCGGCCTCATCCCGCTCGGGGTTGAGTGACATGGCCTGATCGAGCTGAGATGCATTGCGCAGTACGATGTCGACCTGCCGGCGACCGTCGAGGGTTCGATACTTTCGTGCCTCGATGATGGCTACGTGGGTGGCATCTCTGAGGAACTCGAGTCGCGTCCGTTCCTTTTCGAAGTGGGCCTCTTGAAAGCGCATCTCCGCTGTCTGAAAGGCTCGCCGCGCCTGATTGAGACGGTCGAGGGTTTCGATCTTCTCTTCATAGAGGGCGCTGATGGCGTCGTATTCGGTCTCCTTGTTCGTCATCTCGAGACGACGTTGCTCAACCTCCCAACTGGCTCGCCGCAGCTTGATGTCATACAGACGCTGCTCCTTGGTCCGCAGATCGGTCGAGGTCGAGTCAGCAACGCCGGTCTGTGACCAGATCGGACCCGCGACAAAAAGGGCGATCAACGTGACCAGGTTCAGCGCGGTCAGGTGCGTGCTCCAACGTCTCATTTGCGGCTGATCCTCACGCTTGCGACACCGATCCCTACGACAAGAAAGATCAGGATGCCGATGAGGATCACATTGCCAGCGATATTGGAACTGGCACTGACATGGACATTCAGATTCTTCTCCAGAGACTCGATGTTCTCGTTGCCCACCTGGCCCTGGGCTTCAATTCCCAATTCATAGTTGCCGACGGCAATATCCACGGGCGCCCGGGCAAGGATGGTGACCGCTGCTCGTTCATCGGGCTCGAGGCGTTTGATGATCGTTGGATTGACCTCGCTCTCCCACTGATAGGGTAGATCGAGGGCTGCCTTGATATTCTGCACGGCCACCGATCCACGATTGAGGAACTCCACGCGAATTTGCAGCTCCTCGCCGACGTCGATCTCCTGGTATTTGTTGGCCACCAGCACCTCGAGCTTGCCCGTGCCCTTCGGGATCAGCTCAAGCTTCACAAACTGACTGTGCAAGGCGCGCACGTCTTCTTCCGGCACCGGATCGTCACCGTACTGGGCGCGCAAATCCCGGATGCGGCCGTACTGGCTTGTTTCGGTGACGAGGGCGAAGAATGTGCGTGTGCGTCCGATGAAACGGCGGTCAAGTTTCTCGGGGATTTCCAGTTGCAGGGCCAGCGTATCGCGCGCCTTGTTCTCGTCGAATTTGACCTGATTCACCTTCGCCCCATCATCCACGAAGGACGTCTCGATCCGCTTAGGCAGGCCCACCACGGCGAGGGCGAAACTGCGTTCCTCGTCCGAGAGTCGTTCGAGGGTGAGGTCGAAACGAACATTCTGCCGAAGTTCGCCGGTCTGCGAAAACTGAGCTGAGTTGATACTGGGCAATTCCTGGTCGCCGCCCTTGCGCAGGATGACGGGAAGGCTCTCCCCGACGATGTCCAGGTAGCTGAGTTCGATCGCCACTGCTGCCTCATCACGCAGGAGTCGGAAGGTGAGCGTCTGGCGCTCCCCGACATCGAGCGATGGAATCCTCGTTTCGTAGGGTTCACCCACGATGGCACCGCTGACGAGAGACACGAAGATGTTCTCCACCTTCAGCAGTCCAAGAAGCTGCCCCTGATTCAGCGTCGGGTCGACGATCAGCGCTTCCTGCACATCGGAGGCATTCTCGAGGACAATGTCGACCATACTCTTGCCGTCATCAGATCGATACTTGCGCGCGTCGCGCAGAACGATCCGTGTCGCATTCTTCAGCAGGTCGAGCTTTGTTTCTTCCAGCAGAATCTGCGACTCTTCCAGCTGCAGTCGGGCGTCCTCGTAGCTGTTTTTCGTCTGGTTGTAGGTCAGCAGCGGCACGAAGCCTCGATCGAACAGATCCCTCGTTGACTCCAATTCACTCTGCGCCGTTTGCAGGG
>PATE01000123.1 GCA_002712305.1 Gemmatimonadota bacterium | reverse complement strand
CATGGACTGGGGCGTGGGTGTATAACCGTGAGGTGCACCGTCCCAGTTGTAGATGATTCTGTAGTCAGGTAGTTGGCGACTTCCAGGAGCGGACATAAGCGTTCGGGTTTGGGCGTCTGTAGCGGTGGGGTGTAACATAGCATCTGGCCAGAAGCCATCACAGAGGTCACCTTGTGCGAGGGCACACCGAGTGATCAAGAATCCAGGCAATGATTCAGCAAAGCCCACACCTTCCAGTAAGAACACGGTGATTGGACATGACACGGATCAGCTACAGCACACAGGGGTTTATCGATCGCGACCTGGCATCTGCGTTGGCGGCGATCGCCACAGCGGGATTTCCACAGGCCGAGATATCAAGCCAGGCACCGCACGCGTCAGATCCACTCATGGGGAGCGAGTTGGATCAGTTCCGGTCGATGCTGCGGGATTCCGGTGTCGGTGCGGCGACGGTGCATGCGCCCATGCGCGAGAACGTGCTGGGCGCACCCGACGAGACCTGGCGCGCGGAGAAGATGAAGGTCATGTCCGACTACCTTCGCTTCACGGCCGACATCGGTGCGAAGGGCATGGTCATTCATCCAGTTCCGAATCCGATGTTCGTCACCGACCCTGAGCGACCGGAGTTGTCCCAGATCATGCGCGATGCCACACGGCGCTCTCTCGATGAACTGATCCCTGTCGCTCAGGATGCAGGTGTGCGCATGCTGCTGGAGAATCTGCCCTACAACTGCGGATACCCCTTTCTCAACATGGCCGAACTTCGGCCACTCATCGATCCCTACCCCGAAGATGCCGTGGGACTCGTGGTCGACACGGGACACGCATGGACGAGTGGTGATGACCCCGCCGACGAAATTCGTATGGCCGGATCACGATTGTGGGGGACCCACCTTCAGGATGTGGATGGTGAGAATCCACAGGACAACCACTGGGTGCCTGGGCACGGTGGCTTGAATTGGGATCAGATTCGAGAAGCCTTTGACGACGTCGGATACGAAGCGGCTCAGACCTTCGAGGTGATCGTCCCTCGGCACGGGGAGAGCCTCGAAGATCTCGCACGGCAGACAAACGAAGTGGCCGGCACCTGGGGCTGGAGCTGAGGGCGATTCATGATCGAACCACCGGAACGTCCCAATCTCATCTTTATCCTGCCCGACCGGCAACGTCGGGATACTATGGCCTGCTACGGCAACGACTGGATTCAGGTTCCCCATCTGAATCGGTTGGCCGACGAGAGTCTCGTCTTCGACAACTGCTACGTGACGCAGCCCGTCTGTTGTCCGGCGCGTGCGTCGATCATGTGCGGTCAGTATCCCATCGATGCGGGAATGCCCGTCAATCGACACATCCTGCCCGCCGATCTGCCGACGATTGCCGAGATGTTGCCGGAGGGATACCACACAGGATACGTGGGCAAGTGGCATCTGGGTGACGAAGTGGTGGCGCAGCACGGGTTCGACGAGTGGCTGCCTTGTTTCGACCACTGGTGGCACGAATACACTGACGAGAGTTACAGCCAGCGATTCTCGCCCTATCACCAGTGGCTCGTGAGCCACGGTTTCGAGCCTGATGCACCCCATCCGGCAGGGAAGTATTTC
Organism: Gemmatimonadota bacterium; assembly: GCA_002712305.1. Taxonomy (GTDB): domain Bacteria; phylum Latescibacterota; class UBA2968; order UBA8231; family UBA8231; genus UBA12574. The sequence continues at coordinate 15,424 of PATE01000123.1, read as the reverse complement.
TCGGAACGTTTCAGGTCGCAGTTGCCCCTCGAATACCATATGGCCACCTGGATCGGCCAACAGGCGGCGGGTTTCATCGAGCGCAATGCGCAGCAACCCTTCGTCCTTTTCGCCAGTTCGAAGGAGCCCCATCCGCCCTTCACGAGCCCCTTCAACGATCTTTACGACCCCGAATCGCTGCCGGTGGAGGAGAACTTCCGGCGATTCCCGGAGGGGCATTCGCTCTTCAATCGGGTTCGCGCCGACTTCTGGATGCAGTCGCAGTATGGGGGCGACACGCACCACGGCCGTCGTGCCGCAGGCCCGCACTTCGATCTGGCGACGGAGGCCGGCTTTCGTCAAATGCGATCCAACTACTACGGGTGTGTATCGCTGGTGGATGGCATGGTGGGCAATATCCTGAGTGCCATCGAAGACGCGGGCGTTCGCAACAACACGATCGTCGTGTTCACCTCCGATCATGGCGAGATGGTGGGTACCCACGGCCACGTGGAGATGCGTTCACCCTATGAGGATTCGGCGCGTGTGCCCTTGTTGATCCGGGCTCCGTGGCTGGGTCAGACTCAGCGGCGCATCGAGGGCAACTTCAGTCAGATCGACTTCGTGCCCACCTTGTTGGAGATGCTCGGTCAGCGTCCCCCCGATGAGCTTCCTGGCACGAGTCGCGCCACTGTGCTGCGCGGTCACGAGGATCTGGCCGGAAATGATGTGTTTATCCAGCACAATGGGATCGGTGATCGTGATCTGACTTCCGCGGCCAGCTCCACCACCATGCCGCCGGAACAGGTGCATCAGATCAACCTGCTGAAGACGGCACCGTGGCGCAGCGTGGTCACGGCGGATCGATGGAAGATGACATTGTGTGCTGCAGATCAGGGTGAGCTGTTTGACTTGAACACCGATCCGCTGGAGATGACGAATCTCTTCGGTCGCCCCGGGCACCAGGATCGCATTCGTTGGATGGCGGCGCGACTGCGGCTCTGGCAGGCACAGGTGGGCGACACGGCGCCCCTGCCCGGCGTGTAAGCCTCGGAAAGTGCTGATGGACTCGTCGCCGGCCTCGACCCACCCCCTCATGCCGGGCATCCGTTCAGCCGAGATCAACTGCCCGGACTGGCCCCGAACACTCCACGACAAGCAACTCACAGGGTTTTCACCCCTCGTTCTGGGGATGACGGAGGCGCCTGATGTCTGGCAGTCCATCGACATTCCGGGCGTCTATCACTGGGTCGAGGCCGTGGAGACCACCACCGGCCCCGCCTTCCTCGTCGACGATGGGCGTATCACCCTGTACGGAACGGACGGCCGTCCGCACTGGAGGGCGCCTATCTCCGGCAAGCTCGTGTTCTGGGGTGATCTGTTTGCTGACGGCAGCAAGGTGGGTCTGCTGCGACGGGCGAATCGGCTCTGGGTGGTCGACGGTGGTACAGGCGACATCCGCTGGCAGCAGGTCTACGACCCGCCCCATGTGGATCTGCGCCTTTGTGTCGGAAAGGTCCTGCCGGGCGTCGACGGGCTGCAGGTGGCAGCGGTCGAACAGTACGGCGAAGCGGGCCGGCTTCTGTCGTTCGAGGCCGATGGTGAGGTGCGGGAGGTGTGGCGTCGGCAGGTGATCGCCAATGACGTGTGGCCTGTGCGTGCCGATCACGGATGTGATGTCGCCTTCGATATGAGCCTCGAATCGCCGCTCCTGTGGAATGTTCGCCATCACCGCTGTCAGAGTTTCGATGCCGCCACGGGTGCGTCGATGGGTTGTGTGCAGTATGAGTTGGAGGGGGCCTTTCGGCGCAACTACGGCCCCTGGCGTATTGCGACCGGTTCGCCGAATCAACGCGCCATCGCCGTGGTCTCCGAGATGGTACAGACCCACGTTCACGGCTTACATCTACATCCGGATGGCACGCCCGAATTGGCCTGGGATCGTTACTACGGCGAGGTCTATGTCGTTCCCGGTGTGGCTGTTGAATACCTCGGTGTCGACGATGTGGATGGCGATGGGATCGACGAGGTAGTCTACAATGTCCGTGACCCGGAGAACGACTATCGCTCCTTCGTGCGTGCACGAGACGTCGCCACGGGAGTGGTGAAGTACGAACTGGCCGACCAGTGGTGCTCCGCCATGACGAGTGGCATCGGCACGGCCTGGCAGACGGTGCTGCTCGTGCACCCGGCTCCGGAGGGGGCGACAACCGAGCAGGGACCCCTTCAGGTGGTGAGTCTGCGTGACGGTAGCGTCCATGTTCTTCACGAGTTCGACCACGCGGGGCCCTGGGGATCAGTGCCGACTAAGCTCGATCAACCATCGGGTCGACGGGCTGGTCCAAAGGCCGACGGGCCTGATGCGGGTGTTCATCTCTTTCTGCGGGTCGTAGAGAAATCGCGCCCGGTCATCGTCCGTTGGGATGGTGCTGACGTAGTCGACCGGTTCGAAGCCGGGCCGGCACTGGCAGCCCCCTTCGGTGCCTGTATCGACGAGGGTGGTTCGCTGCGAATCGTCAATGCCCTCGGTCTCTTCGGTTCGTCCGATCCGGCTGCGACACCACTCGATCTGGAGGGGGGAGCCCCCGCGACGCTCAGTGCCGCCGCCTGGGGGACGGAGGGCCGTACCCAATTGCTGGCTCACGTTCCCGGCCACCGGATCCGTGCGTGGGATCTGTCGGGCACTGTACCAGCAGCCTCTGAGCCACGAGAGGAGTCGGCCGCCCCGAGACCGTCTGTCCCGATGCTGGACGAACCCTTTCTCGGCGAGAGCGCTCGGTACAGTCCACTCCTCTTCGATCTCGATGGCGATGGGCAGCTCGAGTTAGTGATCCCCGGTGCGTCGGCAACGGGTGAACTGACCGTTCGAGCGCTGCGTGCAGACGGAACCGATCTATGGGAGGTGACCCTGCCCAAGGCCCGCACCGATGACCAAGGCAAGGCGATCGCCTGGAATGCTGGACACTTTCTGCTCGATGGTGACAGTGCACGAGCGGCAGTGGCCATCAGCATCTACAGCCATCGGCGCGTGCAGGAAGGCACGTATCTTCTCGCGGGTGCCGATGGCCGTGTCCACTGGTTTCGAGGCACCTTCCACGACGAGAATCACATCCGCGCCTATCGGCCCGTGGGTATTCCCGGCGCTTTCGACTGGGACGGCGATGGGGCCGAAGAGATCGCCTGGGACATGTACAGCTATATGGCCTTTCTGCGGGGGGATGGTGAGTTTGCGGCCCTGTTTGGTGGTCCCAATGTGCGACCCGAACCCGAGGCGGTACCGGCGATCTCTCTGTACAACGGATTCACTCCCGTCTACAGAAGCGTGTCTGACGATCGTCCGCATTGGCTCGTCCACCACGGGCATGGGCGTTTTGGTGTCGTGGGGACCGACCCGGTGCAAGGCTTGTGGCACGAGGACGTCGGATACGATACACCCGACCGCGTGGGTTTCGTCGACGTGGATGGCGATGGCACACTGGAGGTGGGATACGCCCTGCGCAACAGCACCGAGTTTCTCTGTCGAGACATCTGGACGGGAATGACGAAGTGGAGCGTGGAATTGCCGAGTGCGCCCAGCGGCCCCGTGATCAGTGCCGATGTCGATGGTGACGGCAAGGGAGAGTTCCTCGTCGATCGTTGGTGTATCGGCACCGACGCGTCAGGTCATGGCGAGATACGCTGGACGTCACCAGTGCCGCTGGGGTGGGCGGTGATCGGCGATTTCGACGGGGATGGACTCGGCGAAATCGCCTGCGCTCATCAGGGGCAGATTTCAATTCTGAAGGCGTAGCAGATTCGCTAGCTCAGCGGGGGAGTCGACAGGCGGAGCGCGTGTCGGCACCGATGCCGACGTCACTACGACTCACCCGCGATTTTACATGTCTTCCCCGGAGTACCCCATCTCTTTCCAGATCTTGCGGCCTCTGGCCAGCCCCTCGGGATGGGGTTCACGTAATCCACGAATGCTGGGGGGCGGCTGATCCGGTCCGGCATCCTGCGGCCAGGGCGACCAGTGGTCGGCCTCGTAGGCGCTGCGATTCGCCTCGTCGCGGAAGTCTGGCATGTCGAGGGGGGCTCCTTCCTCAAGAGCGCTGCGCCATGCGACGATGCCCACACTCGACATGGCGACACCCCGATAGACATCGAGAAAGGGAGGTTTGCCGGAACGAATGGCCTGGGCAAAGTGAAAGGGGGTCCAGAAATCGCCGCCGCCGTGACCTGCCTTCTCGGCCAGATCCCCATGCTCTGGCCATTGGGGGTCATACACGCGCTCGGCCTCAACTCCGTCGGGCATGTTCCAGTCTTCGTGCCACACGCGCACCTGCCCCGGGCCAAAGTAGCCGCCGCCCCTTGTGATTTCCATGGCGCCCGTCTGGCCGTGAACACGATACCAGCAGCTATGTCCCGGAAGGATGAGTCCGAAGAGCCGAAAGACGGCGCCATTGTCCATCCGGCACAGGATCACGGATCCCGGATCGCCGACAGCGGCCACTTCATTCTCGATGGATTCGCAGGCGATGGAGAGGGCATTGACCCGAACAGGCATGGTGTCGGTGATGTACATGAGCGGCGCTAGGGCATGGGTGCAGTAGTAGGTGGATGGAATCCACGCCCGCCAGTGTTTGCGGCCAGGTGAGATGCGCAGGCGAGCCTCCGGTGACATGGGGTGGTTGTATTCGCCCTCGGCATACGTGACTGAGCCGATCTCGCCGGTCTGATAGACGCGCCGCATCTCCTGATTGAACACCGTATACGGATAGTTTTCGGCGAACATGTAGGTGAGACCTGTTTCTTCCACGGTGCGACACAGTTCAACCCCCTGGGCCAGTGTCGTGTTGGCGGCGGTCTCACTCATCACGTGTTTCCCCGCTCGCAGTGCCTTGATCGCGAAGGGGGAGTGTTCGTGGAAGTAGTTGGCGAGGATGACGGCATCCATGTCGTGTTGAAGGAATTCGTCGTAGTCGGTGTAGGTGGCCACACCGAACTCTTCGCCCGCCTCGGTGAGTTTCTCTTCCCACTGATCACACACGGCGACCAGTTTCATGCCCAGGGACGTGGAGGCTCCCGTGGCGAAGGAGCGCCCACGGCCCACGCCGATCACGCCCACCCGTATCAGATCATCGCTGCTCATGGAGATTTCCCTCTCGGAGTGTCTTTCGGTGCGCAATCAATTGGCTTTGGCGACCTGCTCGCTCTTGCACTCACCCTTGCATTCGTCTGGGCACAACCATATCTCAATTACATCGCCCTGTCATGAGCGCCTGGGCGCCGCATATCGTGAGCCTCCGCATCAGACTAGGAGCCCGGAATGACCGATGTTGCCCCGACCAATCGTTACCAGGCGACCTTTGGCACACCCAGTGAGCGTGCCCGTACGAAGGTGGTCGATTATCTCGACGAATTCGTGCAGAACTTTATTCGCCACGCACCCTTCGCCGTGCTAGCCTCGGCCGACAGCGATGGCAACTGTGATGCCTCACCCAAGGGCGGCACTCCGGGGTTTGTGAAAGTCATCGACGACCGGCATCTGCTGCTTCCCGATGTGCGCGGCAACAACCTGTTTCAGTCCTACGAAAACATCGACATCAACCCCCGGGTGGGTCTGGTCTTCTTCATTCCCGGCATGAATCACACGGCACGCGTCAATGGCCAAGCTGAAGTGGTGGGGGAAGAGGATCTGCGGCAGCGAGGCATGGATCTCGATGTGTTTGATCCGGACGATAATGCGGCCCTGCAGCAGGGACTACTCATCGAGGTGGAGGAGGCCTATCCTCACTGTCCGCGGGCGTTGAACTTCTCGCGTCTATGGGATACGGAAGTGATCGCAGCGAATCGCGACGAGCCTTCCGTGAAACGTTGAGCCCGGTGTTTGCAGCTCGCGCGGCTGCCTATCTTGTGCCGCGACAGTTTCCAGCTACCTACCCATTTCGACATGGATGTCCAACCTGTGACCAATGGTCTGACCCCGCAGCAACAGGCTGCGTATGACGAACAGGGATTCGTCATCGTCGAGAATCTGATGTCTGACGCCGAGTGTGATCGTTTCGTGGATCACATGGTCGCCTTGCTCGACGGTAGCAAGGAACTCGACGGTTTTGCGCCTCGCACGATCGGCGAACGGGGGCGCACCCACAATCAGCATACTTATGATTTCCTCGCCCTGGAGTATCTCCTGCTGCCACAACTGCAGGCGCCCCTGCGGGATTGTCTCGGCGGCGATGAGGCAGAGGGCATTCAGACGATGTATTTCTGGGAGGGATCGGAACAGCGCCGTCACCAGGACCAATACTATCTGCCCGCCTGCATTTCAGCCTGGCTCGCCTTCATGGATGTGGACGAGAACAATGGCACCATTTTCGTTCAGCCCGGCTCGCACAAGAATCGGCTCCTGACACAAGCCGACTTTCAGGAAGGGGGCGAATTCGAAGGCTGGGAGTACAACGATGCCGTCGATGAACAGGCGAAACGCAATGCGCTTCTCGAGGTGCCTGTGCAGGTGAGCAAAGGCAGTGTCGTTTTCTTCGATGGTGTGCTCGTGCACCGGGGAGGACCCATTCTCCAGGAAGGGTCCGATCGCCACGTCCTGGCCAACCACTATATCCCCTACGGATTCGACGACTGGCCCCATCGATCCTGGACACGCCACGCCTTTGATGGACGTGTTCGCCGTCACCCTGAACCGACAGATTGACTCAAAACTACGACCCTGTCGCTGCCATCTCATTCGAAGAAGGAGCCCCCGTGTCCACAACCCTCGTCCACGTCGGCGTCCGCGCCACCGATCTGGAGAAGACCATCCGCTTCTGGCGGGATGGCCTTGGCATTCCCGTCGTCGTCGAACGCGAGAAGAGCTTCGACCTGAGCGACGGACACCACAACTTTCGTGTCTTTCAACACGAGGGCCCGGCACGTCCGCCTCACGTGAGCGGCATGCTCGACTATTTGCACATCGGCGTACGTGTGCGTGATCTCGAAGGCACTGCCGCACGGCTGCTCGACATGGGATACGAGATTTTCTCCGATGGATTGGCGGGCAAGATCCCTGTGGATGTGACCAACATCGAAGAGGGGGCCTTCAAGGTGGAGGATCCGGATGGGATCACCGTGGACATCACAGCCAGCGACGAGCAGTGGCCTGGCGTGCAGATGGCGTAAGAGAGACAGGAACAGTCATGGAGTATCGGGAATTTGGTCGAACGGGAATGCGTCTGAGTGTGGTCGGGCTGGGAGGTCTGCTCGCCCACTACTGGGAAGGTGAAACGGCGCATCCACCTCCCACAGAAAAACGGCGGATCTATCTGCGCGCCGAAGAGTTGGGCATCAACCTCTTCGACATGGGCTACGGCGATGAAGTCCACATCCCCGACGAGTTGAAGGGGCCGAGCGACGAGCGTCATTTCTCGCTGAAGGTAGGGGCTCCCACGGCGGATGATCTCGAGGGAACGGTCGACAAACACCTGGCCAATGTGAAACGGGATGCGATCGATATCCTCCGCGTGCACCACTACGCCTACGTGGGCGACGACGCGCTACGTCGGCGAGTCGAAGACCTGAAGGGTGCGGGCAAGGTCCGAGCGTTGTGCACGATCCGTCACTTCGAAGCCGATCAGCAGGCCTATCTCGGTGACGGACCTGAACCCGACGCCGATGCCGATCTGGTGATCTACAACTACGTCTGTCGAGGCCAGGAACCGGGCATCGCGAGGGCCGCCGAGCAGGGCAAGGGCGTGTTGATCATGAAGGCCCTCGGTGGGCAGTATCTGAGTTGGATTCACAAGAACACGACGGATTGGTCAGCCGCAGATCAGGAAGCCCTGATGCAACTGTCGCCGCTGGGCGAGAGCATGCGGCACGAGATCGATCTGGTGTATTCCTTCAGCGCCGGTCCCTGGAAGGATCTCGCCCAGCCGGGTGAAGAGGTGGCCCAAACGGGGCCTGCTGTGGCGTGGGTGCTGAAGAATCAGAACGTGGATACGGCCCTGGTGGCGGTGGCCAGTGTCGATGAGCTGGAGATGGCCCTGTCCCTGGTGGGGCAGCCACAGCCCGAGATGCCGTGAGCCTGCGAAGGGCGATGACCTAATCCTCGAAGTGCCACTCCGGGATCGCCGGTCCCGACGAGGTCACTTCCTCCACATACATCCCCGTCTGGGGCGGCGGCGCAGCGCCTGCGTGTTCGCCGCGATCCATCAATCGACAGACCAGTATATGGTGCCACTGCCCATCACCCAGCCGCAGGGTGACTGCTGTGGGATGATCCATGAACCACACGGGTCCTGTCGGTGGTGGCCCGAATTCTTCGAGGGCGTCGCGAATCTCCATCCCTTCCAGCAGCCCCGTTCGCTGCTCATTCAGAGGCCACAGCCACAGCAGATCCCGTTCGCGGCCGAGGGCATTGGCGGCCAGATAGACCGTGCCGTCTGACGCCCGATTGATGGTGATCGGCGCCTGACCGCGAGCCTGTGATTGTTCGATGACGGTTGACCAGGATCTGCCGCCATCACTCGAGCGCCACACGCGGATCACATGATCTTCTTCATCGTCGCCACACATGCGTGCCGTGAAGAGCAGGGAGCCATCGTGGTCGCGAACCAGGCTAGGTTCAGCCGCCGCCAGTTCGATGGGTTCATCGTACAGAATCCGCGGTTCATCGGCTTGCCGACTCATCGCTACGGGTTCGAAGTGGCTCAACTTCCAGCGGTCCTCTCTGAACTGCCAACGGCAGACCCCCGCCGCCGTCGGTGTCGGCCAACACAGAGACGCATCCCCCGTTGTGGCGCACGCCGGATAGAGCAGGTCGTCGCCATCGGGAATCGCCGTGTGCAGGCCGTTGACGTAGACGATCCAGTCGGATTCCGGCACGGCGAGCAGGTCATCGTCGGCACGATCTTCGTGGGCCGTGAAGGCTCTGCCATCGAAGGTGAGCTGATGCACAACGGCTCGACGAACCATGCTCTTTGTCTTGTCCGCCTTGCTGTAGGAACCATCTGGCAGCATGGGAAAGTCGAGCGCCTCACTGACACCGAACCCCGTTCCCGCACAAGGGTGGACCTGGCCGTCGGCGCGGCGCGCCCCGTAGGGGACAAAGCCACCCACGATGGGATACTTGACGATGATGCGTGGTGAATCGGTCTCGGGATGGGTGGTTCGTTCATTGCGGGTGATCGGCACAGCGACGGTCTCTGAGATCTCACCGATGTCGTCGAAGAGCAGCACATCTGCGCCGTTCTCGAAATCTCCGGTGGGCATCTGCTCGGTGCGCAGATTGCACAGCAGCGCCGCCTGCCGCGGCCCGATCTGCATAGGGAAACCCAGACCATACCGAAAGTTGTCCCCGTCGGGAGGTGTCACCAGATCGACGGGACCCCTGGTGATACCTGTGATCAAAAGGGCTGCTCCACCGCTTCAGATAAGAATTTGACGAAGGCGGACGTCGACTTGCAGCGCTCGGCAAAGAACTTCGGAAATCCGGGTGCACAGGCATCCTTCTCTGTCCGTTCGGCCACGGCGATGAAGTCCTTTCGTTTGAGGTCATCCAGGAGGGGGTGATCCTTCTCAACCCCCGCCGGTGGACGTTTCAGCGACTCACCGGCCAGGCTGTATCCGTATTTCGTGAAAGCGGCACTCTTCATCGCCTTCTTCCAGCGATCGGGATGCTCGAGGATCGCCGCCCGGATCTGTCGTGCGACGGCTGTCTCTGGATGCCAGATGCCTGCGCCGAGAAACACCTCTCCCGGTTCCAGGTGCAGATAGAAGCCGGGGGCATGGGCGTCCTTCGCATTCTCGTGTCGGAAGTGCACCCCGGCCTGCGTCTTGTACGGCGACTTGTCCTTCGAGAAACGCACGTCACGAAAGATGCGAAACAAGGATCCACCGACCTTGCGTGCATCGGCCCGGAAGTGGGGGCTGATCTTGTACAGGGGTTCGGCGAAATCATCGATGAACGCCAACAGTGGTGTACGGACATCGTCCTCATAACGCTGTTTGTTCGCTTCAAACCACTCCCGGTCGTTGTTCTTCTTCAGGTCGCAAAAGAACTTGAAGAGTTTGGGCGTGATATAGGGATTGTGCGTCGCCATGGGTTGTCGACTCCAGGATGGTTTCTCTGCTCCGAACATGCGGTATGAGGTATGCGGTTTGCAGGTTCAGGGTGACGGGTCTGCCGATCTTCGGTAGACGATCCTTGTCAGGGTGCTCTCGGGGGCGAATCTGCTGGACCCATACACCCCGTGCAACTCTTTTCTGGCAGTGGTGGCGTCCACGGAGCCTGTGTCATAGGCTTCGCCTCACTCCGCCATTGGCTTCGCGCCATCTGTCAATGGCCCCCGCCATCTGCCCGCCACGAGGATCGTGATTCATGGCCACCGATCAGATGCTAGACACCGACGCCAGACTCTACGCGTTCCGTAACTATCAGAGTACCATGGCCGCTCCCGATTGGGGGACCCTTGCCGCCTGGAAGGCGCAGCGACAGCAGATCCGTCGACATCTCTTGCTGTGTGCCGGTCTGAATGCACAGACGGCCGCTTTCAAAGCACGCGGCCGTGTGGTCGATCGCTACGAACATGAAGGGCTCATCGTCGAGAATCTGTGCATCGAGACCCTGCCGGGCCTCTATCTGACGGGCAATCTGTATCGGCCCAAGAAGGCGACGTCGCGTCTGCCATTGATCCTGCACCCTCATGGTCATGCCATGAATGCACGCACAACGCCTCTCGCCGACTACTCCGTCCCACACAGGGCGATGAACAGCGCCCTTCTCGGTTTTGCGTCCTTCGCCTATTCCATGATCGACTACGACGACGATACGAGACAGATCTCCCATCGATCGCTGCTCAGTGGTCCTGAAAAGGGTGCAGCCAACACCCTCGGCCTGAGTCTGTTTGGTCTGCAGCTCAACAACTCGATCAAGGCCCTCGACTATCTGCTGTCGCGCAAGGAGATCGATCCAAAGCGTGTTGGCTGCACCGGCGAGTCAGGGGGCGGTACGCAGACCTACTTCCTTGCCGCTGTGGACGAGCGGGTGAAGGTCGCTGCACCGGCCGTGATGCTTTCTGGTCACATGCAGGGCGGTTGTGTCTGTGAGAATGCACCTGGATTGCATGTGCAGTACAGCAATCTCCACTATGCGGGTCTCATCGCGCCCAGACCGATGCTGCTGCTGGGATGTACAGGCGATTGGACTCACCATATGCGTGACCGTGAACTGCCGGCGATGCGCGAGCTCTACGAATTGTACAAGAAGCCTGCGTCGATCGACGGCTTCTACCAGGACGAGGGGCATAACTACAATCGTCGCGCCCGCGAGGCGGTGTACTCGTGGATGGTGCAGTGGCTGATGAAGGGCGGCACCAAACCCACGGCGAGAATTCCTGAAGCTGCGACGCCCGTTCCCGATCGTGCACGGCTGTTGGTGTTCGACAAGGAGATTCCACCCTACAAGGGCGCCATCCGTCGCCCCAAGCAACTGTTCGACATGTGGCAGGATCTGCACGGCAAGTCAGGAAGCTCGGCCGACGTGGCGGACGTGCTGCAGACACAGCTGCCGGAGAAGAAGGACATTCTCATCCGCAGCCAACCGGCACGACACGAGTATGGAAGCAGTCGGTCCGGTCTGTTCTCTATTACGTATGGACGTTTCTCGCAGGACAGTAGCATGCAGGCCCGCTTTCTGCCCCCCGCAACAAAAGCGGATCGCACACTGGTGCTGCTACGCCAATGGGCGGGGAAGGGCGCGTGGGCGGCGTTCTGTGGAAGACCTTCGACGGCTGTGCGCAAACTGATGGATGAGGGCTGGGGTGTGGTGATTCCGCTGCTCTTCGGGCAGCAAGGCTCAGCTCCGAGCGAGGAATTCCATCGAAGAGCGGATACCTATCTGGCCACGACCTATGGCAAGACGGCGCACATGCACCAGGCCGATGATGTGGCGACAACGGTGCGCATGGCACAGGTCGAGTTGGGCGTTCAACCCAGCACTGTCACCTTGGTTGCCGATTCAAGCATGGGCATCCTCACCTACGCCGTGTGGTCTTTCCTGCAATCCGAAAAGCTGGCGGGAAGTCTCGTGGCCGATCTGGGTGGTGCTGACCTGCGCGCGCCAACAACCTGGGTCAAACTCGCCTACGTCCCCCTGTTGCTCGGGGCGGGTGGGATCTCGGGTCTGGCGCAGTTAGCGGGCAAGGGGAAGGGACGGCTGTTCGGCGTGCGGCCAGCCGATCGTGCGTTGTTTCCGAAGGGTCTGCGCACGTCACCGAAGCGCGCCACCCTCAAACAGCTGCTCTCGCCGCCTGCGTGAGAGGGCACGGCCGTATCTGAGAGAACGAACCGAGGCCGGTCATCTGATGACGACCGGCCTCATTCTTTGGATTACGTCTTGATCTTCCGCGGGATCAGTCGGCAGGCATGGCGAGGGTGATCAAGCAGAGAGGCGCACCCTGCGGATCGGCAACGACGGCAACCTTCTCCAGCGACAGATGTCGCCATCACAAACCGCTAGGTATAGACCGACTGAATCATGGCATTGATATAGCCGAAACAATACGCGTAGCCCTGATAGCTGCCCTGAGGATCGTCCTTGCAGTAAGGGACGTGATCCGGATCGATGCCGTAGCAGTAGCCCACGTCCTTCAGTGCCCTCAAGACCTTGCAGAAGTCCATATCCCCCTCATCCGGCAAGGCCTCGCGGAAGCTGTAGCGCCCCCCGATGAGATTGCGGTAGTGCACGAGAAAAATCGTGTCGCGACCGCCGAAATACTCGATGAACGGAAAGATCTCCGTGGCGGAGTCTTCGAGCATTTCCGCGATCGAGCCGACGCAGAAATTCCAGCCGTGATACGGACTCCGCTGGATCTCGATGAAACGCTTCATGCCCTCGAAGTCGTTGAGGACCTTGTCCACGCCCCGATAGCCCGGCGGCGTGGGCGGGTCCTCCTGCGAGTTGCCCACCCGCACCCTGCACTCCTGAGCCACCGGAATCATGCGTTCGAGCAGATACTCGATCCGCTCCCAGTGCATTTCTGCCGTGACCCGACCGGCGTCGGTCAGCTTGGCCTGATCCTCTGCCGAAATCTTGTCCAGACGGAAGGCGGTGTGCCAGAACCCACCTCGACCTTCTTCGTCTTCCGTGCGGTCGATGTTTAGAACGCACGTGTTGTAACGCAGCGACTCGATACCCGCCCGTGAAGCGGTGCGGATCATCTCGCACACCGTGTCGATGTCTCGATCTCGATCCGGGCTCTTGCCGTAGTAGATGATGCTGGGGAACTGCTCGTAAATCGGGATCGCACTCATGTCCGGCGTGATACCGAATTGTTCGAAGCGCTCCTTCTCCCGCAGCAGATCATCGAGATCCCACCCACGACCCGGATGGAATGGGAAGGTGGCCGCCTTGTGGTGCACACCGCAGCGCTGCAGGAAGCGCAGATCCTCGTCAGAAGACCCGAAACTTTGTGTGCGCACATACATACGTCCGGCCTTCGTCGATGCGCCCGAGCTTCCTTCGGAGGCAGAGGCTGCCGCCTCGCCGGCCGCCAGACCCTCTTCGAACTCCTTCATGTGATTCCCTTTACGCCGGTTTGCTGCTTCATGGATGAGTGCCACCCGCTGGCCTGGGCTGTGTCGCCTCGGGATCGGGATAACAGATAGGCAATTGCCTGCCGGTTGGGTGTGGTTCACCTGGTTGGTCGAGCCCGAAACTACCCGGGTCTTTGGGTCAGCTTGGACGGCTTGGGAAGATACTCAGCCCCTTCCACAGCTATCAATGATGGCCTGATGTCAGTCCTCCCAGGCGCAGGCCACCCTCCATGCTGTAGACGTCTTCAAAGCCCTTCTCCTGGAAGAAAGCAGCACCGCCCTGACTGGTGATGCCATGATAGCAGTAGACGATGTGCGGCATAGACTTGTCCGTGCTGGCAATGAAGGCATCGACATTCGTGTTGTGGATACGGATTGCGCCTGGGACGTGGGCGGCAGCATAGGCGTTAGGATCGCGGATGTCGATGAACACGGCATGTCCGTCTGCCAGTTTCTCCTTCGCCTGGGTGACCGTGATGGTCTTGATGGGCTCTTGCATGAGGTTGGCCTACTGGCTGAATCCGCCCACGAAGCTCTGTGGCACGGGCGCGTCGTTTCGCTCATTTCTGGTTCTACGTCCGGGTGGCGGTAACATTAGGGCGTATCCGTGGTCTAGCAATGTGACACCAATGGCCCTTTTGGGAAGCCAGGCGGCTGGCATTTCAACGAAGGCGAGGCCACCTGGTTGGCGACACCTAAGTGCCATCAGCACCGTACTCTGCCTGTAAGTGATCCAGATCCAATTCACGACCAGCACCCCGGTGCACGACCAAGCGGTAACGCAGTACAAGTGGATCTTCGCGGGGGAGCGCAACCGGATGAGCGCCGGGATAGACCGGGTTCTGCATGCTCGTCTTCCGTCTCAAAATCCAGGGCTGCGGAAAGCCCGGCACGGTCGGATGGCAGAGAATGACGACGCCGCTCACTTTGCCCACCTCGCCGAAGGTCCCTGAAAAATCCATCCAGGGGCTGGCCTCAACGGGCACCGTTGTCGGTTCTACGTCGCCTCCAGAGCTGACAAACTGGAGATCGTCAGGTAGTGGGACGCGGGCACAGAAGCCCCCGTATCCTTTTGCATTTTCGGCCCCAGCAATGCGCAGTTCATCTTCCAGAGCAACGAGGCGAATGTCGAAATCAATCTTACGAATATCACGTGATGCTCGATGGACCGTGATCATCGCCATTTCCCTGACAAGGGGCTTGCGCACGCCCTGGGCATTGGTCCATAGGGGACTGGTCCAAAACACTTCGGCTTCCAAGGTGGCGTGGGTATGGGCAGCGATCGCTTTTACGTCTCGCACATCCCAGGCGAAATCTCTCAGACTCCAGGCGTCGCCGATCCTCCTCCCGCCGATCCACACTTGGTGCCAGGCCCAGTAAATGCCACAATGATGGGGGTGGTTAGCGGGGAATTCTTCCGTCAACAACTCTCCATCCAGACCGTAGAGGGGATGGATGTAATGGGACCGAGAATAGGTTTCATCGAACCGTTTCGTCTCGCGCTGATAGAACAGCACGTCCTGGCGGTCTTCAGTAACCACAAAGCCTCCCGCCCTGGGTGCAATGCTTACAGCGGGAGCGGATGATGTCATTGCGCACCTCATGGGTTGTGGCCTCGAAGCGTCGGCCTAAGTGGACGAAAACCTATTTCGCCGCAAATCCTTCAGACTCGACCCGGGAAAGAGCGCCCTCGCACCTGCCGGAAGGCGGGCATCTTGGGGGCGTCCGTCACCGACGCGTCTTGGACGGACGAGGCGCGCATGTAGTGAACGGCATAGCCGCGTCGACGCCGTGCCGATCGGTTTGTCCCACTGCGGTGCAGGATCAGGCTGTGGTGGAAGCTCACGCTGCCGGCGCCCAAGGGCGCCGCAATGGT
>PATE01000122.1 GCA_002712305.1 Gemmatimonadota bacterium | reverse complement strand
CTCCTGATTGAGGAGATCGTCTCCGAGCGAGATGACTACGACGATTCTCTTCGTCGACTTCAGGCTCTCCTGTACGGATTGCACGTCGGCGAAGTGCCGCGGGTCGTCGCCCACGATCGATTCGATGGCGGTGGTGTCGTCGCCATCGGGGAACGGCGTCTGTTTCTCTATCGTGTGTCAAGAGACTCCCCCTTCCAAGGCACCGCAGCCTGGTGGCTTGGCACCGGGTGACAAACTGAACCAGAACGACGCCGGATGGATCTTGAGGCGTGGCGAACAACAGCATGCCTTTGATACAGCGACACGATCCTTCCCCGGCAATCCGCGCCTCGAGAGTGCGACGGGTTTCGACACGTACTGGTATATCTGGAGCCTGACAAATCCCCAGACCCAGATCGCCGCAGCGGCCCATTGAGATCGGATTCAGGGAGCCAGTACGGACAACGCGTTAGGTAAGATGTCCACATCGAATGTCGCCGCCGGTGCAGATTCACCATCGATCTGCACCGGGTGCGATGTCGAAATCGTCGCGTGCTGAATCCGGAGTCTGCCAGGTCGATTGGTCTGCCAACTCTCGGACTCATCCTCTGGCGCTGCGATCGGCCCTGTCGGTGGGGTCGACGGATGGATCGTCGGGCGAATAGGTCTGCTAGCACGCAGTGTGGCGGCCCCCATCCACGCCCAGTAAGCAACCCGCGAGCGATGCAGCCGTACATCGGCAAACCCGTCTGCAGGATCAGCTATCGGGTGAGGGCGAACGCCGAATCCATAGCAGGGCATGTTGTGCAGACCGACATTGCAGATCCTGTCCGTCGTCTCCACGATACGCTGTCCGTCCGCTTCCACCATCACATCTGACACGCGACTCATTCCGTGTCGGGCAACACCGACGGCCGCACCGATCCACCGCGAACGATGCCGCCACGCTTGATAGTCCCGCATCACCTCTGATTCCAGACCGACACTGACACTCAGCAACGACAGCGGTGCCGCCGGATGTGTTGTGGCCATGACATCGATGCGCCGTGTCCCACCTCCCAGAAGAACCTCGACCGCCGTCTGGAGGTCTCTGATGCCAAGGGAATGGGCAACACCATTTCCCGTACCCAGGGGAAGGATCCCCATTGAGTGTTCTGAGAGTCCGTCGGCCCGCAGAATCCGCGCCACCGAACACAGGGTCCCATCCCCACCGACGGCGACGGGGAGACGCGCCTCGTCCAAGGAGGCGAGTCCGCGGCGGATTCCCTCGTCGTCGACGAAGAAAGCCGACTCCACATCGGCGTCGGCAAGAGGGCCATCCGCGATCAGGCGTTGCACGCGAGCCGCAGCGTCCCCTCCGCGTGCACGTTCGTTGATGATGAAGAGGAAGGATCTCAAGCGTGAATGATCCAATTAGCGAAGAGGGACGGTTCCCCTACAGTACTCTCGAGACGCTCGACTGTCTAGCGAGGACCCATGACAACCATTCACATCGAGATCGATCGCTTTTTCATCGATGGCACACCGACGTACGCTGGCTGCCACTTTCGCGAAGAACCCATCGAAGTCCTGCTGCTCAACAGTCGCATGATTCAAGCCACCTTCGACGACGAAAACCCGGAGACCGTGCATCGTTGGGCCTATCCCGACTCGGGGACCTGGGACGCAGCGCGAAATGTGGCGGAGTTCATCGAGGCCCTGCCCATCTACCGAGACCACGGATTGCTGGCGGTGACGCTCAACTTTCAGGGCGGCTCTCCGGAGGGCTACAGCAAGGAACAGCCCTGGCACAACTCTCCAGCGAGCCCAATCGATCTCGACCGACGGGCGTCGCCTTCCGGTGTCGACGAGCTACGGCGGTGGATTCGTGCCCCTGGAGAACGTCGTTTCCTGAGACGATTTCCTTCTCGTGTACGGCAACAGCGTCAGCGATCCGAATCGCATCGCCAAGGCCGCGCCCGGTTCGACACGCCACCGCACGCTGGCCTACTACTACGCACAAGAAGAAGATGAGACGACGGCTCGTACGCTCACCTGGACGATTCAGGAGCTGTCCAATGCCCGCTCTCTGGCCAATGAGGGAAAGGCCATGGGGCACTGTCTCAGTGCGACAGCAGTGAAGTTGTCAGAGACATCGATCTGGTTGGTGCAGGTCGTGGATGGCGATCGCGTGAAGCGCATTCTCACCGTGGCATGGACATCGAGTCGCGGGTGGTGACCCAGGCGCGTGGTCGTTTCAACAGCAATCCCGACCGTGAATCACAAGGGCCCGCCGTCAACGCAGGCGGCGGCACACTTTTCAAGGTCAAACTCGACGAGCGCTACAAGTATCTGATGGGGGCGCTCACATCATCCTGCGCCAGTAGCTCGACCGCGAAACGATCGACTACGATCACCTCGACAAATACATCGCCTGAGCAGGGCGCCTCGCACAACGCGGCGCTACAGCAACTGACGCGGAAACGATTGCACCCAGCGGCGTTGCGCGTGGGGCAAGTCGTCGACGGTGATGTTCAGATCGATGGTGCAGTGAAACGCATCGACCGTAGATCTCAGATTGCAGATCGAATCGACCACCATCTCTCCATCGCGACGCACGATATGACGCGTGTGCCGACCCTTGGCCGACACATTCGCCGGGTCATCCTCGCTCACCCACAGATCGAGGGTCCGCTTGTTGCGTACCTCCATGTCGTCGCTCACCCGACTGACATTGCTCTGCAACGTCGTCAGCCCCGTACGACGTCCCATCACATCCCGCACGATCTGCCACACCGGTTCGTTGGGCGCTTCCCGATACGGTTCCGCGTCATCACCGGGCTTGAAGTCGATCTCATCACCCGGCGTGACCCCACCTTCAGCATCGCGCACAGCGACGGTGGGTAGCGTCACCCGCGACGGACAATCCTTCGAGAACAACACATCGTTCTCACCGGCATAAGGTGTGGGCCACAGATTCGGAAAGTCCGCACTGCACACGGACAGTCGAATCCGCTGACCCGCCTCGAAGCGCCAGCCCGTGGCATCCAGGTCGATGGTGATCTCGTAGGTTTGCCCCGGCTTCAGCGGTTGAGGCTCCTCTAGCGAGGTACGTCGGGTGGCATTCAGGACGCCCGTGCAGACCAGGGCGCTCGTACCGTCGGGGGCCACGTCGCTGAGCCGAGCGGCGAAAGCCATCACCGGTGCCGTCGACCGAATGTTCAGAGTCACCTGTCCCCGCCCGAGGATCTCCACAGGTTCCGTCAGAGACTCGGTCGTGTAGTTGAGGGAGTGAATCTCGTCGGGTCGCTGGTCGGTGGGCAGACCATAGGGAACACCCCCACTCCACAACCCACCGCAGGTACCGACGGTGGGATTGTATCGATAGCAGTCGACCCCCTCCTGATCCTCTTCCTCGTCGATCAGTCGTCCGCCCGTCGCCAGCGACCAGATCCGTTCACCCATGGGCAGGTCCTGTTCAGCACGCCAGTATCCGCGGGTCTCGGTACGATCGGCACGAGGTTCGTCGTAGCTCTGCATATACACCTGCACCGCCGGCTCTTCCATGACCCCATTGTCCTCTCCCTTGAGCCAGTGATCGCACCAGCGCAGCACTTCGCTCACGTAGTCGACGCGAGGTCCGGGAATCGCTGCGTTGGGTCGCGTGTGATTCCACGGCCCCATGAGCAGTCGCTTGGGAACGGTGAGGTGTTCGAAGGTGCGCAGCGGCGGATTCGGATACCCATCGCGCCAGCCACCGATCATGAAGACGGAGCAGCGAATCTCATCGTAACGGTCGCGAATACTGCCCGGACGCCAGTAGGCGCCATCCGTCTGATTCGCCAGCCACGTGAGCAAGTAGGGCGTGTTCTGTTCGATGTGCTCTTCCCAGAGACGCGCCCAGTCCTGTCCGCTGTACTCCGGATAGGGCGGCATGGCGTTCATGCCGATCATCGATGCACCGTAGGCGCCGATGTCGTAGTAACAGCGCATGGCACCACCGCGATAGTGACAGTCGTCGGTATAGCGGTCGTCGGTGAAATAGATGGGGATGATCGTCGTCAGGTGTTCGGGTGCCAGGGCGGCGATCTGCACCGCCGTAAACCCGCCGTACGAAGCACCGATCATGCCGATCTTGCCCGTGCACCAGGGCTGCGTCGCCAGCCATTCGATGGCGGCGGCCCCGTCCAGCTGTTCCTGCACAGAATACTCATCCGCCGTCACACCACCGCTGGCGCCGGAACCGCGGCAGTCAAGACGCGCCCCGATGATGCCGTGTTGCGCAAAGTCGTTGTGATATCCCGAGTAGGGCGGACTGTCATCCTTGCGGTAGGGGATGTATTCCATCAACAGCGGGCGTGGCGTTGTGGCCCAGTCCTGCGAACCATCTGCCTCCACCGGTACATGCATGTCCAGCGACAATTCGACGCCGTCGGCCATGGGCACACGCACATCCTTGATGAAGCGCACGCCGTCTTTGGGCTCGAATTCGATCACGAGTCACCGTTCTCGGGAAAGCGCCGCAGATCGCCTTGGTAGGTCAGGCCAAGCACCTCGCGTCCATGTGCGGTGTTGCAGAACTCGTCCGCTTCGGGCAGACCGGCCGTGTGCAGGATCTCGAAGACGATGCCCTCCACCTCGACCGAGAGACGACAGGCCTCGGCCAGATCGTGACGGCAGACCGAACCCACGTCCTGTTTTCCGAGGGGTTTCCCGTATTTGCTCAGGCCGAGTTGGCTGTCGTTGATGGAACAAGGCCGCAGCACAACGATGGACATGTCGAAAGCGTCGTGGAACTGACGACACATCTCCTCCTGCAGACGTTTGCTCACCGCATAGGCTGATCCGTCGGGACGCCGCACGTTAGCATCGAAGAAGGTGCCATCAGGATGCTGGACCTGACAGGAACCGATGTGGACGACACGTCGGATCTCCCGTTCGCGGGCCACATCGAGCACATTCCACAATCCCTTGAGATTCACCAGCCAGGGTGCATCGCTGCCAGCCCCGTAGCCACCCCCTTTGCTACCGAGCACGGCCGTGTGGATGATCGCATCCATGCCGTCGATGGCGGCATCCACCTGGTCGTAGTCGCTGATGTCGCAGTGCATGACCTCACCTGCTGACCATGAACCGTCGAACTCCTCGTATGTCTTCCACGCCTCCGGACCGAAGTCAGAGGCACGGATCGTGTGGCCGTGCGTTTCGAGGCTGGTCAGCACGGCGCGACCCACCCACCCGGCGGCCCCGAACACGACGATCTTCTGCGATTCAGCGGCCATCGATCCTCCTGCCTTCAGTCTGCATCTCCAGATCCTTAGCGGAAGTGCGCATCTGCCGCGTGCAGCGCGCCGGCACCGTTCTGCATTCTCAGCAGTTGCTTCTGTCGATCGTTGAGATCGTCGTACCAATCTGGCGGAAACTCGTCGTGCGGATCCAGCTGAAAGACCAACATGTGTTTGCGGTAGTGGCCGAACAGGGCGTGACGATTGCGGTCGCCATTGTTCGCCCCCCCACCATGCCAGGTCTGTCCATTGAACACTAGCACCGAACCCGCCGGCGCGAGGGCGGTCACCACATGTTTGAGCTCCAGCCCCTCCGGGGGCTGCCCCATACCCGACCGATGGGTACCGGGAATCACCCGTGTCGCCCCGATCTCTTCGGTGAACTCGTCGAGCATCCACACCGTGTTCATCATCACCGGTGACGCCATGTTCAGCATCGACTCGGGAATATCGCTGTGCAGGCCCTGCAGTCCGTCACCGGGTCGCACGATGCGCGCGTTCAGCGAGCCGAGAATCAGGTTCGTGCCAAGAAAGTGTTCGAGAATCGGCAGCGTGCGCGGATGATCGATCGTCGGCCAGAAGACCTTGTCCATCACCGGCAGATTCGCCACGTGACCCGCCGTGCCGCGATGATTCGAGTCGGTGCCGTGTTCGGCCATACACTCGATGAGTGACTCCCGCATCGCATCGGCATCGTCGCGACTCAGGACACTCTCCAGGATGGTGAACCCGTAGACATCGACCTCCTGAATCGCCTTCTCCGTCTCCGTCATTTCGACTGCAGCTCCTCTTCTTCGATGATCGTATCCCAACCCGCGATGCTCACACTGTCCTCGATCTCACCGATGGCGATGTTGGCGAAGGTCAGCGCCAGCGTGCCTCCCTCGAGATGTCCACCGAAGCCGTTGCGCTCGTCGGAGAAGTCGATGTGGCAGTGCACCTTGCCATCCAGCACAAACCCATTGAAGGAGCAGATATCCAGAGGCTGGATACTCTTTGGATAGCTCTCTTTCGGCGGCAGTTCGTTGCTCATCACCACGTGGAAGTGCGAATGGCTCGCCGAGCCAAAGCCGGTCAGAAACAACCCATTCCGTATCCCGTGATCGGCAACCGCCTTGCGCAGACCCTGCAGGATGTCTTCGCCCGGAGCGATGCGCACCAGCACAACCCGCTTCATCGTCGTTTCGCGTGAAATCATCTGCAATCTGTTTCGTTCGAGTTGAGCTCGTTGTTGAATCCAGAGTGGGACTCACGGTACCGTCGTGTGGAAAGCACGTCAAACACTGACCGTCGCCTGCGACGTGCCGCTACCCGAAGCGGCCGATCGGCTCCGGGGCTCACGGATCGTCACGGATGAGTTGCACGGCATCACCCACCTGAATTCTGCCAGACTGAACCACGGTGGCATACATACACGCCCGCATGATTCTCATTAGCCCAACCACCGCTTTCATGACCCTGGCATCCTTCTCGGCCGTGTCCGGGTCGACGTTGATCATCACACAGCGCAGGTTTCTCACGTGACGCTGGCGACAGCCGAATCAGCGTCCTAACCGAACACCAGTCTCCCTCCAACCCATCCGTCCTCGACGAATCCATCGGGTAGATCGGTCTGGATCACCACATTGGTGCGGAATCTTCGTCGATCGAGGCTCAACCCGGCTTCCTGGTCAATCCTGGCGACCGTCGCTGGCTGATCACCGACAGTGCCGCTTCATCAAACACGCCGTGTTTGGCCCTCGTCACTTCGACGGCACGTCCGATCCGCTCCGAAAGATGCGAATCCAACTCATTGCTCCCGATGGCCAGATCCGCTCCATCAGGAGTGCGCACGTGGGTCGGAAGGGGCTCTTCAGGGGATACATCGAGCCCGACGGGTTGGTAGAGCACCATCTCCGGAAACTGACTGGCCGACACCCAGGGAAAGCCACCCTTGTCATCCACTCTTCGGACAGCAAAGCGACGATCTTCGGGCAGGCCATGCCAGCCGAGAGGGGCCGATGTCGTGACGACACCGGCCATCGACTTGACGGGATACCTGACGATCTCGTGGACAGAGCCAATTTCGATCATTGTGTGTCTGTTGCTTCTAGCCAGCCTGTTTCACCCAGACAGACACATGCCTCTGGCTGTTGCTGGTGAAGGTCTCCTGATCCCATCCTGCCCATCGATCGCTGAGTTCCATGCCGGCGAGTTGTGCCATCAGATCGAGTTCGGCGGGCCAGACGTATCTGAACAGCACAGATGACATCTCCGCATGTCCCTCTCGGATGCGCGTGTGGCACGACACGAGCCCCTGTGTAGCAATATCGTACTCATCGACACCCCAGTGCCCTTCACTGGGGTCATGGCGGACGAGGCACTCACCCTGCGCCAGGCGTTGCAGCTGCGGCACCACAACTTCGATGACAAAGCGATCGCACCTGGTACTCTGGAGAAAAGCAACGGACCGTGCGTCCTGCGATCGTACCCTCCGCAGCAAGTTCAGAAGCTGAGATATGCCAATCGACCTCTCTCGGGCGATACACAGCGCTATGGTCTGAGGCGAACTCGAATACGTGGAAGTCGATCCTGCCGTGTTCGGGATGACCGAGCACGAAGTTCCGCTCACATTCGTCATCTGTGGGCACTCTGTGAAACCTCTTCCGTGCAGATGTTTTACGAGGAGGGGCGCGTCCTTGGATGGAAGCATGATGTCGAGATCATCATGGGGACGGCTTTGGTGGCCAGCAGCGCATCTACGCCCCAACCTCCATCAATCCACACCTTGATGCCCAGCTCTTCGAACAGATCCAGATACCACAGGACCATCTCGCCGGTCATAGTCTGCGTTCCATCGGCAGTCACCTCCCTTCACTCCGCGAAATTCCTCGTAGCAAGTCCGGGAGTTCACTGAGTGACGGGATCGCATAGTCTGAAGCCGCTCGCTGAAACGCGACAAACTCGTTGTGCACTTTCACCGTCGCGATACCCGCGGCTTCGGCAGCAGCCAGACCACGTCGAGAATCCTCGATCACAATCGCCTGATTCCGACGGATGTCGAATCGCTTGAGGGCCGCCTCGTAGGGCTGGGCCGCCGGTTTCGCTTCGACGTAGTCTTCCCGGCAGAGCACAAATTCCATGTCATCGAGCAGGGCCCGATCCCGATGGATCAGTTCGAAGTCGCGACGCTTTGAGGTGGTCACGACCGCCATCTGATAGGTCTGAGCCAACTCGCTCAGAACCTCGGCGACACCATCGATGTCGATATCGCAGGTCTGCAGGTAGTGTTGATAACGATCATCGCGCCAGCTGCGCGCGCCGTCGATATCATCAGGTGTTGCTCCCTGAGACTCCGCTCCCGTCCACGATGACGCACCGTCGACCAGATGTTGCTTGTAATCGTCAAACGTCATGACCACGCCGAGTCGAGCGAGAGCTTCACGGGTCGCCTCGAAGTACCACTGCTCGGTGTCCACAAGGACACCATCATGATCAAACAGCAGGTGTGTGATCATTGCCTCACCTAAGCACCTGTTCTCTATATCTCCACGACCATCTTGCCAATGTTGTCCCCTTTGAAGAGCCCGATGAAGGCGTCTGGAGACCTCTCGAGTCCCTGGATTACAGTCTCTCGCCACGTGATCTCACCGGCCTCAATCCATGCGGCCATGTCGCTGTGAAAGTCGGCCCCACGATGGTTGTAGTCGCTGACAATGAAACCCTGGAGGGTGAGACGTTTACCGACGGCGAGCATCATGTTTGCCGGGCCAGAGGTCGGCACGGTCGCGTTGTATTGGGCAATCATGCCGCACAGAACGATGCGGCCGTGAAACTTCATGTGCTCAAGAGCAGCTTCCAGGTGAATTCCGCCGACATTGTCGAAATAGACATGGATCCCGTCGGGGCAGTGGCGGGCCAATTGCGAGGATAGATCGCCCTCTGACCTGTAGTTAAAGGCCGCGTCAAAACGGGCTTCGTCTCTGAGCCAAGCTACCTTCTCGTCAGACCCAGCACTACCGACGACATGGCAGCCTTTGACTCGGGCAATCTGGCCGACAATGGAACCGACGGCGCCCGATGCGGCTGAGACATACACCGTCTGGCCGGACTCCGCTTGCCCAACATCCAGCAATCCTACGTAGGCCGTCATCCCCGGCATTCCGAGCGTGCCGAGATATGTCGACAGCGAGGCACGTTTGGGATCTACGCGTCGCAGACTGTCTGCCGCGGCAACGAAATGCTCACGCCATCCATAGAAACCGGTGACGAAGTCACCTGCGGCAAGATCGTCTGAGTTTGAGGTGATGACCTCGCCGACACTGCCACCCTCAAGTACGGCACCGATCTCGAATGGAGTGAAATACGGATTGCTCTCGCGCATCCGGCCACGCATGTAAGGATCGACGGACATGAAGCGGTTTCGCACCAGAACCTCGCCGTCCTGAGGATCTGGCAACTCGGTCGTGACCAAGCGGAAGTGCTCAGACGTCGGCAACCCATCGGGATACTCGACGAGATGAATCTCACGGGTCTGCAAGCTGCCTCCTTCTCGCGGGTGTCACCTCGATCATATGTTATGCCTCGAAGATCAGCCAAGGCGAGAGCTGGAGCGAGGACCACGCGAACTGAGGGTGCCGCTGAGCGGCGGCGCATGATCGGCCGTGGAACGAAGACGTCCAAGGATGCCAGATGATCTACCTGCAACCCGAACAAGGCCTCGTCCACTTGCGACGTTACGAGATGGTGCGTGAGGGACTCGACGACTACCGCTACGCCACCGCTTTGCAGCAGTTCGCCGCCACGCGGGGTCCCAGGCGCAGCGCCAAGCCCAGGACCTGCTCGACGAGGCCGCCAGTGACATCACAGCACACCGGCAGGACCATGGGCGCTGAGAGGTGTGGCGGGAGCGCGTCGCCGAAATGATTCTGTCCTACAGTAGTCGGTACGGCGGCCAGCTTTAGCGCCGGCCACCCATCGCTTTAGGCCTCAGTACCCGGCCACGTGTCCGTCGGCGCGAACCTCAGCGCCACCCACCATGTGTCCTGTGGTGGGATCGATCATCACCGCATTTACATGGCCGGTGATCGGCCGTCGACCCTCATTGGGTGCAACCTCGTGGCCCAGGGCCCTCAGGGAGTCGCCGATGGTGGCGGCGACCTCGGGCTCGAGATGGACGTCGGTGCCTCCGGTCCAATGCAGGACATCACCGTAGACGACGCGCGGTGACTCGATGGCCGCCTGCGGATCGAGGCCGAACTCCACCATGTTCAGTGACACCTGGGCAATCCCGGGCATGGTCGTCTCGGCGGCGGAACCGCCGATAAGGATGTAGGGCTTGCCCTCGGCCGTGATGATGCCCGGACTCAGCGTAAAACGATTGCGCTTGCCCGGCGCCAGGATCAGACTGCTGGCTTCGCCACTCCATACGTTGGGTTCGACATCGAACCAGTCCATGATATTGCTGCCGAGAACGCCAGTCGTGCCCAGCACGTCGTGGCCGCCGTAAATGTTCCCCAGCGAGTGGGTAAAGGTAAAGCAGTTGCCTGCCGCGTCGGCGACGATGATGTGGGACGTCGAGCCCTCCAGCGGCTCACCCGACCCGGTGCGGGGTTCGGCAGCGGGCCCTGCAGGCACGGGTGCGGGAAGCTCGGCCCCATCCGGATCACGGGTCCACGACGTGGGGCTGCCGTAGCGCACTCTCCCCGTCGCCGCCCGGCCGGCGTCGATGCGACGACGCTGCACGGAAGCGTAGACCTCGGACAGTAACAGATCGGTCGGTGACGGCACGAAATCAGGATCGGCGACGTATTGATAGCCGTCGGCGTGGGCCAACTTCTGCGCCTCGAGGAAGTGATGGACGTAGGCCGTGCTGTTGTGGCCCATGGCCTGCAGGTCGTATTCCTCGAGGATGGTCAGGATTTGCATCCACGTGAGGGACGAAGCGGATGGCGGGACTCCGTAGATCTCCAGCTCGCCGTAGGTGGCCTGCAGGGGGCGGCGCCACTTCACCTCGTAGTCGGCCAGGTCGCTCTTCGACCAGATTCCCCCGTTCTCGCGCATGTAGGCAACCATCTCACTGGCCACAGCACCCCGATAGAAATCGTCGCCACCGTCAGCTGCCAGACGTCGGTACGTCCTCGCCAGCTCCGGGTTCTTCATGATGTCGCCCGTCCCGGGCAGCTTGCCGTTGGGGGCGAAGACGCGGCCGAAGTTAGGGAAGGCTTCGGGACAGTGGCCACACAGCCAACCGGTGATGGTCGCTCCGAACTGAGTGAGGACCGAACCCTCTTCCAAGTAGTGCAGGGCGGGCTGAACCACCTCGCCGAAGGACATGGAACCGAAACGCTCAAGCACGGCGGCATAACCTGCCATGGCGCCCGGGATCCCCATGGCCCGGTGCCCCTCTGACAGAGCCTCGCGTGTGAAATCCTCGGGTCTCGCCGCTGCGGGGGCGAGGCTGGAGGCGTCCATCGCCCACATCTCCCCGCTCTCGGCATCGTACACGAGGCAGTAGGCACTTCCACCGGGGCCACCCATCCACGGCTCGACCGCCGACAGCGCGAGGGCGGCGGCGATACCGGCGTCGAAGGCGTTGCCGCCTTGCCGCAGGATCTCGAGCCCCGCCTCAGAGGCCATAGGATGCATGGTGGAGACGATACCATTGGCGGCGTATACAGCCTCCTTGCCCAACCACGGCTTGCTCGTGAAGCTCAGCCAGGCGTGGCTCGCCGAGACGGCAGCCAGTACGAGAAACAGGGCTGTGGAGGTGCGGACCCGGCGGCGCGATCGGATCGACCTGGTACTCATGGGATGGCCTCCGGGTGAAGGAGATTCACCTGCAGGAAGGAACTGGGGCGGGCTCGCATATAGTCGAACGGTGGACTGGCGCCGGTCAAGGCCAGGCCCCGCCCGCGGGTCGCTTGACCCTGCCCGCCTGTCCTGACTTCGTTCAGACATGCTACCATCACCGACAAGGAGGCCGGGCGCGTTTCGTTTGATCACCATCCGGCGCATGTACTTCTGGCCACTGATCATCCGCCTCTTCTGCGGCGTCGCTGCCACGACAGTTTCGTTAGCCGCTCAGACACCCCCGTACGGAATCAACGAGCGTGAGGCGAACACCTCGTTTGCCATTCGTACTTCGGCTCCCTCAACCGATATGAGCCTGCGGCAGGTCTTTGCCGATCGTGTCGGCCAACTGCCGGTTGCCCTCACGCATGCCGGAGACGGGAGCCAACGTCTTTTCTGGCTCATGAAGGACGGCCTCATCCAGGTCTGGCACACCGACGGGGATGCAGTACTGAGTGCGAGGCTCTTCCTGGTGATCCGAGACCAGGTGAACTCCTCGCACTTTGAGTCGGGTTTGCTAAGCATGGCCTTTCACGCGGACTATGCCGACAACGGGCGGTTCTTCGTGTACTACACCCACGGAGAGGTGGTTTCGCGGATTTCGGAGTTCAGGGTTTCCAACGCCAATCCTGACTCTGCGGATGCCTCCAGTGAGCGCATCCTGTTGGACATCGACCAGCCTTCGCCGAGCCACTTCGGGGGCCAACTCGCCTTCGGTTCAGATGGGTATCTGTATGTCGCGCTCGGGGATGGTCACGGCACCGACGAGGATGGTGTCAACCTTGCCCAGAATCCCGCGTTCCTACAGGGCTCCATCCTGCGGATCGACGTAGACACCCGAATGGGAGAGCTGCCTTACGGTATCCCGAACGATAATCCGCTGGTCGGGAACGACCGCGGCTGGCGCGAGGAGATCTGGGCCTGGGGACTGCGAAACCCCTGGCGATTCAGCTTCGATCCGGCGGGTGAACTCTGGGCCGGGGACGTGGGCCAGCACTTCTGGGAAGAAGTGAACGTGGTTGAGAAGGGCAGGAACTACGGTTGGCCCATCATAGAGGGAAATGCTTGCAACCCTCCCCGAACCGATTGTGACGCGGCCGGCTTCGCGCCACCTGTCTTCAGCTATCCACACCGGGGCGCTGCCGCGATGATCGGGGGGTTCGTCTATCGGGGCACTCGCCTGCCGTCGCTGCAGGGGGCCTATATATACGGAGACTATGTCGACGGCAGGATCTGGGCCCTGCGGCGCCAGGCCGGACACGTCGAGAACCACCTCCTTGCCGTGAGTCCTTCCTTTATCACGAGTTTTGGAGAGGATGAATCCGGGGAGATCTATGTGTTGACCTCTGAGGGTCCGACCTACGTCCTGGAGGACATGCCATCAGAGACAGAACCCGAGCAGATCCCGTTGACCCTCTCCGTCTCGGGCCTGTTCAGCGACGTCACCTTACAGACCCCGGCTTCGGGTCTAATTCCTTACTCGGTCAATTCCCCCTTGTGGTCCGACGGCGCTGACAAGACCCGCTTGATGGTCTTACCGAACCAACAGCTGATCGGCTTCTCGCCCGACGGTCCGTGGCGCTTCCCGCATGGCACGGTATTCGTGAAGAACTTCTACCTGGAGATGGTGAAGGGTGACCCGGAGAGCCGTCACATCGTGGAGACCCGACTGCTCGTCAAGAACGCCAGAGGCGTGGAGTGGTCGGGGTTGAGCTACCGTTGGAACGACACTGGTACGGATGCGACCTTGCTCGACGACAGTCACTCGGAGACCTACACCATCGTGGACCCGGAGAGTCCTGACGGCCATCGAGAGCAGTCCTACTACTTTCCGAGTCGGGCGGAGTGCAACCTGTGTCACACGCGAGCGGCCGGTTTCGTACTGGGGGCCCACACGGCGCAGTTGAATCGGACCCACTTATACGGGGACATCAGGGATCAACAGTTGCGCAGCTACGACCACATCGGGCTCTTTGGAAGCAATGGCCTTGGAGAAGACGGCAATCTCCCCTCACAGCCCGAGCCGCACGATGACGACGAAGATGTGGCGCGACGTGCTCGCTCGTACCTGGACGCCAATTGCTCTCAGTGCCATCGGCCACACAGTACGGGTCGTTCCAATATGGACCTGCGGTTCTCCACACCCCTTGAGCTGACGCACACGCTGAACGTGAAGCCGGCCCTTGATGAGTTGGGCGTAGAGGAGGCCGCGCTGATCACCCCCGGTGCCCCCGAGCGCTCATTGGTCTACCTGCGGATGTTGAATGTGGATGAGTCCCGCATGCCGCCCCTGGCAACCTCGGTGATAGATCATGAGGGAGCTGAGTTGATTCGACGTTGGATCAGCGGAATGGGGGCCACCCATGTCGCCGTCGAGAACAGTGCTGAACCTGCCTCGTTCCAGCTTGCCCAGAACTATCCCAATCCTTTCAACCCCAACACGATGATTAGCTTCTCACTTCCGCATGGCGGACCCGTGGAACTGGCCGTCTACAACATGGCCGGCCAGAGGGTGGTGACCCTGGTCGATGGGATTCTTCACGCTGGATCTCATGAGGTCGTCTGGAATGGCCGCGACGACGATGGCAATGCCATGGCCAGTGGTGTTTATCTATATCGGCTGCAAGCGGCGGCCAGCGTGCAAGTGAAGAGCCTCCTGCTGATTCGATAGGAGTGTCCCCGTTGACCGGGGGAACCGTTTCACTCCGGACAGCATAACCGGTGGGACACGTCCACAACCACGCCGTCGACGACGATGACACCCGAGATGATACCATTCGACGGGTTGTAGCTCAGGTCGATAGCAAGCACCCCGGACAGGGAATCGTCAACGGTAAGAATACGGTTCTCTCACCCCATTGTCGGTGAAATACAACCCACACGCATGCGGGCAACGGCGATCCCTGGTAGCGCCCGACCCGTGGCGCCGCCAGCCCCGTCTCAACGCCCCGGACTCCAGCAAGGCCGGCGCCAGCGATCATTGTCAGCTCGAGATGGCGCAGTGACTATCTGTTTTTCTTGTTGTTATGGATTTCCCTGAGTGTTTCCGGCTCGGAAGTTGGCACGGAATGATCTATCGCGATATGCCGGGACGTCCCGAAATCTCGAGGCACCCACGTGAGGCGCTACCGTAGACGAAGAAGCTGATCAACCACCTCGGCACTCAGAGGCACGAGCTGGGCATGCTCTTCGTCGATGTACCACAGAGCGCGTTTGACGCGCCTTCGTATCTTCCTTCCATGATTCGTGCTATCTCTCTCGCCCTGTTCGTGCTCGCCACGGCCGCCCATGCCGACACATGGGAGCAGACTACCTGGCGCCGCACTGCCTTCTATCGTGGGACGATTTCCACGGAGCAGGCCGCGCCCGGCACCTTGCAGGTGGCCGCCGTCGACAGCTACGAAGTTTGGTTCAATGGTGAGTACGTCGGCTCGGGCTCGGACTGGACACAGGTGCTGACGGTTCCCGTCGAACTTGACTCCGGCGTCAACCACCTGGCCCTACGCGTCGTCAACCACGGCCTCGGCGTCGGCAACGGCTTCCTCACCCATCTACGTGCACACCTGGAAGACTCACTGCTGGTCGCGCCGTCCACCACCGACCGCAGCCTGGTGCCCTGGTACTGTTCGGACAAGGAGCCGGCCGATTTGGCATGGACGACGGCCGACGTCTCCAAGTCGGACGACTGGGCCGTACCGCAAGAGGGTTCCATCGACCGCGACCGCCTCTCGGTGCCGGTGAGCTCGTCCGCCACCGTGCTCGCCGGTTTCTCAGGCGATGTCGATATCGGCTCGATGGCCGGCTCCGTGAGTCTGAATCGGTTGGATGGCGTGAACTTGGCCCTGGGTAACC
Organism: Gemmatimonadota bacterium; assembly: GCA_002712305.1. Classification (GTDB taxonomy): domain Bacteria; phylum Latescibacterota; class UBA2968; order UBA8231; family UBA8231; genus UBA12574. The sequence goes on along the minus strand of PATE01000122.1, from coordinate 19,846 downwards.
CGCGTAGCCCGGAGGAGACCTCCGACGGTGACCTGCGCACCGCGTGGCGCGGCCGGCCGGACCCGATCGACCAGAAGATCGAGATCGACGTGGGCTCACCGCGACGAATGCACAAGGTCCGCGTCATCACTTTTGGCGACGACGACACCGAGCGGAAGCGCAACTCGATACGCGGCTATTCCGTGCAGCAAAGCCACGACCGCGTCCAGTGGGTCGAGATCGGCTTCCTGCAGGACATCCGCGAGTACGCCCGGACAGAGGTGACTTTCGAGCCCGAGGTCATAAGATTCCTGCGTGTCGTCGTCACCGAGGCCTCGGACAACTCCCAGCCCCTGGTCGCCGAGGTCGAAGCTTATGGTACCGGCCACAACTACCGGGGCACGTATGTGTCGCCGCCGCTGGATCTGGGCACGGCGAGCCACAAGAATTTCGGCCGCGTGCACTGGGATGCCGACCTGCCGGTCGACACGGCGCTCTCCCTGCAGTTCCGTACCGGCAACGAACTTTCCGACTTCGTCGATCCAGAGGACGGCTGGAGCGCCGTCGCCGAGAGCGATGGTTTGTGGTTTCCGTCGCCGGAGCCGGCTAGCCTCGTGCAGTACCGCGTCAACCTCAATACGCTGGACGACCGTACGACACCCTCACTGGGCTCGCTGTCCATCGACTTCTCCTCGCAGGACGTGGCCGTCTCCTCTGCCCAGGGCCGAGTAACACCGAACGGTGCTTCCATGGGTGTGGCCACCGAGTTTCTCTACACCGTAGATCTCGCCTTCGGACCCGATGATGACGGCGTCGAGCGCCTGGAGCTGGCAGTGCCCTCCGGCGCCATCCTCGGCGAGATCTTCGGCCTGGGCGGAGCGTCGTTGGCTGGATGGCAGTCGACGGATGAAATGCTGTCCCTTCACTTCGACCCGCCGATCACAACGGACACACAGCTGGGCATCGGCTTCGAGGCCAGCACGTTTACGCTGTCCCACCTGTTCCGCAGTTGGCTGTACGCGCCGGAATCCGACGACCCCCTCAACGTCGCCGAAGCGACCGACGACGGATGGCGCCTGCTGGCCACCGATCCGCTTCAGCGCGGGTTTGGACGGGTTGCCGCCAACCCGCCTGTACTGACGCCGAATGGCGACGGCATGAATGACGAAACGGTGATCGAATTTATCCTGTCGCGGACGATCGCACCCGTGCGTATCGTCGTCGGTATCCACGACCTCAGCGGACGTGCCCTGCGCCATCTCGTACTACCCAGCGTCTCTGCCGGTGACTACACACGGTCTGGCGCTTCGGCCGGGCTGGCTCGCTGGGACGGACGGGATGAGGTTGGTCAGTTGGTGGCGCCGGGACTCTACGTGTACCGCATCGAGGCAGCCCTCGGAGCCGGCACGTTCGTCGAGACTGGAACCGTGGCCGTCGCTTACTGAGTGAGTTCGACGCCAGTATCTGTAATCATCTGGACGCCGGGGGGCGGGTTAGGATTAGGGCGCGAACTTCTGAATGCGCCTGTTAATCATGTCGGCTACGTAAATGAAACTGTCATTGTCTACGGCGATGCTGCCCGTGTAATCCGGTCCAACAAGTCCATCATGGCTGAGTCGATAAAGGTTACTTGACCTACGTCCTCTTATCACGACCAGCGCGTTCCTGACGCCCTCGAGCCTGAATGGGATACTCGGACAGGCTCCTAGGAACCGCCGTTGTTGCGGTTGATGACGGTACCGTCGAAGCCGCGCTGACGCATGCGTTCGCGGAAGTCGTCCACCGCCGTGCTGGAAAGTCTCGGGTTGTTCTCGAAGATGATGCGGCCGCCAACGCGGCCGGGATCGAATCCGGCCAGGGTCTGCAGGTCGGCGTTGCTGCGGATGGTCACGCCCCCCGAGATCGTTTCCAGGCTGCGCAAGCCGCCGAGGTCGGTCAGGACCGGGTTGTTTGTGATGCTGAGGATGCCACCCTGAATGGTGCGTAGGTTGTGCAGCCCCTCCAGCGACGTGACGCCGGCGGCGTTGAGGACGAGGGAACCGAGAATCTGCTCCAGTGCCTCGAGGCCTTCGAGGCTCTGCAGGTTGGTGTTGCCGCTGATCGTGATGCCGTTGGCCAGACCGAGGTTGCTGAAACTACCGAGGTCAGCCAGCGCGGCATTGTTGAGGATCTGCAGGCGGCCACCGATCGTTCCCAGTGCCTCGAGGCCGTCGAGGCTCTCCAGAAAGGGGTTCTCCGTGATCTGCAGGCCGCCAGTCACCTCCGACAGGCTCGCCAATGCAGAGATCTCCAGCAGCTGTGCGTTCTGCCGGATACGGAGCGTGCCGTCCACACGCCGCAGGGTGCGAATGTCTTGCAGATTCTCCACCGGCAGCTTGGACAGGGTCAAGCTACCGTCGATATCGAGGCAGCGGTTGCCGTTGGGGAGCTTGAGAAGATCGAACAGGCGCTCGACGGTCAACCGTCCGCTGCGCACGACAGGCGGCTCGTCGCAGAGCACGGCAATCTCCGACAGGCCGCCGTAGCGTACCTCGGTACCGCCCTCCGACAATCGCAGCAGGTGGATCGCCGGCACCGGGTTGCCGGTCAGATCGACACGCTCCAGCAAAGGCAGGAAGAATAGCGGCGACACGTCGGTGACCAGATTGTGCTCGGCGAACACGATCTGCAGGCTGCGCACGTTGCGCAGCGGCGTCAGCGATGTTAGCGCATTGCTACTGACGTCGAGCCGAACCAACTGCGATAGACCCGACAGTGGCCCCAGATCATCGATATGATTGTTGCCGATGTCGAGAACCTGCAGCGACGCCAGTGTATCGAGACCCTCCAGGCTAGTGATCTCCAGGTCACGGGCAACCAGCTGGCTGAGACTGTCGAGCGCCTCAGCTGCAAAGGGCACGTGGGCGTCGAGGTCGAGGGCGCCGCGCACCGCCTGCGTGAGTGCCGGATCAGCGAAGGGCGACGGACCCGGATCCGGCGGTGCCACGGGGGCCGGCAACGAGCTTTCGCTGCCACAGCCGGCGAGGGCCAGCAGCGCGAGGCACAGGATGTGGGCCACAGTTGCGCGCGTCGACGTCGCCATCATTTGGTGCCTAGCGCTCGATGCCAGCATAGATCGTCAGGAACCCGCGGGTCCGCGTCTGTGTGGGCTCGAAGCGAAGGTCGAGACGGGTGACCTCCAGACCGAGGGTTGTCGTCAGCTGGTAGCCGAGATAGTCGGAGAGGTTTGTCATTTGCACCGTCGTCGTCACCGCCGTGAAATCGGGCTCGGCACCCGGCGGGACCGGGTCCTTCAACTGGTTGAACAGCTGGTACTCGACGCCGCCCTCGACGAAGCTCTTTTGCATGATGGGGTGGCGAACGACAAGCATGAACAACTCGTCGAGCTCGTGACGACGGGGCAGCGACCGGCGCACCGGCGTGTTCTGCAGCCACTCGCTCTTCCAGCGGGGCTGCAGGGTCCATGTGCCGAGCTGCAGGCTGTACTCAGCCTTGTTGACGAGTCCGTAGAACCACGAAGCCTCGCGGTGGCCGCGAAGCTCGAGAGCGAGCTCCTCGTCTCGCTGGCGATGGAGCTGCCACTTCATCCGGTTGTCGAGCTTCAGGCCACGCACGAGCTCGTGCTCCCAGCCGAGCCAGGTGTTGTTCACCCACGTATCCTGGGCGGGCAGCTCATCGATGACGAGACGAAGGCTGCCACGGGTGTTCGGCAGCTGCACCCACTGCAGCAGGTCATCCCGGATCGTGTCGCGGACACGCCGAAGGTCCTGGAAGAGCCGCAGCCGACCATAGGCCGAGGTCCTGAAGTCGACGACGAGTTGTCCGTAGACGGCACGGTTGTGTCGGTCGTCGGAGAGCTGCTTGATCCGCATGCGACCGACCGTGAAGCGCACGTCGGGTCCCAGGTGCACCCCCCCGTAGACGTTGTAGCCCTCCTGGTCTCGCCGATAGGGATAGTCGGGCTCGTCGTCGTTCTCGAATCGGTCCACCGTGCCGTTGTGGTTGGCGTCGACGCCAAAAAGGAACTCGGGCCGGTCGGCGTAATAGCGGAGGAATGGCTCTTCCCAGTCGGGCAGAAAGTTGGGCCGGTCCCTGTTGTCGTTCTGGTTGAAGTCCCAGATGCGGTCGTTGTTCTCATCGAGGCCGGGGAAAACATCGCGGTCGCCCGCCGTCGATCCTTTGCGCCGGCGGTCGGCGAACTGGTCGGCGTCGTCGTTGTCGGCGACGAACTCATAGAGTTCGAGCTGGTTGTCGTAGTCGGGTACCCCCTCCCTCTTGTCGATGGTGACGATCGACGTCGAGTAGCCGGGATCCATGCCGAAGGCTTCGAAGAAAGTGAACCAGGGGTAGCGCTTGTGCGACAGGTTGGCGAGCCAGCCGAGGGCACGATCGCTGTCCGAGGTGTGACGCTTCGTGTGGGGGTTCGGATATTTGCGGTAGCGGGTGTTGACGTTGACCTCGAGGAAGCCATCGACACCCTTCAGGTCTGTCATCTCGACGGTGAAACCAGCGATCTGGTTCGCCGTCGGCACACCGTAGTCGAAACGCAGGACACGCTGGTTGGAGCCGTCTTTGACGTTGCCCCGAGCGCGGGTGTAGGGCAGGAAGACGACCGCACCATTGGCATTGCGCTGACGATCGGAGGCGATATCGATTCGGTAGTCGTTGGCGACGACGAGCTCCATCTCGACGCGGCGGATCTCGGTGGGATCGGGACCGGAGTAGGTTCGGTCGTTGAAGTCGTAGGTCAGCAGGATCTCCTCGTGGCCGTCGGCAGCGAGGAACCCTCGACGTTGGAAACCACCCTCCACCAGCGGCCGGAAGCCGATCTCGGAGGCACGGAAGCTCTGACCCTCAAGGTCCTCGATGACGAGGTCAGAGGAGAACAGCGCGCCGCCTCCCACGCCGTCGTCCGGTGAATCGTCGGAGATCAGCGCCTGTACGCGGCCGACGACGCTGAAGTTCTGCCCTTCCGCCAGGGCACCGGAGAACACATCGCCGTTGATGGCATCCAGCTGCGTCACCGAGTGGTGGGCGTTGACGAAGGTGCCGCCAACCTTGACGAAATCCCCCACCCGCGCTTCCACGCGCGCGCCGAACAGATTTGTGTTGCTCGTCAGCCCCTCCGGCAAGAAGGTCGGCGAGTTCGGCTCGCTGATGCGCGACAACAGCAGGGTGAGGGCGTGCTTGTCGGAAACGAAGTCCCACTGGATGCCATCGAAGTTCGGCTTGCTGAACGTCATCGGCGTCAGGGTCGTGCGGATTCGCGAGCCGACGGTGATAGAGTAGTGGTACTGCCCCTTGTGATCGGAGGCGATGGCCACCGATGAGAACCATGAACTGAACTGGCCGCTCTTCTCCAGCACGCTACCAAAGGGGGTCGGATTCTCCTGCCGCCAGTCGTAGATCAGCCAGCCCTGGGTCAGCTGGTTGCCGTACACGTCGTACCAGTAGTCCCCCTCCAGCGACGTCGACACGTATCGCTGGTAGTTCTGCCGGGCGTAGTTGGAGTATTCCCACTGCCGCCACTGGTACTCGGCGAACAGCTCCTGCGGCACATACCACTTGCGCAGAGCCGGATCGAGGGCATCGAACAGCACGCCGGGGCCGGTGGGCTCGAAGCTGACGCGGCCGCCGCGCTTGACAGTGCCCAGGCGCGCGCCGTAGTCCTGGGCCGCCACTGTCGTCGCCGTGCCGAGAAGGAGACAAAGGGCGAGGATCGCCGCGATGTGGTTCCGATTTGTCATCAGTATGCGACCGCCAGGATACCCATATGCTCCTCGTCAAAGGCATCGGCCGCTACTAGCAGCCTCCACACGTAGGTGCCGGGTGTCAACAGCCGGCCATCAGAGCCGGTGCCGTCCCAGCGGAAGTCGGCCGGTCCCAGGGACCGCTCGCCAAGGTCGAGGTTGGCGACGCGCCGACCGGCCAGGTCGAAGACCTCGAAACGCACCGGTGCCACATCGACGAGTTGCAGCAGGTTAAACTGCACGTGCACATCGTCGTTGATCCCGTCTCCGTTCGGCGTGATGACTTTGTCGGACAGAGCGATCGTACCCACCAGCTTACCGATGCGCTCCTCCGGGATCGACACGAACAGGTTGGACAGATCATCGTCGTCGCCGGGGCCGAAGTCATTGGCGTTTCCGGCCTCGAGCCGCTGCGGCACACGCTCGAAGCGGCTGTTGACGACGCGCCCCGAGAACGTCGTGCCGAACCGGAACACAGGCAGGTCGAAAGCAAATTCGAGAACATCGCCGTCGCCGTCGATGAGGGGCAATAACAGGCGGAAGGCGTCATCCCGCGCGTATGCCACTTCGAAGGGCACGGGAATATCGTTGACGGTGACGTCACGGATGTTCTCCACCGGCACTGTGGTATCGACCTCGAGCTCGTCGAAGCCGAGGATGTCGCCGTTGCGCCGTAGTTGCACCGCGTACCGGAAGGTGGCCCGCCGCTCGACCGGTGCCCGGCGAGGAAAGACCTCGGCTCGCAAGGTGTCGGCGATCGGTGGCTGCAGATAATCGAACTGCAGCCAGTCGAGTTGTCGGGTATCGGCGATGCGCCCCGCAAAGCCGATCTCGAACTGCACGAACTGGCGGGGCAGCCGGCCACCGATTAGACCGCCGTTGTCCACCGTCTTCCACGCGCTCCAGTGATCGACGTCGTCGACGACCTCACCGCGCTCGGTGATGTCGAGACTCCAGTAGGTCTCGGCATCCACCTCGGTGAAGCCGGGGGGATTCGGGTCGAACGGATCCCAGGCGGCGCCACGTTGCTCGAACAGCAGCGGCGTGTCGTCATCTCCGGTGCGGACCCGCACCTGGGTGCTAGAGAATGCCTCCTCGCCGACGACACGCTCCCGCCAGCGCACAGGGCCCACGGTCGCCGGTCCTCCCAGGTCGATGAGGTCGGAGAACCAGGTCCCCCGGCCCATGTAGCCGGAGCCGATGACCTCGAGCTCGTCGATCTCGAAGGGGGTCTCCGTTAGCGAGCGCAGCTTGATGAGACGAACATAGCGGGGATCGATGTCGATCTCGACGACGGCATCGTCGTTGTTGGGACGGCGTTCGACGAGGACATCGGGCCGACCTTCGGCGGAGTTCGTGATCTCGGGATTGATCCACAGTTCGAAGCCGCGTAGGAAGTCGTTCTCGAACGGCGTCTGCGGTGTCGCCTCGACGGTATTGCGCGGGTAGAACCTCAGCCGGTTGACGCCCACCTGACGACCGAAATCGAGGATGATCCAGATGCCGAAGGCCGGCATCTCGGGCACGAACGTCGTCGGCTTGCGCTCGTAGGCGATGTCGTGGTCGCCGTTGACGATGCCCTCGAGCTGTTGATTTAGCAGTGCCCGGGAAATGTTCTGAGAGTTCGGCGCCCGCACCCGGCCCGGACTGTCGATGACGAGGCTGGCGATGTTGGTCTGGCCATCGAAGAAGCGCGGACTGATCCAGCCCGGACGAGCGACGAACTCGATGTCGTCTTCCGGCACATTACCGGTGTCCAGGCGAGCGCTGAAGGTCCTCCCGATGTTGCGCACCGGCTCGACGAGGCCGCCCCCCTCCGACCACGGCTCGGCACGCTCGCCGAGGATGTAGGTGCGCAACTGAGCCTGCGCCCCGGCGGCCCACAGGGCCAGCACCAGGCAGCCTAACCAGCGCAATCGGTTGACGTGACGTCGCATCACTGGAGGCCTGCGTTCATCGTGACAAACAGCATTGACGTGCGTTCGTCCTCGATGCTTTCGAAGTTCCGCCGCCCGTACTGAATACCGGCCCGGGTGACCAGGTGGTAACCGAGATAACCGACGCGGTTGATGATCTGCGCCACGACGGTCTGGCCATTGAAGTCCTCGCCGACGTCTGGCCGCGTGCCTTCAAGCATCCAGAAACGGACGAGCTCAAGGCCGACCTGCAGTTCGGTGTCGAACAGCTGACGACCGTAGCGGGCGTAGTAATTGACGGAGGTCTGCTCGGCAAAGATCGGCTGTGTCCACATCAGATAGCCGGACATCTCATGGCTGCGAGCCGGCGGCAGCCGTGTGCTGAAGGGCCGATCGGCCCTGAATTCGGACTTCACCCGTGGCTCAAGGACGCCGAGCCCGATGGGGATCGTCCACTCCCCCTTGTTGATGATCCCAAGAAAGCCAGAGCGCATGCGCCCCTCCTCGTCGGCGACCTCAAGGCGCGCACGGCGCTGCCACCAGCTCTCCCACTTGAGGCGGTGGAATAGGCGCAGCCCTGCCGACAACCTCTGATCGGCGTCGATGTAGAGCGTGTTGCGCCAGGTATCCTGCGCCGCCAGCAGGTCTCGCACGTCGCGCATGCGACCGACAGCGCCCAGGGGTTGCACCCAGGTCTGCAGATCGTCGCGAATGTCGTCTTGCACGAGCGCGCCGAAGTCGAACACCCGCAGCCGGCCGCCGCGTCCCAGTCGGCGGGTCCAGGTCAGCATGGCGTACCACGACTCGGTGTTGCCGTCACCGGAGATAAGCCCCATGTCCTGGCGTCCCGCCAATAGCCGTATCTGCGGTGTCGGCGACCACCTGGCGTAGGCGTTGATACCCTGGTGATCGGCCTTGTAGGGGTAGTCGGGTAGAAGGTCGTTCTCAAAGGGGTCGGGCGTGCCGTTGTGGTTCATATCCACGCCGAAGAGAAACTCGGGCCGGTCAGAGCGAAACCGCAGGAACGACTCCTCATAATCAGGGATCAGGTTGCGGTTGCGGTTCGTCGGAACGCTCGACGGCCGCCCGGGAATCGACACCGTCCACGGTGGCCGCGGGTTGTTGTTCTGGTTGTAGTCATGCAGGAAGTCGCCATCCACGTCGTAACCCGGCCAGGCGATGCCCTGGGAGGTGCGCTGGAAGGGCCGCTGCCATTCCGGAATGGAGTCGTGATCGTCGTCGTCGTCGACGAACTCGTACAACATCGGTACCGGCGCCTCATATTGAACGATACCTCCCGCCTGAGGGAGCCAGAAGCTCGTCGAGTAGGCATCGGCGATGTGGAAGCCTTCGACGAACAGGTTGATGGGCAGCCGCTGGTAAGCGGCGATGCCGTAGGCGGCATGCGCCCGGCGCACCATCTCGTGACGATCCTCAGTGCGCGTGTTGGGGTATCGCCGATGCTGCCGGTTGAGCACCACCTCGCCCTGCACCGACAGCCCGCCCCAATTCACGAGGTCCCAGTTCAGGCCGATGAGCTCGTTGCCGGTCGGTAGACCGTAACCGAGGCGCAGCAACTCTCCGTTGCTGTCGTCCTGCACGTTGCCCTCAGCTCGTGCGTAGGTGAGCAACACGGTCTCTGGATTGAACCGCTCGCCGTTGGTCTGCAGGTCGGAAGCCATCTCGACATGGTAGTCGTTGGCCAATGCCATCTCGATGGTGGCGGCGGTGATCGATTCTGGGTCGACGCCTTTGTCGCGCAGGCTGGCCAGGTCATACTCGAACAGCATCATCTCCGAGCCATCGGCGACGAGGGCGCCATCGCGCAACCGGGCACCGGCGATGGCGGGCAGAAAATCGATCTCCGAGCCGCGTAGCTCGACGCCGGCGGTGTCGACAAGGATGATGTCGTGGCCAAACACCGTAGCCCCACCGCTGCCGTCCACGGGTGAGTCGTCACGGACCTGGACCCACAGGGTCGACAGGGCCTGGTTCTGCGCCGTCGTCAGCACCCCGGCAAGGGGGTTGCCGACGCTGAACTCGTCCTCCGAGTTGGCGGTGTGGGCGTTAACGTAGGTGGCGCCGATCTTGGCCAGATCGAACAGCTGCACCTCGGCGTGGCCGGCTGCGACATGGGTGAAGTTGGTGCGACCCGCGTTGCCGGGGTCGGAGGGCCGGGAGAAGAGGAAGGTCGACGTCAGGCGGTCTGTGGCATAGTCGAGCCGGACGCCTTCGAAGTTGGGCTTGAAAAACGTCATCGGTGTCAACCGCGCGTCGAGTTCGGAACCAACCATAAGCCGGTACGTGCCGCCACCGGCGGTATCGGAGGAGATGACAAGGCGCCCGAAGACACTGCTGTAAAAGCTACCCTGCCGAATCCGCGAGCCGTTACGCCCGGGTTGCTCCTGCTCCCACGTATAGACAAGCCAGCCCCTTCCCAGGCGCCGACCGAAGGCGTCGTGCCACTCGTCCCCTTCCAAGCCGGCGTTGAGGTACCTCTGGTAGTGCTGCTGAGCATAGTTGGTCAGCTGATCCTGGTACCACGGCCGCTGATAGCCGGTGGACAGATGCCGTGGACCGTACCACTTGTAGAGGGCCGGGGTCGTGTAGACCACCTCGAACTGCGGCGACAACTCTTCGGAGGAGCGCTGGGCCAGAAGGGACGTCGCCTGGGCGCCGTACGACTGACCCCAGACCTGGCCGGCACAGAATTGCAGGGCGAAGGCCAGTGCCGCCAACCCGCAGGCCGCATGTCGCAGGCTCCTAGTAGGCGACATGGATGAGCCCCGTGCGTTGAGCGGAGGTCGACGCGTCGACATCGATCGCGGCGCGCACGACGTAGATGCCGGGCGCCACAAGACGGCCACCGTCGTCGCGGCCATCCCAGAGGATCTGGTGGCGACCACTCGGCGACGGCGCGGTTTGCGACAGGTCGCGGACCCGGGCGCCGGTCAGATCGAACACTTCGACACCGATGCGGGCGTTGCTGCCGCGCACCTGGAAAACGTCGATGCCGACGATGGTGTTGTCGTTGATGCCATCCCCATTGGGCGTGAACACCGGCGGTTCGATCTGCAGAGCATCGAGCAGACGGCCGGGACGCAGCTGGGACAGAGCGACAAGGGTCTGGCTCTGCACAAAATCAACTGCGTCCCCGTCACTGGCCTGCTGCACCACGCCAGGCCGCGAGGCCAACGACAGCAGCGCCTGGAACGTCGTTCCCGAGAGGAAGACTTGGGTTCGGAAACGAAGCTCGTAGATCCTGCCGGAGCGCCGCTCCGCCTCCGGCAGGGTAATGTCGACACCGCCGTCGACAGACTCGATGTTGGACGCTTCCAGCAGATCCTGCCCGGTGCCGAAGCTTAGCAGCCTCTCGGAGGCGGCGCGCAGACCGAGCAGCTCCACCGGCGCCGTCGAGGTCGAGCGCAGACCGATGCCGTCGAAGCCAGGATCGCCTGAGGCGAACTGCGGCCGTAGGTACATCGTGAACTCCGTGTCGACCCCGGGCTCGACGTCCCGCGACGGGGTGATCTCGGCGAAGGTCTGATCCACAAGCGGCGGCGCCAGTCCGATTCGCAGGCGACGGATCAGGGCCCGGCGCTGCGGGTTCGTCGTCCTCAGGCGGACGTTGACGAGGGCGAAGCGCCGCGGGCTCGGTGACCGGAACATCTCCCCCGACTCACGATAGAGCTCGCTGTAGCTGCTCCATCGGGGGCCGGGTAGCTCCACCTCCTCCACGCGACCACGGAACTCGTTGCGCACCGCCTCCCAGGCCTCCTGGCTGATCTCGCGACCCCACCTGTCAAAGTAGCGGTGGAGGATGGTCAGATCATCGCCGGCGCGCGTGCGGATGTCGATTCGGGTTTCATTCGGCGCCTCGCCGTCCCACGAAAGGCTCGTGAACATACGCGACGCCCCGAGCTTGATGACGGGCGATGTCAGCTCGATTTCGGATACGTAGCCCTCGCCGTAGGCCTGCAACTCGGCCAGGGTGCCTGCCTCCGTCTCGGTGCCCAGCAACTGCAGCGCCCGGATCTGGATGTAGCGGACTTCCTGCAGCGGAAATCCTTCCTGCAGTTGCAGGTAGCGCTCGCGATTGGCGCGCTCATCCAGCTCGTTCCAAAGCCGTTCACCGCTCGGATCGAAGGAGCCGTCCGAGAGCAGCACCTGGTACGCCCGCATCGGCTTGTGCAACGCCACCATGCGGATCCGGTCGAGCCAGTATTTGGCGCCCAGGTCGACCTCGAGCTGGTTGCGATCGCGCAGCGGGTCGTAGGGCTTGATCAAGGACTCCGAGCCGACATTGCCATCGGTGGTGAGGGCACGCAGAACGTTACCCAGGACGCCTTGTTCCCGATTGATTCGCTCCTGAGTAAGCAGTACGATGTTCTCGCCCGGACTGACGACCTCGATCTCGGCCAGCCGGGGCCGCTCCCAGCGGAAATAGCTGACTGGGCCGCGCTCCTCATCGGGTAGTTCGATCCAGGTGAGCTCGTCCACCGGCAATACGCGCCCGGTCACGGTGCGCCGAAAATAGTCGATGGCCCCTTTTTCCTCTGCGGGCAAGGCGGCATACGCATACGCATCGACTTCCCGTCCCCGTGGACCATCAGAGTCCAGGGCCTCGATGCGGACGAACTGTACGACCTCGCCGGCGACGCCATCTGGCACCGGACGCTGCGGGCGCACGTCGAACACAAACTCGCGCTGGTCTTTGTTGGCGATGTTCACCTGGCCGGCGCGGAAGTACTCGACCACGCTGGTGCGCTCGATGAAATCGTCTCCGTCAGACAACCGCACCCGGAATTTGAGGAACGGGTCCCCCTCCCCTTCGGCAGCAAAACGCACGATGACCTGCTCGACGACGACGGAACGGCCGAGGTAGACCTCCAGAACCCAGTCGTCCACCGGGGTCGTAGGATCCGGCTCCCAGTACGTGGTCGGGTCGCCATCGATGGCGAGCTCTGCAGTCTCGGCACCCGAACGGGCGATGCGTACGCCGCCGTAGATTGTGTCCTGGTCGCCGTCGTAGAAGAAGAATCTCTCGGCGTTCAGGGTCACATTCGTGCGCCGCTGCAGTAACCGCGGCGACACACCGTCCTCGCCGACGACAGCCGCACCCTCCGGCGCCTGCCACGCCGCCCACTGCTCGGCGCCCTCGACGACGACCTGGCTACCGATGACTCGGTAGCCAGGATCAGTGGGCTCCTCAGGCTCCTGGGCTGCGACGAAGGCGGCGAGTAGCGGAAGTGCAACAGCGGCGCGTAGGGGATTCAATACGCAACACTCACGATGCCGTGATGGCGGGCGTTGGACGCATCGGCGTCAACTCGAATCTGGTAGACGTAGCTGCCCGGCGGCACCACCCGGCCGGCGTCATCGCGGCCATCCCAGCTCAAGGTCAGATTGCCGCTGGTGCTTGGCCTATCCACCGCGCGGCGCACACGCTGGCCGTCGAGGCCAAAGATCTCGAGTCGCAGGCGCGCAGGCTCCAGGAGCTTGAGCAACGACAGCGACACCTGTAGTGCGTCGTTGGCACCGTCCCCATTGGGGGTGATCACCGGGCTGTGGAGGCGTATGTTGGCCAGCAGTTCGGTCCGCCCGTCGCCGCCGTCAGCGTCGAGATCGACGATGAGACCACCCCCCGGCGTCGAAACGTCGATGTCGGCAGGGCGCGCCAACTGGTAGGCGACGGACTGTCCGTCATCGACGTCGGAGCGGCGATCGACGGCGCGCACCTCGAACTGTGTGCGGTCACGCAGAGCGGCGGCGGTCAACTCGATCTGCAGGAAGCTGCCGTCCTTCAGGACTCGCTCCCACAAGTTGAGGCTGAAGCCCACGCCGGGTTGGACCTGGGCGGTGGCGAACACCTCCTCGTCGTCGACGAACACGGGGCCGACACGAGAGATCTCTACGCTCGTACGCACCTCGATCTGACGAAAACCCGTATCCCGCCGCTGCACGGCGCCGGAGGTCTTCATCTCGGCTGCCAGGAACAAGGTGAAGTCGGTTTCGACACCGGCGGTGGCAGTGCGTGGCCAGATCTCGGCAGCCAGGTCGCGGGCGATGGGGGGAAAGCTGTAATCGAAGCGCAGCTGCCCCAGGCCGGTGCCGGGCGCCGGCAGAGCCACGCGGAACTGCAGGTAGCGGTTCAGTGACGGCGAGCGCACGGCGCCTTCGGTTACCGTCGACCAACCACTCCACGCCGGGTTCGGCTCCCTTGGACCTTGCAGACCGGGTCGCGTTGTCGCCCACGAGTCCCCGTCAATCGGCACGAGCTCGTCGCCGTTCTTGATGAAGTGGAGGACGGGGTGGGGATCGGGCCCGGTGCGGGTCTGCACGACGAACGGCGCTTGCGCCAGATTGCCGCCCTCGTAACGAACCTGGCCCCACACCGGCGTCGCTTGCCTCGCCGGCAGCGGCACGGACACATACTCGCCTTGGGGCACGGTGCCGTCGCTATAGACCTCGAGCTCGGCAATCTCCCAGGCGCGACCGGTCAGCGGCACCAGCTGCACGAAACGGGCGCTCACGGAGTTGAACCGCAGGTCGACGACGGGCTCGGTATTTTCATTCGGCGCCAGAAAATGCGCCAGACTGCGCTCGAGTAAGAGATCGACGCCACCGAGGGGCAGGATCAGCGCCGAGCGCAGGGAAAACTCCTGCAGGAAACGGTTGCGGTGGATGACGTCGAGGCGCGGAACAAAGCGCACCCGGTTGATGTTGAAGGTACCGCCGAGATCCACGAGGATGGCGGACGAGCGCTCGATGGCGGCATTCTCGTCCGGGTCGAAGTAGGTCGTCAGGTCGCCGTCGAAGAGCGCCGTCGTGCGCAGGGTGTCAATCCCGGTCTCGCCCGCGTAGAGGGCGAAGCCGCCACGCTCGGCCAGACCAGGGGTCAGATTGGCCTCCGTGGCAATGTCCCACATCCAAATGCTGTCGGCCTCGACAGTGACGAACCGCGACGATGACTTGGCCTGGTCCCACGATAGCGCCCCGTCGCCGACGCCGACGCCGACAAACTCGATGGCGTTCACGGCGGTAGCGATCACCAGAAGGAGGACAGAACTGAGGCGGATCATGAAGCGGAACGGGGCGTCCGCAAGGGCCGCCCGGGAAAAGGGAGGGAGAAGGTCATGAATCCAAGAACAGAAAGATCGCCAAAAGGTGCAATGGCACGGCCTTTGCGGGACCCAGGTCCAGAATGTGGGCCAAGTTCGTTGTAGGCCCAGCCCCACAACCGTCACCCGCTAGAGAAGGTCGCTATGGATCTACATGGGGAGCGCCAGGTGAGCAAGTCTACGCCGCCAACGGCGGTGAACTGCGCACGGAGACAGTGGGTAATGCCCTGCACTACGTTGTCTCCCTGCCGTCGTACAGTGTGTGAGCTTTACAAGGCACTTGCAAAAAACCTGATAGCATCGGTGGAGGGGGCCAATACGACCTGGGCCAGGATGGTTCCTCCAATGTGCGTCACAACCATCGTGATCACACACGTGTAGAAGTAGCTGGGGCTCGCCTTCCCATCCAACATGTCATCGGTCAAGGCTGAGAGCTTTGGATCTATGAAGACCATGAGAATGATCGTGGCAAGACCCGTCACCACTGGGGCCAGGCTCACCGCGGTGGCCCTGACCTCGGGGCTCTCATACCCGGCAAGAAGTGAGGCGAATACACCTGCAGTGAGAACCGAGATTGCGAGGAGATTCATCAGAGCCAACTTGACTGGAATGTCTCTCAGACTCCTGAAATACTGGATGTTGGCAAGGGAGGGAGGTTTGAGGCTCTCACGAACGACGCTGCCTCCAATTTTGGAAGCACAGTGTAGCAGAAGCCTCGGGACAGAGCGCATGCTGTCGAATTGATTCACGTAAGACGCGAACAGTTTGCGGAACGTAGGGCTGAGCAACGCTCCGACAACGGAACCGATGGTAGCCGCCACCAGTAAGGTCCTGAACTCCCACACCACATCGTATGCTTGATCGGCGAGCAGTCGCCCCTCGGCCCTTTTCGCTAACAGAGGTGCCTGGAAGGCGTGTGCCATCCTCGCGACCAGGACGAAGATGTTGAAGAGCGCGATGGAGGCGGCGATGCGACCCGTCCGTACACCAACGATCCTGACCGAGTAGGACAGTGTGTTGATCAGATGAATCAGGAAGGTGAAGGCGTAGACCCACGCCAAGTGGTCAGACATGTGAATTTCGGACTGAATCGCCCCGGGAATTCCGGAGACTCAGTGACGTGAGTCCGGCCACGAGGGCTGGGGTGAGTTGGTGTTGATAATAGAGTTCCTCGTACTCGGCCGGTGGCATGTATCCGATCGGCTCCAGCAAACGCCGATGATTCCACCAGTCGACCCAATCCAGGGTGGCGAATTCGACATGCTCCAGGTGACGCCAGGGTCCCCGCCGATAGATGAGCTCGCTCTTGAAGAGGCCGATCACGGTCTCGGCCAGGGCGTTGTCGTAGGAGTCGCCGACGCTGCCGACAGACGGCTCGATGCCAGCTTCCAGCAGACGCTCGGTGTAGTGAATAGCCAGATGTTGACTACCGCGATCCGAATGATGAATCAGCCGGTCACTGGCAGGACGAGCATGCAGGGCCTGCTCCAGTGCATCCAGCGCCAGGTCACTGCGCAGACTGCTGGAAGCGCGCCAGCCAACGATGCGACGTGCGTAGGCGTCGACCACGAAGGCGACGTAGACAAAGCCGCGCCAGGTCGCCACGTACGTCAGGTCGGCCACCCACAGCTGATTGGGGGCCGTCACTGTGAAGTCCCGGTCCACGAGGGCCGGCGGCCGTGAAGCGCTCTCCTCAAGCCTCGTCGTCCTGGGCGGCTGCTTGCCGCGCGTGGTGCCCCGTAGATCCAGCTTCCGCATCAGGCGCTCGACCGTGCAGCGGGCTACCTCCTGGCCTTGGCGGCCCAACTCCTTCCATACCTTGCGAGTGACATAGACCTGGTAGTTGTCGTCCCAGACGCGCTCGATGTCGTCGCACAGTACGGCATCGCGACGTACTCGATCCGAGACGCGGGAGGGATCGGCTTGCCGTGCTTTGTGCCCGTAGTAGGTGGACGGGGCGATCGGCAATACCTGGCAGATCGGCTCGACCCCGCACTGCTCACGCTGCGCGTCGACGAAACACACCATCATTTCGGTCGGCGGTCGAGCTCCGCCTGTGCGAAAAACGCCGAGGCTTTGCGCAAGATCTCGTTCGTCCGGCGAAGCTCACGCACCTCGCGCTCCAACTCCTTCATCCGCGACCGCTCATCGCTGGTGACTCCATCCCAGCGACCGGTGTCCACTTCGGCCTTACGCACCCACTTGCGCAACGTCTCGGCGGTACAGCCGATCTTCGATGCAATCGGACGCATCGCCTCCCACTGAGAGCCGTACTCGCTCTCATGGTCGAATACCATCCGAACCGCCCGCTCGCGAACCTCTGGGGAATACTTGCTTGGTCTTGGCATCGCTCCATTCTCTCAACAAATAGAGCCTCCGGCAAACCCGGGGCGATTCACAACATCAACCACAATCGGCAGTGTCCACATTCCCATCAGAGAGCCGGCACAAACGATCTGAATAGAAATGACACCACGTCCAGAGGCTTCGCCAGCGTTGATCCGAATCATGCGTCTGAATACATGGGAGATCATCAGGAAAGTCTGACTCACGTACTGGTGGGTTTGGTCGCAACGAAAACAAGAAACTACCCGGATAGAACCACCCTGGGATCTTGATCCCAGGAAAACTACGAAGCAGCCTGAGTCGCCGTCGCCCTGCGCGCCGGCTGCAGAGGATGGGGCTGTGCCCGAATCCAATTGCCTGGATCCACCGCGAGGCGCGGTGGCCCCTGACCCACCAGAATACGGCCGTTCAACAATCAGAGACAGGTCCCGACACGGCAGAAATCGCTTGCACAGGGAACACCAGACTCACGATAATGCCTTTTGAAACTACTATGCGCCGACGTGCCGAAGCGGTCGCGTTGCGGCAACCGCCAGGCGCGTGCGCACAGGGATATCGGCTGAAACCCGCCTGAATGCAGGCGGGCTCATCGAATTCGAGTTGGCGATCCAGGCGGGACGGTGCGATCGGTGGCGCTCGAGATGGCAAGTCGACGGCGTTGAGAAACGCCTCAATCGCAGAGGGCGCAGTGAGAGCAGCAATGGTCTTCATCCGCCCCGCGCAGGTGGGACACATGGTGACGTCGTACTGAAACACTCTGGCCAGCAACTTGGCCATAATGGTGCCTTATCGTGCTTAACCACACCATCGACGCGATAGATGATAGTATGTATATATCACTTTTGCATATTCGGTGAGTGCGTATTCAACCAGGAATTGGGAGAGACACATGGCCGATGAAGAGTATTACGAAGAGCCAGCAGATTCATCCGAGGAAGACGGCAATGAGGACTTTGTCGATTCTGGCGGCGATGGTGATTCATTTACGGAAGTAACCCACCAGTCATGGGGTTCGCGTCTGCAGGAGCAAGCCAGTAAGTCCATCGCAGGGTTCGTGCTCTTTCTAGCTGCCTTTCCGCTGTTGTTCTGGAACGAGGGGCGTGCTGTAGACGTTTCGTTGGCGCTTGAAGAGGGTAAGGGTGCTGTGGTTCCAGTGGTCGCGGATGCTCTCGACGCATCAAATGATGGTAGACTCATTCACTTCTCGGGTGAAGCGGCAACCCAAGACATAGTAGCTGATCTGGATTTTGGGATTGAAGCACGTGCGCTGAAACTACGGCGCGTGACTGAAATGTATCAGTGGGAAGAAGAAAAAGAAGAGCGCAAAGAAAAGGTGAGTGGCGGTGGCGAGAAGACGGTAACCCGATATACGTATCGAAAAGTGTGGTCTGAACAGCACATTGACTCGGGTTCATTTAACCGCAAGGGAAGCCGAGGGCGTAGCAATCCGTCGTCGATTCCCTATCCCAGCGATGAGTTTGCCGCTGATGAGATCATAGTCGGTGTGTTCCAACTTTCGTCATCGCTAATCGAAAAAATAGATGCGTTTGAGGCGCTGCGCCTGCCGGCTGAAGTGCGTGACCGAATTGGGGATTGGACGGTGCACCGAACGGGCAACGGACTCTATGTCGGAGCCGATTCGGACGAACCTGAAATTGGCGATTTGAAGGTGCAATTTGAAGTCGTGCCATCGCCGACAGAAATCAGTGTGGTCTCGCGTCAGAAGGGCAATCGTCTGGAGCCCTATTTGAGCAAGACTGGCACGGTTGAATTGCTACAGGTTGGGTTAGCGAGTGCAGACCTCATGTTTAACACGGCGGAAGAAGAGCTTGCATTAGAGACTTGGATCTTACGCTTGGCAGGCCTCGTTGCTATGGCAGCAGGACTTGCCATGCTGTTTAAAATATTGGAGACCGTGATTGATCGGATTCCATTTTTCGGCATTCATATGGGCACTGTAGTAGGCGTTGGTACGACGCTGGTTGCCATTTTAATTGCGCTGCCACTGGCTTTGCTAACCATTGCAATCGCCTGGTTCGTCGCACGGCCGTTCCTATCTATCATACTTCTCTTGCTTGCTGCTGGCGGATTCTTTGGTGCAAGGAAATACGCCAACAAGTAAACGTTAGCGCATCTGAGTTCCAGCGGTGGAGCTATAAGCCGCTGGAGCTCAGACAATCATAGTACCTTGAGAGCCACATTGATATGTTGCCGTGCTCGCTTTTTGCACACTCGCTGGGGGCGGCTGCATTCTCTACCTGTAGGCGATTACTTCTCGACTTCACTGCTAACGTTGCCCTGCGGATAGGAACTACAAGCGGCATGACTGTGCGTCTGGTGTGCCCTGCGCAAGGGGCTTTCCGGTGCCGAGACGTGCAGCTACTGGATGAGCGTTCGTCTCTGCGATGGTTCAGAACGGCCGCGGGCGCAACGATGTCCTCTCTGCTATCCAGCCGCAGCGATGGGTCAGGCTGCCTCGTCCGTGGTTTCACCGGTGATATGAGACACTGATTGCTGCCGGCCTGATCGGAAGCGGCAAACTGGCGGACACTGACAAGTAATTTGTCGTTGCAATCGACGCACTGGGCAATGGTGTGTCGTGCTCGCCATCCAATGCCGACGCGTTTCCAGGGCGCTCGGTGCGCCATATTTTGAGGTTCTCAGCAATTGCCGGCACGTCGCGACGAGCGCCTGCGAACTTGAATGCTGTAACCGCGCAGGTTGCAGCATTCCT
>PATE01000121.1 GCA_002712305.1 Gemmatimonadota bacterium | reverse complement strand
TCCCTCGAGGGCGGCACAGGCGTCCGTCACGATACAGACACGAGCGGCCAACCCACGGGCGAGCAGGGCAGCGCTGAGACGCTCCTGCTCTACAGGTCGACCGGCTCCGGCCACGGCGGCACAGACCGTAGTACGATCTGAATCCAACTGCAGTTGAGCCAGCAGACCTGCGAACAGCTCGACAACACCCTCCAGGCCGAGAAGCTGGTAGTTTCCCGCCCCTGCCTCACACCGTGAGAATACACCATTCTCATGGGCTGCCAGCGCACGGGTACGGGTGCCGCCGGCATCGATTCCCACCAGATGATGGAGGTCCATCTGCGTCATCCTTCAGCAAACCTGTGAGGGGACAAGCGATATGACAGAAATACGAACTGCGCAGAACGAATCAAGGGGAACGATTTGATCAATCGTCCCCCCAGCTGATCACTCATGTCACTTAGATCTCTGTCACCCAGCCAGACGACATCCAGCCCGTCAACTCCAGAGGAGTCGACACCGAACCGAACACATCAGGCGAGCTGTCAGACCAACTCGTCGATAAACCCGTCAGCCGTCGCTTCACGGACCTCAGGTTGATCATAGAAACCGCTGGTGGCCCGCTCACGTGCCTCGTTCACACGATCAGGACGTGTGTCAGGGACGCTATCAAGCTGCTGCTTGGCCTGACGCACCACGCCAATCTCGTCAACGACTGGCCGCACGCTATCGGAATCCAGAATTGCCCCAGCGATTTCGCGTCGGACATCATCAGAGTCGTAGAATCCCGATGCAACCCGCTGCCGGACCTCTTCGATCCGGGGGTTCAGCGTGTCAGGTGCCGACCGAGCCGCTGCGCTCAGATCGGCGGCCTGCTTCGCCGTCGTCGAGATTTCGACATAATCAGATGCCTCGCTGGCCGATCGCCGCTGCCGCGTCGAGTCAGTTCGCTGAGTGGGCTGGGATACCTTTTGAAGATTGGGTAACCCTTCAATGCGCATGTGCTCCCCCCTTTGCTCTGGTAGCGACCCTGCTCTTTCCCGGGGAAGGAAGTGGGTCGGACTTCCGCCTCTATCGATAGATATCGGCAGCAACAGCAGATACTTTAGCGAAATATACCACGACACCCAAAAACAGCCAATCGACTATTCTCCGGTCCGGCGGTGAGGCTGGCAAATTGGGGGTAGGGTCTAGCGGAGTCCGTCGGTGAATCGCGGCTCGTTTACGCGGGCGGGTTGCCCGTAGCCACGCGTAGCCCGCTTCTGGCGGGTCGACTGCTCCATCTCCTGGCGGGTCTGGTGCAGCAACATACGGGTGACCTCCTCGCTCTGCGAGCGCACCTGAGCAACGGACTCGATCAGATGGCGCAGGCGTTCGACCCGCTCTGCGACCTCAGGCCTGCAGCGGGCCTCGTCATCAAGCTCAACGGCCAGATCGCGTTGGCGCAGACGAACACGGACCATGAGCTCCTGCATCTGCGTCATGGCCTGACTCAGACCTTTCAGGTCGTCTCGCAGCAGGCACTCGCGCTGGCGGCGTCCGAGTCCCTTCATCTGCTGAAAATCCTCATACTGAGCGTCGAGAAACTCAACGTGGCTGCGAATATCGACGGCGACTGTCATCACTGGCGACCTCAACCCGTCAGGGCGACCGTTGGATGGATGCCACCGTCGCCGCCGCCATTGGCCGCCACCTGTTCCCAGGCCTCCAGAAGATTGGCCAGCAACTCGATCACTTCCTCGATCGGCTTGGGAGCCATCTTGAGATTCGCCTGCACGAGTTGGCGATAACAATACAGATAGAGACGCTGAAGATTGGCTGCCAGTTCGTTGCCCTCTTCAAGCATGCTCTGATCTAGGGCGCACATCAGCTCCAGGATGATATCCTGCGCCTTGATGAGGGAGTTCCCCTTGCCCTCCATATCCTTCTCCTCCAGCTGCAGCAGCGCCTTGCGCATGTTCCGCAGGGCACCCTGATAGAGAAGGACGATGAGTTGTCCCTTGTTCGCGGTCTTGATCTGCACCTCATTGTACTGGCGGTGCCTGGGGCTACGATTCATAGATCTCCCTTCGCCACGGATGGGTCAATCAACCTCTGCCGGACGACAGGCCGGCGAGCTGGGAGGCTAGAAAATCCCCTTGAGACTGCAGCGTTGCCAGACTCCCTTCCAACGTCGCGAACTTACTGACCAAATGGGTCCGCGTCTGCTCAACGCGTCGCTCCAGCACGGTGATCTGATCACCGAGGTTGTCGATGGTATCATCGATCGCATCTTCGCGGGTCTTCAGCGTTCCATCGATGTCGTCGGTAATGAAAGATAGCAGATCGGTGAGCGATCGCCCCACACCGTAGACGAGACCGACGCTGCCGCGATCACTGCTGTCGGCGTCCAACTCTGCCTGTGTCGTGGTCACGCGCAGGGTCAGACCATCCGTCGTCGCATTGTCTCGCGAGCCGGTGAGAATGCGACCAAATCCATCCGCAACTTCACCGTTGATCGAGCCTTCCACATCCGCGCCACGCACCTCGTCCGTCGCCAGGCCAAGTTGATCGACACTCTGAGTGACACTGAATCCGGAATTGTCGCCGTAGGAGTCGTGCCGGAGTTGCAGCCTGCCATCCACATTGATAGCTGTGATCTCCATTGGGAAGCGTCCCTCTGTCTCTGCCTCGATGCTGCCCAGATCGAGATTGCCGCCTCCTTCGTTGGCTTCCACCAGCGTCACGGTCAGACTGCTCGGGCCAACCTGGTTGTCGGTCACCAGAATCCGCCCATCGGCGTCGATATTGGCGCTGATGTCGTTCCCGAATGTCGCCCGGACCTCGCTCAGTAGATCACCTATGTCCTGGGTCGCCGCATCCTCGATCTCGTAGGAGCGCTGCACAGCTGAACCGTCATGAGTGGTTCCCTGAATCCGGATGCTGTCACCATTGACGACACCGGCACCAAAAATGTCGGCAAAGACGGTATCTTCATCGATTGCAGCGGCGCCATCGGTTGTGTTGGCTACCGAACCACGGCGCACTTCGGCCACCTCGCTGCTGAGTGCGCTGTTGACCTTCTCGACGATGTCATCGGTGGTATCACCAGCAGTCAGCTCGACAACGGCTGTGCTGCTCAGACTGCCGACTTCCGTGATCGTGAGCGTTTGAGCTTCAGCCAGCCCACCAGACAGGTCGACACTCCCCAGAAGTTCGGCCTGCTGAGCGGCCTGTGTGACATCCAGGGAGTAGTTCCCGGCCAGGGTCCGCGTCGTGGACCGAACAAACTCGACATCCTCGTTCGTTGTACTGCCACGCTCTACAAAGAGCGCCTGCACGTCCTCGAGGTTGTTCTCCAGCGCCTCGGTGAGACGTGCGTCGTCAATTGTCAGTTCGGCATCGCGGTCGAAGTTGATCCCCATAAAGACGAGGGCATTGAACTCACCTTCAACATCAATCTCATTGATGATGGCCGAGCGCAGTCGCGACTGCACGCCCAGGATGGTGGCATCTCCGGTGAGCGAACTGCGCTCGCCGGTATCCGTATCCACAGCCATCTGCGCCTGAATGAGTCCCATGGCCGTGTTGTATTCGGCGACAAATCCTTCCAGCTGGCTCCGCAGTTGCGTGGTGTCGTCCTTCGACACACTGACTTCGACGACCTCCTCTTCATCGGTGATCTGATTCAGGGTCAAGGTCACCCCCTCGACCGCATCGGTTATCGTGTTCGTCGAGCGACTCAGTGTGATCCCGTTGATACGGACCTCGGCATCAGTCCCAGCCTGCAGTTCGGAGGATCTGGCATCGGCGCCCTGCGTCGTCACGGATAGATCACCGAAGGTCAGATTTCCGCCGCCTTCGTTGTTCGCCGTCAGGGTCAGCGACATGGAACTGGTACCGGCCACATTGTCAGCCAGCGAAATCCGCCCCATGGCGTCGACAAATGCGGTCACGTCGTCACCGAAGAGCCCCTCCACGGTGGTCAGAAGATTGTCAATCCGCAGATTGCTGTTGCTGATCGTGAATGTGCCCGCCACCTGATCGCCATCGCGATTGCGACCACTGATGGAGACGGTATCGCCTGCCTGTACATTGACATTGGCGATATCACCGAAACGCGTGTTGTCGGTCGCCACCGAGTTGGCCCCCACCACACCGAGATCCTGCAACACGCCGCCGTCATCATCGAAGGTCTGCGTGCCGGAGATCTCCAGTTCAAAAGTGGCCGGACCGACTGTATTCACCGTCGCCGTGACACCACTGATCCCCGTAGCGTTGATCTTGTCCCTTACATCATTCAGCGAATCGGTGTTGAGGTCGATGGCGACGGCCACGCCATCAATAGAAACGCTGCCGCTGGCAGTGGAACCGATCGTCGTCGACAGGGGATCGGCATCGCTGGCGACTTCCATACTCTTGGCGCCGCTGCCTCCAACGGGATTCAGAACTGCGCCACGGACCTGGTTGGGAGTATTTGCCGTAAGCACCCGGGCAACAGATTCGAAGGCTGAGTTCGAGCCCTGTAACACGCCGAGACTCTCGAGAATATTCCCATCGTCGACCAGGTCTGTCGTCCCGTCGATCCGCAGTCGAAACTGACTTTTACCATCCGCGTGGGAACTTGTGGTCACCGTCGCCGTGACACCGGCAATCGACGCATCGTTGATGCGAGTCTGAATATCGGTAAGACTGTCCTCAGCCAGATCGATGGCGACACTCTGTCCGGCAATGGAGATCGAGCCCTGTGGACCGGTTCCCAGTGACAACAGCGACCCCAGAGAGGTCGTCGTACTGGTGAAAGCGTCGGTTTCGGCTCCGGCAATGATCTCATCGACCACGTCGCCACTGGAATCAAGCACACCCATGGTTTCCATGGCACCCGTGTTGTCGACGATCTCGGTCGTACCCTGGATCTCGAGCTGATAGCGCATCAGGCCGCCGTCGTCCACACTGGTTACGGCAGCAGAAACCCCTGCAATTCCGGCCGTGTTGATGCTGTCGGCGATGCTGGTCAGCGAATCAGTCGCCAGGTCAACGGTGATATCAGTTCCCGCGATCGAGACCGTGCCCGCTGGCGGCGAACTGAGATTCAAAAGTGTGCCGACACTGTCGCTGTCAGAGAGGAACTGCGCCGAGCGAGCGCCATCGGCAAAGGTGTTCTTGACCTGTGTCGCTGCCGAAGTGAGCCCCAGGCCCTGCAGGACATCCTCAGCGGAGGCATCACGCAGATCAAAGCCAGCAGCACCGACCTCTTCGGCACTGACGATCAGTCGATTGTCACCATCGGCGACGGTGAGAATCTGCGCGTTGACACCGGCATCGGCGGCATTGATCGTGTCGCGCACGTCAATCAGGCTGTCCGTCGACGCGATTTCGATACCGACGCCGTTGACGACAAACTCGCCGGCCAGACCCAGGTCCTCATCAGAGGCGGAAAATGATCGCGATGACAGCGATCGGGCCTGCGCCAGTTCGAGGACCTCGACATTGATCGAACCGATGGCGGCATCGTTCGTTGCCGAGACCGAGACTTTCGAGCTGTCAGAGGAATTGATCTTGGTAATCGAGAACAGATCGACATCCGCCAGATTCTCAGCCTGGCTCTTCAGATTGAGCAAGGCGGAATTGATATCCGCGATCGCCAGCTTCTGCGTCTCGAGGGTCGCCTGACGCTGCTGAATCAGCGTCACCGGCCGCTGCTCGATGGCGACAAGCTGTTCGATGATGGAACCGGTGTCGAGACCGGATCCTAAGCCTTGAAATGTGATTCCTTGGGACATCTCTATTCCTGGCGCCTCCGTTGCCCATCATGGGATACATCGAAGTGCGCGAAACAACGATAGCGCAGTGAGGAAACCAACAACCCCCACCGCGCGACCGTCTTCTTGAGGACTCTCCATCACCGGCTTCGTGCGTTGGTGATGTTCTCTGCCTCTCTTGCGCGCCGCTGGGGCGAAGCGGCGCGCATCAGCAGAGGTGTCCTGAACTGCTGTATTCAACTACGAGTGCTTGAACATTATGCCAGATCGTCGATGAGAAGACCTATGATCTTCTCCATGCTCTGATCCACCTTGAGAAGCTCCTCAGCTGGAACTTGCTTGACGATCTCACCAGTGACTTCGTCAGTAATCCGCACGATTACCATACCAGATTCCTGATCAACTGAGACCGAGATATCACCCTGGTTCTGATTCAGTGCGCTTTCGAGTTCGGCTGCGAGCTGCTGGACAGCCTCATGCTCTGCAGGCTGTACCGCCGCCGAATTTTCTGCCCTGGCTTGTGGTGCCGGAGCAGTGTCACCAGAGAAACCCCCAGAAACGTTCCGCGGCCTCGGAGATGGTCGGGAGCTCTCATGGGATGGTGCGCCGACGATCTTTGTGGCGATGATTGCGTCCATTGTATTTTGCCTCTCTGTAATGGACATCCCGTTGAACTCTTCCACCTAGCTATCCTGTCCTTTGTCTCTTCTCGCGTTTCGGTGAAGGAAGGCGGCCTCAGGCACCCAAGTGCCTGGCACCGACCATCCAATCATCCAACCACTTCCTGTGCAGTAACGCGAGTCGCTGACTCTACTGCAACAGGGCCAGTGCGTTCTGCGGAAGCACATTTGCCTGGGCCAACATCGCCGTCGCTGCCTGCGACAGGATCTGAGCCCTGGTGAACAATGTGACTTCGGCGGCGATATCAGCATCGCTGATGGACGCCTCCGAGGCTTGAATGTTCTCAATCTCATTCTCGGTATAAGAGATCGTGAAATTGAGGCGATTCTGGAACGCACCCAAGTCACCGCGCTGCAGTGACACTGCAAGGATCGCCGAGTCGATCTGTGTAATCGTCGCACGGGAACTCGAGATCGATGATACGGACGCGCCGGTCAGATTCAGATTCTCACCGCTTGCATTCATGTCACCGATGCTGACTTCGATGCGGTTGTAAGCTCGATCCTTCGGACCGACCTGGAACGAACCACCCGTTCCCGATTCGACAATGAGAGTCTGGGCATCCAGGTCGCCATCGGCATACTGCCCGGTAGCGTTTGAAACATTTGCACCCGCGAGGGTGACCTGCACACCGATACGATCAAAGTTGGCCACTATCTGTGTTCCGGTAGCAACCTGCGTACCATCAAGAATCGTACCGATCGAGATGGTTTGCGAAACCGTGCCATTGCCGAGGGTGATGGTTGAATCACCAGTGGAATCAGCGAACGTATACGTGCCCACCTCAGCACCAGAGATGTTCACTCGCGTGACACCACTGGTATCACTGCCGGTCACCACGGTGGACGCGGATGTCACCGAGTTACCAAAACCCTGCAACAGATTCTGGTTGTTGTACGTGGTGGCCTGAGCAATACGGTCGATCTCAGAGCTCAACTGCGTGAACTCAGCCTGAATGGCTTCGCGGTTCTGGTCAGTGACTGTTGAGTTCGCAGACTGCGTGGCCAATTCCTGCATGCGAATCAGGACGGAATTGACCTCGTTAAGAGATCCTTCCGCGACCTGAAGTAGATTACTGCCCATCTCGGCATTGAGGACGTTCATCTTCAATCCGGCAATCTCTGCTCGCATACCTTCACGGATGTTGAGCCCTGCGGCATCATCCGAGGCGCGGTTTACGCGCAATCCTGAAGACAAACGCTCGAGGCGAGTGCTCAGGACCTTGTTATTCATATTCAAGTGCCGCCGCGCATTTAAGGCGGCAACATTGTTGTTTACACGGAGCGGCATATTCGTCGAACCTCCTTGTTGATCTTATCGCCAATCGGCATCCTTGCCGATGTCGAATTAAGCTGCCTCGTTCCCCAACGTGGCTGCTTCACACCTGTTCCGATCGATCCGTGGAATTCTTACCTACATCCACAAGCTACACAGATCTACCAACTTCAAATCAAAACGGGATAGTGATACCCTCCTTGATTGGGATCCCGGGACGGGGATCCGGATGAAAGACGTTACAGAGGGACTATCGGTATCCTGAAGACCAAGCTTTAACCGGAAATTCTCGCCGCCCTGGGGATCCCCTCCCCTTGATCGACGGCAACCATTAACATGCAAGTCGGGAGCTTATCCATTCACGGCGGTCTTGCTTGTTTCCAGGACCTGCCTTGTATATCGACAGCACCCTGCCAGAACTTTAATCGGGGGCCTACATCCTTTTTGCAGAGCCCCGATTCACCAGCCTGATTTGCCCTGAATATTGGGCGTTGTATTCCCGTCGGGTGGAACTATTTGCCCCTTGAAGGCCCCTTAGTTCCCTATCAGCTGCAAAGCTCTCTGCGGGGTAAGGTTGGCATGAGCCAGCATCGAAGTAGCGGCTTGTGTCATGACCTGGCTCTTGGAGAGATTCGTGACTTCAGTGGCGATATCGGCGTCACGGATCGTGGCTTCAGAATTGGTGTTGTTCTCAATCGAGTTTCCGGTAAAACTGATCGTGTGCTGGAGGCGGTTCATGGCCGCACCCAGGTCGCCACGGACCTGCGCAACCTTGCTGATCGCTTCGTCGAGCTGGGTGATCGCCGAACGTGAGGAGAAAAGGGTCGACATGGAGACAGCGTTCAGATTCAGAAAGGCGGCCGAGGCCCGCATATCGTGAATCCCCACGTCGATACGGTCTTCAGTGACGTTGTCAGCACCGACCTGGAACGAACCACCTGTACCGCCGGTGACGGCCACCGTCTTGCCATTGAGATCGCCGTCGATATAGCTGCCCGTCGTATTCGGCGACCCATCCTGTCCGGCGAGCGTTACCTGTACCCCGAGGCGGTCGAAGTTGGCTACCACGGTTGAGCCGGTTGCAACATTGAGCCCCGTGTCCAACTGCGTCGCCATGCGGATCGTCTGGGTCACCGTCCCGTTCCCCAGGGTGATCTCGCCGTCACCGCCATTGTCGATGAAAGTGTATGTGCCAGTTGGCGTTCCGGAAGCCGAGATCCGTGCGACACCCGTGTCTGCCTCGTCGGTGAGCGCCGTAGAGACCGTTTCATCAGCTCGAGCACCAAAGCCGGTCAGAAGCGTTTGTCCGTTATATTCACTGGATAGCGCGACGCGATCGATCTCGTTTTTGAGTTGAGTCACCTCAGCTTCAATCGCTTCTCGGTTTTGATCATTGATCGTGCTGTTCGATGACTGCACGGCCAGTTCGCGCATGCGGATGAGCATACTGCTGACCTCATTGAGCGATCCCTCCGCTACCTGCAGCATATTGGAGCCCTGCTCGGCATTGCGAACGCCCATCGTCAGGCCGGTGATCTGAGCCCGGAAACCCTCCGAGACGGTCAGACCGGAGGCGTCGTCCTGGGCACTGTTGATTCGTAGTCCTGAGGACAATCGCTCGTGGCGAATCCCCTGGTCAAGACTGTTTGCATTCAAATGCCGACGCACATTTATCGCGTCGATATTGTTGTTCACGTTCAATGCGTTTGGCATACCATAGACCTCCTTGTCATGGCAAGAACTTATAAAACCGGGCTTCGTCCTTCTGTCGCCACCGACTCGCCGATCCCCTGCATTCCTCCATGAGGGCGATTGCGCGTTTCAATGGGCTATTTTTCAGTTCGTTACATTCTATTGCACCCACTTAATGATACTTGGTATTACAACCCTATTATCGACGCGACAGGAATCCGCTCCACATTTTTTTCACACAGAAAGCAAAACGGCCCTCCGGAGTTTGCCTGAGAGCCATTGGGGTCGCTTCTGTCGTGTCGTGTTGACTGGGTGGACCCAGAGGGCTTGGCCGCTGCTGTTCTTCCCGTTTCGCCTCCGAAATCTCGTTAGTCCGAGAGTTATCGAAGAAGAGTCAAAGCATTCTGCGGCAATGCATTAGCCTGAGCAACCATGGCCGTCGCCGCCTGGGTTATAATCTGGCTTCGCGTGAAGGCAGAGATCTCCTCCGCCACATCCGCATCACGAATCGCTGACTCAGCCGCCTGCAGGTTCTCGATCGCATTCCCAAGGTTGTTGGAGGTGAATTGCAGTCGATTCTGAATCGCGCCCAGGTCTCCACGTTGACGGGCAACTGCCACGATCGCTGTGTCAATCACAGAGATCGTCGAGCGGGAACTGGTGATATTGGCAACGGACAGACCGTTCAGGTTCAGGACATTCCCACTGGCCCGCATGTCGCCGATGTTCAGCGAAATCCGATTATCTGCGTTGTCATTGGCGCCGACCTGCAATACACCCCCCTCGCCTTCCTCCACGACGAGTGTCTTACCGTCGAGGCGCCCGTCCACATAGGCATTGCCCCCGACGGCGCCGATCGTCTCGGAGAGCCCCTCGACGGTGAGGGTGCCCGTATCTACATGAAGTTCACCGGTGATCGGGTCGATCAAGGCATAGGCGGTCGAATCAAGCGTGGAGAGTTTGGTGTTGAGTTCGGTGGCGATCGTGCTCAGATCCTGGCCCGCCGTGACCCTCACTGAGTCCGTGCCGCCATCAGCCTTGGTCATGGTGATCACGCCATCCTGGCCGGTCGCCGTGGTCGACTTGAAGGTCGTCCCCGTCTTCACTCCCGGACCATTCATAGTGACCTGCATACCGACACGATCGAAGTTCGCGGCGAATGTTGTCCCCGTCGCCACAACATTCTTGCCACCGTCACGATCCATGGCAGATCCCACATCGATTGACTGCTCGAGCCTGGTACCATCCGGCAGGGTCACCGAAAGGGTCAGCTGATTGTCTTGATCGCTTGTGTCCGTGAAGATGTAGGTTCCCGGAACGGCGCCCGAGATACCGACCTCACTGACACCGGAAAAGCCCGCCAGGGCCGTTGAAATAGAGCCCACCTGGGACACGGCATTGCCGAAGCCGGTGAGCAGGACCTGCTTGTTGTAGGTCGTTGAGTTTGCGATGCGATCGATTTCAACCGTCAGATGATTGAATTCTGAGGTCAAGCTCTGACGATTTACGTCGTTGATCGTCGAGTTGGCTGAGGTCACGGCCAGCTCACGCATACGAGTGAGCATGGCGCTCACCTCGTTGAGAGACCCCTCGGCCAGCTGAATGAGGCTCACGCCCTGCTCAGCATTGCGGACACCCTGTCGCATGCCGAGCACCTCGGCACGCATTCCCTCCGACACCGACAGACCTGCTGCATCGTCGGCGCCACGGTTGATCCGCAGACCGGAAGCGAGACGCTCCACGCGTTTTGTGAAGTCGCCAGCAGCTCTGCTCAGATGTCGAGCGGCGTTGAGCGATGTAACATTAGTACCGATTCGAAGCGGCATTGGTCTACCTCCTTGGTGGGCCTATTGAGGCCGGGCCATCCTTGGTGGGCCCTGGACAATCTTGTCGTGCGCCAGTAGGCCTTTCAACGTTGCGCTCCGGCTCCCGGACGTGGAAGCCTGAGTATCTCAAACGCGGTCTTGCAAGGGGTATGCCAACTATAAACAAGGAAGTGGCATCAATCTCATATATTGTTGTTTTAAAAGAATTTATGTCTACCATTCAGGCCTCCTCCTCGCCCCAAACAGAAAAACCGCAACCGCCCGCAAGGGCAGCCACGGTCCTAAAACCGGAGGCAAAGGAAGTTTTTTTCCGCTGCGGCGCCCGCAACGGTATCGGCTCTGCCCAGGCCTTAGGCCTGCCCCAACTGCTGGCTCCGCTCGTAGCACATACGGGCCGCATCTTCCACGCCCAATCGCGTATAGCAGTCTCCGAGTCGCTGGAATGACTCGGCATCGCTTGGATTGGCCTGCAGCAGCCATTCGTATTGCTCCACTGCCTTCCAGGGCTGACCGAGAGTCATGTACAACTCGCCCAGGCAGCGTTTGGCCTGCACCACGACGGGCATTCCCCTCGGATCTTGCTGGCCGCCCAACACGGCACACGAGAAGGCGATCTGGGCGCATGACACGACCTCTCGGTGTATGAGAGACACGCCCAGTTGCAGGAAGGACGGGGAAGCACTCAGGGCGGAGGAGAGATCGAGGCCAGCCGCCTGCGGCAGCGCACGCAGGACGATACGAGCCAGGTCTGAATCCCAGGCCCCCTGAGCCATCCGGGCCAGCAGCAGACCAAGCTGGATGTCGAGCAGATCGGGCTTTTCCACCTGCACCCTGGCAAAATGCGTCTCCGCCTCTGCATATCGATCCTGGCCCAGGTACAGATGCGCGAGGTTGGCGTGACCGTCGCCATTCTCCGGATCGGTGGCCAAGACCTTCGAATACCATCCCTGTGCGCCGTCAAGGTCACCACTGCTTTTGGCGATGAATCCCAGATTCATCAGGGCCGGCGCGTAGTCAGGAGTCACCTCCAGGACGCTCTTGAAGGCAGTCGTTGCCGCCTCGAGGCGATTCGCTTCCAGATCGAGCACCCCTCGATTGAAGCGGTGTTTGGGATCCTGCGGCGACAAGGCCAGGGCGCCGGACAGCACTTGGTACGCTTTATCGCGGCACCCCTTGGCCTTGTAGATCTCTGAAAGGATCCCCAGCGCATCGCTGCGACGCTGTACACCAGCCTCCGAAGCTCGCTGCAGTGCCTCCGCGGCCCCATCCAGATCGTCGAGTTGGGCCAGTGCTCGGCCGAGCACACACAAGCTTGAATAGGTGAGCTCCTGCTGATCGATAGGAAAGAATGTCAACTGCATGTCACCGGACAGCACGGAGCGGGCAGACTCAACCGCCTGTTGCCAGTTCCCGGCCGCCAGACTCACTTCAGCCATCGAGAACCGGCTCAAAACGTAGTCGCGGTCGAACTCGTAGGCCTTGCCGATCCATTCCTGGGCATCCTCCACACGGGCCATCTTGAGATAGGTCCGTCCAAGGAACAACAGAGATGTCGTGTAGATGACATAGTTGTGGTCAGCCAGGCAATCGGTCTGCTCAAGGATATACCGATAACCCGCCACAGCTTCGTCAAAACGCCCCGTTGTGTGATAGGTGAGGCAGGCATGGGAGCGGACGATGTAGTCACCGGGGTGGGTCTGCAACCACCGTTCAATGATGCCGAGGTAGCGCTTCTTTTTTTCTCGCACCACCTCCGGTGTGGTGTAGCCCGTATGGACCACACGGATCTCTGTGGGCTGCATGTCGATGCCGAGTTTCCCCAGAGAGGGAGTCACTTGCTCGTGGATCGGCATCTCGAACTGAACCCCCTCGATATTCGGGAACAGCCGCATCTGCAGGCAGGACACATTCTCGTATCCCTGATCGTCGAGAACGAAGAAGTAGCCGCGATCCTGCGGTCCGGCGACCAGTTGCCGGATCGGGGCGTGATACTCAGCCGGCATGACATCGTCGGCGTCCAGCCACATGATCCAGTCCCCTGTTGCCAGCCGGAGCGACTCGTTACGGGCCGCAGCAAAGTCATCACACCAGACAAATGTGCCCAGCACGGCATCATGGCCACGTGCCACCTCGACGGTCCCATCCGTTGAGCCCGTATCCACGACGACGATCTCATCGACCAGCCCAGCGACACTGTCGAGGCACTTGCCCAGTCGGCTCTCTTCATCGCGCACGATCATACAGAGCGTCAGCCGTGCATCTGGATGCGTCACGGCCGTCTCCGGCTGGCCTGGCTGACTCGAGGCGACGGGTGTCGCCGGCAGCACCTTGCCGGCTAGACTTGGGCGTAGCTC
This sequence comes from Gemmatimonadota bacterium, assembly GCA_002712305.1. Taxonomy (GTDB): domain Bacteria; phylum Latescibacterota; class UBA2968; order UBA8231; family UBA8231; genus UBA12574. Next base: position 1,854 of record PATE01000121.1, on the reverse strand, counting down.
GCGCAGGGCAGCCGCCGCCTCGGTACGTTCCGGCAAGAGGCGGTCAGCCTGCTCCATCGATGCAATGGCACCCGGATGATCCCCCAGGGCCGCCAGACACTGTCCGAGAAAGAACCGGACTCCATACTCGATTGCGACCGGGTCGAGGGGGAAACTCCCCTCCAGTTGCCCCGCCAGTGCCTTCTCAAGGTGATCCCGGGCTCGCGCATACTGACCCGCCTTTGTCAGTGCGTCGCCGATGGATGCATGGGCGAACACGTCTTGTGGGTCGATGGCCAGGGCCCGCTCGAAATCGGGAATCGCTTCCTCCCAGTCTCCTGCCTCAAGGCGACAACGGCCACGGAAGACGGCCGCATGTCGCTCCAATGAGCGGGTTGGCTGTGACGACTCGAGAATGCGATCGAAGTAGTCGACCGCTCGTGGCCGGTCGCCGTCGACGTAGGCCGTATGGCCTAGGCGAAAGCAGACATCCAGATCATCCGGATGTTCGGCAACCCATCCTTCCATCAGCCGCCGGTAGTAGTCACTCTTGCGCGCCACGGTGGCAGGATCTGCATAGCCGGTGTGCATGACGCGCACATCCGTCAACCGGATGGGCAACTCGAGTCGCCGCAGCGAGGGCAGGACGGTCTCGTGCACAGGCCGCTCAAAACGGATGTCATCGCGTCGCGGGAACATCTTGATCTGGCGAAAGCTGGTGCGATCTGACCCCTCGGTGTTGGTGAGGGTGCATTGCAGCGCCTGGTCCGGTGGCAGCTGCTTGGCGCGCTCGATCTTGTCCCGATCCTCCGGTAGCAGGAAGTCGTCGGCATCAAGCCAGAGGATCCACTCGCCAACCGATGCCAGACGCAGTGATTCGTTGCGCGCCGCCGCGTAGTCGTCGCACCATGGAAAATGGCCCACCACAGCCCCGAAGCGTTCGGCGACGGCCACGGTATCGTCCTGTGATCCCGTATCGACGACGACGATTTCATCCGCGACGGTGGCGATGCTGTCGAGGCAACGTGCCAGGTCGGTGGCGCAATCGCGGGCGATGAGACAGGCGCTGAGCCTGTATCCACGATCAGCCTCGACCGGTGAGGCCGCGATGAGCTCTGGTGTCGCTTCAGCGCCATCGGCCAGGTGACGCTTGAGCCTTTCGAGATTGCCGGCGATCACCTCGTGATCGGGCGCCAGTGCATGGGCACGACCATAAGCGGCCAGGGCCTCATGATGACGCCCCAATCGGGTCAGCAGACTGCCGGCATTGTTGTGGGCCGCCGTCGACGCAGGCGATCGTTCGATGAGGCCTTCTACCACGTCGAGCGCCTCCTGCAGGTGGCCGGCACGATCGAGCAGATCGGCGTGCACGAGGTCGACATTGTCAGGATCCAGATAGTCTGATCCGGTTCCTGCTGCCGCCGTGTTGCTGACGACGAAGCGAATCTGATCCAGCCCTTCAGACAATCGACCCGCATCACGGTAGGCGATGGCCAGCTCATAGCGCGCCTGCAGATCATCAGGGGACCTCTCGAGTTTTCTTTCACCCGCCTCTACATAACGATCGGCAGCACGTTCCTTCTCGACATAGCCGTAGTGGTGAACAGGCACCAGACAATCACCTACCCGCTGCCCGGTCTCCTGCAAGGAGGCCTCGACCAGTTCGTGCACGGCTCCTCGAAATCGAACCGCAGCATGCCGGCGCCACAGGCGGACCTTCGTCGTCGGAAACCAGCCGGTGTAGTGCTTCTCTTCGGTGGCATAGTCGGTCCCTGCACTTGCATGCCATTCGGCGCGGCCGGCATCAGATGAGTAATTCCGGGTGGTGATTCGGTAAGCGTCAGCCGCATCGCTGCGCAGCAATAGGCGTAGTGT
>PATE01000120.1 GCA_002712305.1 Gemmatimonadota bacterium | reverse complement strand
TGGATCCTGTGTCCTGCGTCTACCATCTGATTGGTGCAAGAGACGAGCCCGGCTTTCGGGTTTAGTGGAGGTTGTATACAGGATGTCGCTGTGAACTCGCATTGCTGTGCTTGCCTGTATGTTGATCGTGAGCACGGCGGCTTGGACACAGACGTCAGAAAACGCGCTGCCCATCATCCCCCCCGAGGAAATCTCGGCCGCCCTCGACGCGGCACCGGACAGAGAGGGTCCCGCACCCGAAACTCCGCTCGGCGTGCCGCACCAGCAACACAGCCAGAATGCCCCGTTGGAGATGGTCCAGGCGATGACGGCATCGGCCATCCCTTTGCCAGGCATCAAGTTTGAGCCCACACCCTTCTCTCTTTTCGGATCATTGGGATGGCGACTCGAGCCGGATTTCGCCGAGGGACCTGATGGCGCGTTTATTCGCGAGTCTCTGGAGTTTGCCCATCAGCACAGGGTGGAAGATGGCAGCATGCACATGCTGCTCCCCTCAGAGTTCGCTACGATTGCCCTGGGAAAGGGTTGGGGGGCATCCACCCGATCGATGACGAGATCTCGGGAGAAACCTCGACCTATGTCATGATCTACGGTGCGCGGGACCTGAAGGAGCTCGAGACGGTCTGGCTCATTGCTCAGATCTCCTACTACCAGGCGCGCGGCGTGAGCACAGCCCTGCTGATGCAATGAACAGCCCCCGATTGTTTTTCTCAAACCCACACACTCACTCGCCGGGGAATCGCATGAACTTCGTTGATCGTCTGGCCCCCATGCTCATTGGTTTCTGCGGATCGGACCTGCCAGCATCTTCCTCTATCATGGTCTGGGCAAGTTCATGCACCTGCAGGGAACGGCGGAAAAGATGGGTGGCATGCCCATGGCCCTGGCGGCTGACGGAGACGGGCGGAGGTGTCTTGCTGCTGACAGTGTCTTCGGCAAGGACATCCTGACTAGCCTCGGTGGACTGCTCATTGCACCAGTCATGGCGGGTGCGATCATGATGGTACACTGGCCACAATGGGCTTTCATGGCGTCCGAAACCCATCCGATGGGCGGCATGGAGTTCCAGTTTGCCATGATGTTGACGGGACTCTACTTCGCCAGCGCCGGAAACAGCGCCGCTGGCGAGTAACATTCCTCACGATAGTACTCGTACACGGAAGCGACAAAGGAGACGACATCGCAGAGTCGGAAGGTCAACCGCCCAGCACGTGGCCCACGGCAGCGAGCAGATCCAGTTCGTGAAACGTGGCTGGCACAAGCGGATCTTCGATGCTGACGCCTGTCTGTTGGAAGATCGCCAGCATGGCGTCTGCCAAGGTCGGGCCGTGATCCTGCCAGGGATAAGCGCCGACGTCGATCGCTTCTCGCAGGATCATCGAACAGGCGGCGGCATTGGCGTTGGAGGACGAGGTCGCTGCGGCGGCAACCAGCAGGTCGGTATTGGTAAAGCGATCCAGGTGGGCCGCATGCGCTCCCGGTTTGGTCGCACCAATGCTGAAACAGTCTGGTTGGCAGGCGGGCCATGAGATTCCGTCTGTGTAGCCGTTGTTGCCGCAGGGCGCGCTCACCCAGATCCCTTGCTCTTTGAGCGCCCGCAGAGGGCCGTCGATCAGAGTGGGCAGCGGGTCTTGGTGGCGCTCATCATCCACGGGGGACAGGTTGACGGTGGTAATGTTGTATTCGTGGTGGTGTTCAAGCACCCAATTCAGTGCCGCCGCCATGGTATCGGCCTCGCCCTGCCCCGATAGGTGAACGATCGAGATTGCCCGTATCTGCGCAACGAAGTTGTTGTAGGCGATGCCCAGGACTCCCTCATGATTGAGAGATGACGGATAACCCACCGACGTGCCATGGTATCCTGGTGGTACGGGCGTGGGGTCGGCATTGTCATCGATACTGTTATAGGTCGCGATGACTTTCCGGCCCCAGGGCATCTCGACCTGCCACTGCGGCGCAGACAGGTCGCATCCGTCATCCAGAATCGCCAGGCACTGTCCTCGACCCCACGTCAGGCGGTCTGCATACCGCCGCCACGTATCGAGGACCCGGATCTGCTCGAAGTTTGCCGAATCATAACAGAGGCTCTGCACCTTCGGATGGCTCCGTGATATGAACTGTCTGCGTCAGGACTATCTTTCCGACAACATTGGCTGACGGGGTGAATATCAGCAAGGTCTGTGTCGCCCGGCATCGCACAAGGCCAACATCCAGTCGCCTCTGAGCATGGGCGCAAGCGAGTCTCTGACCGCCTCGGTCTCTACTCGTATCTCAAGGCCTCCGCCGGATTCCGCCGCGCTGCTCTGATCGCATGGCCACCTACGGTCGTGACGGCCACGACCAGCACCAGCGCACTGCTGGCGACAAAGGTCCAGGCCCCCACGTCGACGCGGTAGGCAAAGTTGTGCAGCCACCGATACATGGTGAAGTAGGCGATCGGCCAGGCGACAACATTGGCGACCAGTACCAATCGCAGGATGTTCCAGGTAAGCAGCGAGACAATGTCGGTGGTGGAGGCGCCGAGCACTCGGCGTAGGCCGCTCTCCTTGGTGCGCTGCTGCACTGTAAAGGAGGCGAGGCCGAACAATCCCAAACAGGCGAGGAAGATCGACAGGCTCGAAAAGATGCCGCCGATCTTTTTCTGCTGTTGCTCGGCACGATAGCGTTGCGCCAGTTCCTCGTCGAGGAGTCTGTATGAAAAGCCACGATCGGGACGAAGCTCCTTCGTCTTTGGCTCGCCGGCGAGGGTTGCGGTCATACGCGGCCAAACGGCACCCATGTGGTGGTCCGAAGTCGGGCTTCAGCGAAAGGCGAGACCATTGGCGCACTCCGGACATACGGAGTGCTGCACTTCGGTTATACGGGGTGCCACGCCGGTCTCGTCTTTTCGCGTTCTGACCGCTCGGATGTCCGGCCTGGGCGTCACTGCCCGAAAAGAAGCAGCGATTCCGGCCGGCCACGCCTCCATTCTCACTCGACCAGGGCGAAGAGCTCGCTGCGAGCGGGCACCTTCACCACCTGCGAGTAGTGCTGTGTCTCGACGGACAGATCGCCGCCGATGACCGTCGGCACACGCAGGGCGAATTCGGCGACCTCCAGCTGGTTGTACATCACGTAGGCGAATTGCAGGCGATCGACGAGAGCCGGCTCGTTCGAGGCTACATCAGGATACAGAATCGGCCCCACGTCCACCTGAAAGCGGTTCTCGGGTCGGTGCACATTCACGTAGGGGATTGGGTATTCGAGCCGGGTCTCTCCGCCATTCTTCGAGTCGGCCAGTGTCGTCACGCCGACCATGCTCTCGCCACCGAGCGTGGCGGTGATGATGTCATCTGTCGTCCTCAGAGGGCGAGCCTCGGCGGACTTCAGCAAGAACCTCAGATTTGTCCAGTAGGCGACGCCGCCGGCGAACCCCTTGCGACTCACATCGTTGGTGCCTGACTGGATCACGTCGTCTTTATGGTCGGCGAACTTCTTTCGCAGCGACGACTCGTGTTCACCGAAAATGGTGCAGACCTCAGAGGTGGGCACCTGGGCGATGCCGATCTCCTTGTACATGTGCTCGCCGATACACTCCTTGCACAGGTAGTACGTCACGGGTCGTTGCGAGTCGTCAGTCAGTGTGCAAGAGGCAAGAACCTGACTGCGACAAGTGTTCATCTCTACGCCCTCCTGCGCTGACGTGACGATCGTGTGGGATCGGTTGAAATCGAGGACCTTCATGATTCCTCACACCTGTCGTGGATCGAAGGCCCACTCGTCACGGCGGGGCGCGTGGCGACGATCTCGATACTGAATGATCAGCTCTACGTCGTGCAACACCACGGGCGGATCACACCGAGGATCGTGGTGTGTCAGATCGACACGGACTGAGTTGTCGCCCTGCAGAGGCAGCGGCCCCAGACGCAGCAGGTCGACGGTAATCCAGTAGTGGCTGTTCATGCGATTGCCCGGCACGGGGCGTACCGAATAGGTCCAGTCGGCCCAGTTCTGATGATCACGTGGGATCTGCACGCCATTGAACCACAGGTCGAAGGTGTCGTCGTGGATGAGAGATACGAGGCGCACACGCAACTCGCATCGGGACAACTCTCCTGCATCCTTCACAGGAGCCACGTCATCACTCACATACAACGTCTGCGACGGACCCGGCTTGCCGACCTCGAGTTCTACGGGTAGCGGATGGGGCTGGTCGTAGCCGCCGGGCGTATCGTCCGGACCATTGGGCCCCTGTCGCACGGCGTAGTGCTTGTCCTTGCGAGTGAGTAGCTCCGGGTGGCCCATGTTGCGCAGATTGGCCAGATCCGCATCTGCGTAGGGATATCCATTCGGGTAGTAGGTGGAGAAGAACACGCCCTGGGCGCCGGCATCGTAGCCATTGGCGACCTGGGCGACGAGCATTTCGCGTGGTGCCATCCGGAAGGCATCGTGGTTAACCCCCGTGGAGATGCCGCGCACGATCTTCACGCTCTTGCCGTTGGTTGCCTGAACCAGTTCGGCCACACTTGCCGGGTGCTGCTCCATCTGCCCCGTGGAGTGCGGAGTCATGGCGATTACCGTATCCACCATCTCATCTCCGATCATGCCCTCCAGATCGATGCCGATGGCCTTGCAGCCTGCCAGACTCGCGGCCGCGCGTACGATCAGTCGCTTTGGTCGATTCTGCTGCTTTGCCGCGGTGTCACACAGTCGTCTTACGTCGCCAACGAAATCGGTGAAGGTCTGCGTGTGTTCAGGAATCTCGCGACGGGCAAGGAAGGGTGCGTAGTCAATGAGGTTGAGCTCGATGCCGTCGGTGTCATAGGAGGAGACGAGCTCTCCGATGACGTCGAGGCGGTTCTGTCGAACCTCTGGTATGGCGTAGGAGAATCTCGCCGGATCGTCCCAACGGGCCTGTCGAAAGTCGGGTTCGGGTCCGATCTGGTACTCGGGGTGCTCGAAACAGAAGTCAGAGCACCGACAGTCATTGATCTCGGCCGGTTCCTGATGCTGCATACCGAGCAGAAGACTGGGGATGAAGGTGAACCCGAGTTCGTGAGCTCGATCGCAAACGACCTGCAGTGGGTCGTTGCCGTCCTCAACGAATTGCGTCACGTTGAGGGCGGCACGATACCAGATGATGTGATTCGTCCGCCGCAGATTGTGGCCCCAGCGTTCGCCCACTTTCGTGTCGTAGAGCAGAACGCGGCAGTCACCCACGGCATAACTGATCGTGTCGATCCCAAGGTCTACGAGTTCGTCGATGGGCGCCGTATAGAGGCGTTTGTCCATGGGAGGTTCGTAGATGTAGACGTTGGAGTGTCGACCATCGGTGTAGAAGATGACTTCGTTGTCACGGCTCATGGGGGCTTCCTGGGGTTCACGATGGTTGGGCTGCGTGTGCTATCATAGATTCGCGGCCGCAGGGATCGCAGGAGCGCCAACACTACCCAATGTTGATGGGTGTGACCAATTGAGACTGTGACCAATTGAGACTGTGACCCACTGAAACTGTGACCCATTGAGAGAGCGCGATGATCAAGATTGGCTGTAACTATCTCAGCTTCAAAGGAGCCGAGATCAGCGTCGAGGACTTTATCCAGACCTGTCACGAGTTGCGACTCGACTGTGTCGACTTCCATCAGCGGGCCTTCGCCTCACAGGAGACGGACTACCTGCTCGGTATGAAACGCCAGTGTCTCGACCTCGGGTTGCCGGTGGGGTATCTGGGCATGGGGGGTGGTTTCGCCGGAGACGAGGAGTTTCAGCGGTCGAAGGTGGCCGAAGCCAAGGTTGTGATCGATATGGCGCTGGTCCTCGGTGCACCCCTGATCCGGGTCTTTGGCTGGTCGGCGACGGACGACGAAGATCGTGAGCCGCTCTTTGGAGCCCTGGCACGTTGTCTGCGCGAGGTCTGCGACTACGGGGCAGAGCGAGGGGTGGTGGTGGCGCTGCAGAATCACAACAATCGCAACCTGGCGGCGACGGGACCTGACGTGTTACGCATCCGCGAGGAGGTGGATCACGCCAATTTCTCCCTCGTCGTCGACACCGGGCAATGGCGTGGAGCCCACGGCGCCTTCGGTGACATGGATCCCAATGTGGACATCTATGCCTACATCGAGCAGACCCTGCCCTTTGCCAGCTACGTGCGCTGCAAGATTTATCAGATCGCCAGTGGTCGAGAAGAGATCCTCGACTATGCACGAATCGGTCGTCTGTTGAGGGCGGTGGACTACAACGGGTGCATCTCCATCGTCTACGAAGGGGATGATGAGGAAGATCGCCCGGTCTCGATCGCCAAAGCGGCGGCTCATCTGCGTGATGTGTTCACAGGGGAATCCTCATGAAAATCGCTGTCTTTGGTGCCGAAGGCTGGACCGGGCGTGCAGTACTGGCCAATCTGCAGGACAAACATGACGTCCGCGCCGTCGTCTTCTCGCCGGAAAGCTGGGATCAGTGGAATGACATTGATGGCACGTGGCCCGGAGAGGATGTGCACTACGGAGACATCGTCGAGTTCGACTTCGTCCACGCGGCAACGGAGGACGTGGATGCCATCATTCATCTGGCCGTCCACTTTCCCTATCGCTCGGAACTTCGATTGGAAGACAACACCCAGTCGTTTCTGGTGAATCTCAAGGGCTTGTGGAACGTGCTGGAATCGGCGCACCGGCGTGAAATCGAGCGGGTCGTGCATATGGGGTCCTGCAGCGTCGCTCACCCCAAGGGCGAGTTTTTCTCGGGCGAGACGCGCAGCGCTGAGGGTTCACAATACGGCATTCAGAAACGTCTGCAAGAGGAGATGTGTCGGCAGTTTCACGATGCGTATGGCATGAAGACGGTGGTTTTGCGCCCTGACTACATCGTCGACAGCCGAGCGAAGATCGGTCGCAATCGTGAATCTCTGGCGGGGAGCTACCGCAATGGTCTCGTCTGCCGGCACGATCTGGCCGAGGCTTGCCGGCTCGCAGCAGAGTCGAAAACGATGGGGCATGAGGTCCTGCACGTGGTAGGAACACCGGAGGCACGAGATACGTGCAATGTTCAGCGGACGGTCGAGCTTCTCGGACTGACCTTCAAGGGAGATCTGGCGCAGTACAAGTGATTTGGAGGCGCGGGTTCCAATCTATCGGAGGAAAACGGATCCCGATCATCCCAAAACAAGTCGAGGCAGTCCTGGAAATGACTACAGATACGCCAAAGGGGAGCACATGAGGATCGTCACCGGAACGATTCATCACGAGACGAGCACCTTCACGACGGTCCCCACCACGTGGGAGAGCTACCGAAACCGACGGTTTGGTTTTCTGCGTGGTCAGCAGGTGTTGGACAAGTTCGCGGACACGAATACGGCCCTCGGAGGATTCGTCGACGGTTGCGCGGACCACGACTTCGAGCTGATACCGACGATCTTCGCCAGTGCGCACCCCAGCGCACCCACGCCTCGTGAGATCTTTGATGAGATCCTGTCCGAGATGCTTGGTGCCATGCGATCGGCCGGCATCATTGACGGTGTCCTCATGGATCTGCACGGCGCGATGGTCGTTGAAGGAATCGACGACGGGGAAGGACATGTGCTGGCGGCAGTTCGTGATCTGGTGGGCCCGGATGTGCCCATCGTCGCCCAATTCGACATCCACTCCAACGTTTCGAGGCAGATGGTGGAGATGGCCGATGTCATGATCGGCCACGAGACCTTCCCCGAAATCGATCAGCAGGAGCGCGGGAAAGAATGCGTCGACGTGATGCATCGGATTCTCCGTGAAGGGTTGCGACCAACCCTGGCACTGTGCCAACTCCCCCTTGCCTGGGGGATGAATCAGGTGACGGCCCACCCGCCTATGCGATCAGCCATCGAGCTGCTGCACGAGATCGAAGCGCGGCCCAGAGTGATCTGCGGATCGATTGCCACATGTTTCCCTCTCGCCGACACCCCTGACATGGGGGCTTCCGTCTATATCGCCACCGACGACGACGAGGCGCTGGCCCAGTCGTACGCTGATGAACTCGGGCAGTGGTTGTGGGAACGGCGTGCGGACTGGCAGCTGGTCATGCCGTCTACGCGAGACGCATTGACGCTGGCCGATACAGCCGGCTCGTATCCGGTCATTTTCGCCGACCGCAATGACAACACCGGCGGTGGTGCGCCCGGCGACAGCACAGGGATGCTGCAGACCTTCATCAACGCGGATCTGCAGGATGCCTGCATCCTTTACATGGTCGACCCCGAGGCGGTCACGCTGTGCCAGCAGGCGGGTGTAGGGGCCGAACTGACACTGACAGTGGGTGGCAAGTCCACGCCGATCCAGGGCCACCCGGTGGAGATGACGGCCACCGTCGTCGCCCTCGGAGACGGCCACTTTCTCTACGACGGCCCTCGGAATCGAGGTCTGGCGGGCAACATGGGGCCCTCTGCTCATCTCGTACAGAAGGGTGTGCACGTCTTGGTCGTGAGTCATCGCGAGCAGCCCTATGACACGGCCTTCGCGCGGTCGATGGAGCTGGACCCCCAGAACATGCGCTATATCGGCGTGAAGTCAGCTGCACACTTTCGTGCGGGATTCGAAGCGTGGTCGGGGGCCATCCACGTGGTGTCCGAACCGAATGTGCATTCGGCGGAGGCGGTGGCGGGACGCTTCAAGAATCTGCGGCGGAAGGTCTATCCCTTTGAGGACGTCTGGTAGCAGCGGTATCTGTGTGGCGCCTACTGATCAAACGTGCCGACGCGTCCACCTGTGAGTTCTCGGTCGAAGCTGTGTTGCACGAGCTGGGTCAATGTTGCCGGCAACTCGCCGCGCTGCGCTTTCAGTGACCACACGGGCGGCACCGCGTGCGGCGGCTGGACGATCCCGTTCTCCTCGTCAGCCTTGCGATAACAGAACAGGGAGCACCACCTCGTAGATCGATCCTGTGCCTTTGGGGCGACGGCGTGGGCCGCGTGAGACAGGCAGCAGACGATCGAGCCCGGAGGCAGGGCAAGATGTTCGATTTCGAGCGCTCTGCCGGTGACGGGGTGCCGGCGATCCTTGAGCCAGCCCGCCCGCAGAGCATCGTCGTCAGGAGCGCGACAGCCGGCCGGATCTCGGAACAGGTGACTGCCGCTGACCAACTTGAGGCCGCCATCTGCATCAGCGCTGAATCCCTGAGGATAACAGAGGGTCAGGTTGATATTCGGCTGTCGGCGATAGGCATCCAGATCGGCGACGGTGACCCCGTCGTCGTTGCCTGCGCCAATCTTGTGACTGTGCCAGGCACCGCCTGCGTATCCCGGTGCTCGTGTGAGCAACTGGTTGTGATCGAAGTACACGGTTTCGGCCTTCAGGCACAGGCGCTGCAGGTCGAGCATCTGCGGATGGGTCATCACATTCATGAGGAAACCCACGTGTCCAGCCGAGAAATACTCGGCGAAAACGCTGTGCTGACGCAACGTTTGGACGCCCGCCTCGTCGTCGCTCTGCGGCATGGTCTGACTGCCACCGAGGGCTTTTTCTCTGTCCGCCGTCGTCACCGCAGTGTTTGGGGGCGTACGCCCGAGGCCGGCCCAGTCGATCTGTGTCCAATCACCCGAAATCAGTCGGTCATTGCACTGCTGGCCTTGTAAGAGGGCCTCAGACCAGGCTTCGATGGCTGCCGGTGTCATGACCCGTTCAAGGACACAAGCTCCATCGCGCAGGAAGGCCTCGGCGTTGAACTGGCTCAGCACCGAGGGCCATTCCAGCAGTGGCTCACGGCTGTCCTCCATCTTGTCGAAATCGGGCCCCGTCCACTGAACAGGAGATCGAGGATTCTGCACGAAGTTCGGTCGAGTCGCTTCAGCCAACCCCCTGGAAGGCCGCTCCAGAACCTGTGCGAGCAGGGGGTCGCCGATCTGGGGCAGAAGGAGCGGGTTCCGGGGTGGGCCGACGGCGACGGGCGATTGGCTCACGATCGCTCTTCCTCACTCAAAGTGGCAGGCCCAGCGGTGGCAGAGATAATCCGCCAGACCCCTCGCTCATCGGGGGCCGTGCCATCGCAGGCTTCGTAGAACATCCGAAAGGTAGGTCCATCGTTGGTCTCGATGGGCATGACACACATCTCCGAGCATTTCGAACGATCCAACGGCCCTCCTGGGGCGATGACCGGTTCGGGCTCTTTGTCCCAGTGGAGGCCGTCCTCTGATGTGGCGCTGAGCACGTGGGCGCAATCCATGGCGCTGTATCCCGCGAAATACATGCGGTAACCGCCACCGGTGATGCGCAGCACTTCGGGGGCGAAGGTCGTCATGGCCTCGTAGGAGGTCGTCGGCACGATCCGTTCACCGGCCTCGCGTTCGAATGTAACGCCCCCATCCTCGGAGATGGCGCTGACGATTCCCACGCCGCGGTCGCTGCAATACAGACGCCAGCGGCCATCGTCGAGAAAGATGATCCGCGGCGAGTTGTAGCTGCCACCGGCCGAAAACCGCTCTCCTGGTTCGACGGCCCACGTCGTGCCGCCATCGTCGGACAGGGCACTGCGGATGGAGCTGGCCACGGACTGGGCACCCGGATTGCACTCGAAGTACATGCGCAGTCGTTCGCTGCCGTCGGTCAACGGGACGACTTCGGGGGAGACCACCCGATAGTCACCGGCGCCCCCCTGGGAGGCCGTGAGTCTGACGCCCGCTTCGGGAGACCACGTGACGCCATCGGCTGATGTGGCACTCAGAATGCGCGTCGTGGCATTGTCGTAATCATTGGCACCGGCCGGATACCCAGGCCGTGGAAGAATCTGGGTGTAGTACATCCGCCAACCATCCGAGGCAGCCGGCACCACGTGCGGTGTGACGACGCCATAGATCCCCGTACGCGCGGCCGACGCAGGCCAGGCGCTTTCGGGGGCCGGATCGGTCTCGCCATCGGGTGGGGTATCGACGGCAGGCTTCGTGTCTTTGGCCCAGATCGTGCCCGGGTCGTTGGAAACCGTGTGTGGAGGTATCATCGCTACCCCTTTGCCCAGGCGTCACGAGAATCACCGATCCATTCCAACTCGTGCCGACGGCTCATGCCGTAGTAGTGGAAAGAGTGATGGCGGATGCCCACGTCTCGGGCAAGCATTACGGCCTCTGTCAGTTTGGGGGAACTGTCAAAGCTTCGCTGGTTGTGCATGATCTCCGGCTCGGCGTGGTGTGGAACCTCTTCGATGGCCGCCTGCAGGCTGGTTCGCTGGGCGACCGGATCGTTGCCTGTTGCGCCCAGACTGACCCGTTTCAGATGCGGGTACATGAGCGAGTAGTCATTGCAGGCCATGACATCCCGGTCATTGCGAGTGCCAAAGGGCATGAACGCCGCGTCATGCGAATTGCACAGATTCTGCACCTCGCCGAAGAGACTGCTCACAGTATGGCAGCGCACATCTAGGTATCTCCAAAGCTGTCCGCCAAAGACGTTGCGAGCCCACTGCTCATCTGGGGCTGAATCATCCCACTCGGTGGGATTCTGTGGCAGACTCCGATAGAGATGGTCGCGGATCGAACCACGCAGGGACAAGGCGTCGACGTCTTCTTCGTGGGCCCTCGAGACGCAGTGCTCACAGAAACAGAGGCTGAGAAGGAACTGGTCACGGGGAGTAGGCAAAACCTCCACCTTGTTACACAGGGCGATCTGATTCCAGCCACCGAATCCGAGGGACTCATGACGGATGCCATCTCCTGAGTAGGTGTCCAGCAGTTCCTCTACAAGGGCCAGGTCGTAGCTGCGCACATCTGGATTGGATGGGCAAAGGTAGGTGCGATGTGGTTCACCCAGCGCGTCGATGCAGCACGTGTGAGGGTACCGGGTCGGTAAGGGGACGGAGTAATGGAAGACGACAAAGAACAACACGCCCCAATCCCGGTCGCGTGCCTTGTCGACGATCTGGGTCAGATAGGAGTCGGAGTCGACACCCGAGCCGAGGGCTGGTTGGATGGAGGTGTCTCCCCAGCGGGCATGTTTCGGTGTAAAGTAGATCCCCCCGTCATCCCAGCGAACCAACCGTTTCGGATTGTGTGGTAGAACGAACGTACTCGCATGATATGCGGCGGCGACGAACAGTTCGTTGAGCCCACACGACTGATCCAGAAAGTCATAACAGTCGTCGATACCCTCGTCCGTGATGTCCCAGGGATGGATGTAGATCCCACCCGATGACCCGCGCTTGAGCATGTTTCCCTCGATCGGTGACCGCGTTCAGTGGCCGTAGTCAGCCTGCAAGGTGGATTCGTCACGCCAGGGCGGAATCGATTCTTCCAGTGCCTGCGTGTTTCGTGCTAGACCAGAGCAGTTCTGCAGGAGTTTCTCGAAAATCCGATGGGCGACGACGAGGTGGCCAAGGTCGTTGGCGTGCACACCATCGTGATGCACGAGCCAGGGCGTTCGATCATACCCGGCGAGCAGGTCGACGAACAGACAATCCAAGGTATCGGCCACCGAAGCGATCTGTCTGTTGAACTGCTCGAACAGCCGCAGGTCCGCATGGGACCACACTTGCCCTCCGACGCTGAAATCGGTCATAAAATAGGGCCCTGGCAACACGATCAGGGGGGCACAGTTGTCACGGACTCGTCCGACCAGGATCGAAAGATCTTCGGCAAACTGCGCCAGGGGTGTTCCGCCGCGAGCATCGTTCAGACCGTAGCTGACGATGAGCAGATCAGGTCTGTGTTCGAACACGTGTTTCTCGAGTCGCTCCAGGCCCGCCGGTTTGCCACTGTGCTCGTAGGAGGGACTGCGAGTCGAGATGACATTGGCGCCGATCCCCGAGTTGATCAAACGCACAGGCTGAGACTGCACGTCGCTGATCAAAACCGACAATCGAGACGCCCAACAGCGTTCGCGTGAACTGGACCAGCCTCCTGCCGTCGTGCTTTCTCCGAGAGTGACCAGGCACTCGAATTCCTTGTTATGCCAGTCTTGTTTCACCGATCCTCGTCTGTCTCGAGTTATGCATCAGGCATCTAGCCCACAAGGTGAGATGGACAGAGGCTGCTCGCAAGAAGAAACGTTGATCTGCCACACCTTCGATCTGGATATCTTGACGCGCACGCCGCGTGTGCTCTCCTTGGACCGGCATGCCCGCTGTGCAGGCTCATCTGGAGAGAGCACCATGAAAGTCACCGACATCGAGGTCCATCGCATCGCCTCGCCGTATGTCGACTGGATCTCGTATCAACTCAATCATTACTACGGTCCCACGTCACGCACGATCTACGTGGTTCATACCGACGATGGACTCGTGGGACTGGGCGAGTCAGGATCTACCGAACCGCAGGAGACGATCGACCATTACATCGGCACCAGTCCCTTCGATCACGTGGGAGACGAGGTGTCCCTGGGCCTCGGAACGGCGATGTACGACCTGATGGGCAAGGCGGCGGGAGTTCCTGTCTACAAGCTGTTCGGCCAGAAGTATCGTTCGTGGGTTCCAGTGGGGAGTTGGACCGTGTCGACGCACCCCGAGCGGATGGCCGAAGCCGTGCGGCAGTATTCCGCCCAGGGATACACGTGGCTCAAGTTCCACCTGTCACCCTTCGAGAATGTGATTGACCAGACCGAAGCGATGCAGAAGGTGGCGCCACCCGGCTTCAAGGTTCACTACGACTTCACCATGCACGGCACGACGGATCATATGTTCGAACTGTGCGACAAGCTGGCACAGTACCCGATCGCCGGCTGCTTCGAGGACGCCCTGCCCGCACAAGATCTTCCCGGTTACATCGAACTGCGCAAGCGCTCGCCTCTACCCGTCGTTTTGCATCACTGTCCGTTGGGCGCGACCTACGAAGTACTCATGGGCGCGGCCGACATCTATATGCTCGGCCATGCGCGCATTGGCGACGCCATGCGCAAGGCGGGACTCTTCGCCGCCGGAGACATTCCCTTCATGCTGCAGAACATGGGCGGCAATATCACGCGTGCCATGACCTGCCATATGATGGCGGCGGCCCCGACGGGGAACTTCCACTTCTTCAGTGACTGTGAGACGTGGAGTGAGGATGTGGTCGACGAATACCCGCAGCCGAAGAGCGGCCATCTGCGCGTGTCCGAAGTGCCTGGGCTCGGGGTGACGCTCAATCGCAAGGCGTTGGATCGACTCTCGGCGCTCAAGTTGCCTGAGCAGCCCAAGTGGATCATCAAATCTCGTCTTAGCGACGGCACCTGGATGTACAATCTCGCCGACACGCAGGAGTCGATTTTCATGGTTCGGCCCGATTGTCGTCGCGAGATCTCCCTGAGCTACGATGCGCCGATCGAAACTGAATACTGGGATGACGATGGTTCGCCCGAATACAGAGCCATGTTCGAACGTGTCGAACAGGAAGGCATGGTCCTCGAGCGAGACACCGCTTGAACGCCAGAGCTGAGTCTGCACGATGTCTGATTCGCCCAATATTCTGCTGATTCTCACCGATCAGCAGCGGTTCGATTCGTTGGCAGCCAATGGGAACACCATCTGCCACACACCGGCCACGAATCGACTCGCAGAGGAGGGTATGCTGTTTCGCCATGCCTTCACGCCGACGGCACTCTGCTCCCCGGCCAGAGCATCCCTGCTGACCGGCCTTCTCCCTCACAATCACACGATGACGAATCTGACGAATACGCGGATTCCATCGGTGACGGAGTTGCCTCAGCATCTGCCAAGCTTCGCCGCATCTCTCAGTCAGGTGGGCTACCGGACCAGCTACGTCGGCAAATGGCACAGCGGGCGATCTCGGGGGCCCCAGCACTGGGGTTTTGCTGACGATGAACCCGGGGAAGGCTGGCATGAGTGGTGGCCCGAGGGGGTCGAGTTGGAGGAGGAGTCCACCGTCCGGCTCGGATACGACAAGACCAAACCGATGGCCGCTCGAGTCCCGCGTCCGTTGGATCAATACCCGGAGGTTGGGCGCACGGACGCTGCGATCAGTCTTCTCGAACAATATGCCGAGCAGGATACTTCGTTCTGTCTGCAATTGAACTATTTCGGCCCCCACTATCCTCACTACCTGCCCGAACCGTATCACTCGATGTATGAGTCGGCCGCCATTCCACCCTGGGGCAATTTCCAGGATCGGCCGCAGACACCGCACTACGGGTACCGCTGGCTCCGACAGCGGTGGTGTGCCCCTTCTGATGATTGGGCTCACTATGCGCGCATCCTGGCCGCCTACTACGGACAGATCACGCTGCTCGAACACCAGATCGAACGTGTTCTGCAATCTCTCGACCGATTGGGTCTCACGTCGTCGACACTGGTGATCTTTACGTCTGACCACGGCGAGATGGGTGGCGGACACGGGCTACTACAGAAGGGAGCCGTTCCGTACGACGAACTGTATCGTATCCCCCTCATCGCCCGCTGGCCTGGGGTCATCGATGCCGGCCGAACCTGCGACGCGATGGTTAGCCACATCGATCTGATGCCGACACTGCTCGAGGTCGGCGGCGCCCCGCCTGCCCAGGTGGATGGACGCAGCATCCTGCCTTGGATACATGGGAAGCCGCCGGGCGACTGGCCCGACGAGGTGTTCTGCGAGTATCTCGCAACACAGGCAGGTGATACGGAACTCAAGATGGTGCGCACGCCGACCCACAAACTGGCGGTAAATCTGTCGGATCGGGACGAGTTGTACGATCTGCATGCAGATCTGGGGGAGACGGCCAATCTGATCGATGATCCGGCGTCGGTCGAGGTCAGGCACCACCTGGCAGCCAGACTCGACGCCCAGATGGCGTGCACCAATGATCCCCTGAGAACGCGGTTTCGTCAGAGGATGGCAGGTTTCCTGGGCTCACCAGACATGCAGTAGGGTTTGTCCACGTGACATGGCTGAATTCGACCGACAAGCCTCACTTTCCAATATGATGCACGTGACAGCACATCGATCCCCCCGCAGGAGAATATCTGATGGCGAAAAAAGCGTCTACTGCGAAGAAGACCACCAAGGCATCCACGAAGAAGGCTTCCAAGCGTAAGAGCGCAAAGAAGGTGGCCAAGGTCGCATCGAATCCGGCACCCGTTCAAGGGCCGCCACGTGACAACCCGGATGCCATCGGCAAGGTGAGCCTGTCACTGATGGCCGAACTCGGTTGGACACGGGAAACGATCGGGACGGTGGGCGGCGTGTTTTGGGCAGATGGTCCAAGAGTCGACGGGTGTGCTGGATGCGTTGAGAGTGGAGAGCGAGTCGTCCGGGCAGTCAATGATCGAGATTGTGTCCCGGCGGCTGGCTGAGTCCTATGGGCTGAATCTTGGCGAGGCGCGCGCATGAGCGGCAGCGAGTTCGCCACTTTCTTTTAAGCCTTTGGCAGGAGGTAATATTGCGTGGCCGCTATCAGCTCGGAGACCGTGAGCCTGGGGATCAGGTGGCGAGGTGAAGCCGATCACGAATGCGGGCACGGGGGGGCTGACCCGTGGGGCAGGGGCGATCTGCGGGGCGTCATCGTCCGAGTCCCCGGGCTTGCCGAACCTTGCCTCTCTTCTGCGCTTCAACGTCCATGCTCCCGGCCAGCAGGGCCAGTGCGGCTATGGCTGTGATTAGTCTCATGGTGGGTTGGCTCCTCGTTAATGGTTGGCTATTTTGTGGTCAATATACGGAATA
>PATE01000119.1 GCA_002712305.1 Gemmatimonadota bacterium | reverse complement strand
GAGCAGAGCAACTGGATCTGGATCAGTGATGATGGCGGTGATTCATGGAGCAGTCCTCGAGCGACGCCCGTCGTCGGCATCGTACCCGATCAACTGATCGAGTTGCGCCACGCCGACCACGCCGGTCGCTGGCTCCTGGGTGCGCACACGCGTCTGCCACCGGCCGAGACGCCCTTGTGGTCGGTGCGCACGTGGCTGTCGGACGACGCCGGTGAAAGCTGGCAGGGCCCGTTTCCCTTCCCGCTGCCTGGCTGTGATCGACCCGTAGCGGGGATGGTCGACGACGATCTGATGTTGATCACCCGCCGCTACATGCAGGGCGGCAAGGGGTGGGTCGGTTGGTGGACGCAGAATTTCTTCGGTGCCCTGACCGATCTGAAGTCGTGCAGGGCACGTCGTCGGCAGGATGCCCACACGCGCATATTACCGATCGACTTTGATCGCCATCTCGAGTCCGATACGGGGTATTCCGGATGGGTCTGTTTTGACGATGGTGAGATCTATGTGGTCAACTACATCCTCGATGACGCGCCGAAGGCACAGATCCGGGGATATTCGCTCCATCTGGAAGACTTTCGCCTGGAGGGCACAAGACGATGACACTGAAAGCGGCGATCATTGGCTGCGGTCGCATGGCCGGTACCATCGATGATGAGATCACCTACGATCATGCGGATTTCATTCTGCCCTACGGTCACGCCCCCGGGTATGCGGCGACGGAAGGTGTCGAACTGGTGGCTGCCAGTGACATCGACGCTGATCGCCTGAACAGCTGGTGTGACCGTTTCAATGTGGAGGAACGATTCACCGACCATGGGCAGCTTCTTGAACAGGTCAAACCAGATGTCGTGTCCGTCACGACGCCCGCTCACGCCCGGGCAAATCCGCTGGTCGATGCCGTCGAATCCGGCGTGCGAGGGATCTACACTGAGAAGGCGCTCTGCACGTCGCAGCTCGATCTCGATCGAATCGTGAGTGCCGTGCGTGCCCGCGAGATTCCCATCGTGTATGGTGCGATGCGACGCTATTGGACGGGCTTCGAGACGGCCCGGGCCTTCCTCGATGCCGGTCATCTCGGGGCGCCGCAAGCGGCTCTGATCGGCGCCGCAGGTGGATCCGCCTTCCACACACACTCCCACATCATCGATGCTGCATTCTACCTGCTGGGTGATCCCGAGCCGCTCGCCGTGCAGGCGACGCTCACAGGCCGCGGGGAGGATGAACTCGGTATCGTTCACAGCGAGAATGATGGCGTCGCCGTGGACACCGACCCCGCCATCGTATGCGCCCATGTCGAACTCGACAACAACCTTCGTCTCACTTGTACCGACCTGCCATCGTTGGACATTGAGATCGTCTGCGAGAATGGCGTGTTGCGGGGATACGGAGATTCCTCTCGATACGCGGTCATGCGCCGCAATGCACGATACGACTGGGAGCCGCTGCCCTTTCCCGACTGGCAGGCGCGTTCCGGAACAGTTGCCATCATGGAGGATCTGCTGCGAGCGATCCACGACGGGACGTCGACACGCAGCGGTCTGGATGTGATCCGGCGTGGCATGGAGATCCTGTTCGCCATGGTGGCGTCCCACGTTCAAGGAGGTCGGCGCATCGAATTGCCCATGACCGAGCGCGGCGTCAGCGTACACTCCCACTGAGGAAGGCTTCCCATGCGACCCAACATCGTCTACCTCCATTCCCACGACACGGGGCGTTATGTGCAGCCCATGGGGCACAGTGTGCCCACGCCAAACCTTCAGCGGCTGGCCGAGCAGGGCGTTCTGTTTCGCCAGGCTTTCTGTGCAGCCCCGACCTGTGCCCCCAGTCGCGCTGCCCTGCTGACGGGGCAGAGTGCACACTCCAGTGGCATGCTCGGTCTGGCCCACCGCGGATTCGCGCTGACCGACTACGCCCAACACCTGGTGACCTCCCTGAATGCGACGGGATATCGCACGATTCTGGCGGGCATGCAGCATGTAGCAGCCGGGGAAGATGGCCCCGAGGTGATCGGATACGACGAGGAACTCGAGCACGAGAACATCCAGGCGAAGACCGTATCAACTGCCGCCGAAGCCTTTCTCAATGGCCAGCCCACCGAGCCCTTTTTCCTCGACGTGGGTTATCAGGAGACGCATCTGCGCTACCCGGATGTCACGGTCGAGGCCTCGCGCTACATTCGAACACCCGATCCCCTGCCGGATACACCGGAGATTCGTCGTATGACGGCGGGATATCACGAGAGTGCACGACGTATGGACGAGGGGCACGGGCGTGTACTGGATGCTCTAGAGCGCAATGGTCTGGCAGACAATACCCTCGTGATCTGCACCACCGATCACGGGTTGGCCTATCCGGGGATGAAGTGCAATCTCACAGACCACGGTATGGGTGTCTTCCTCATCATGCGTGGCCCCGGCGGCTTCGATGGAGGCAAGGTCTGCGATGGTCTGGTATCGCAGATCGACATCTTTCCAACCCTCTGCGATCTGCTTCAAATCGACAAACCCCTGTGGTTGCAGGGAACGTCGCTGATGCCGCTGGTGAGTGGAGAGGCGGAAGAGGTGAATGGACACGTCTTTTCAGAGGTGACCTTTCACGCGGCATACGAGCCACAGCGGGCAGTGCGATCCCGCCGGTGGAAGTACATCCGTCGCTTTGATGACGAAAAGACCACACCCGTGCGGCCGAACTGTGATGAGAGTGCGGCGAAGGATGTCTGGCTTGCCCACGGCTGGGCTGATCGGGCGGTGGCACAGGAACAGCTCTATGACCTGGTCTTCGATCCCAATGAAACCCGCAATCTCATCAGTGCCGACGGAAAGGCCGTCGACGCCGAATCGGAGGTGGCCGCAGAGGATCTGCGCATGCACCTGCATCGATGGATGGACGAGACAGACGATCCACTGCTCGAAGGGCCGGTACCGGCGCCTTCCGGGGCGCGCATCAACGACAAAGATGGCCAGTCTCCGGGGCAGGAACCGAAGGTGGCACCATGAGCAGCACGCCCTCTGCTACTGAACAGATCAGCGTTGACGAGTGCGATCGATTCGATCGGGATGGGTTCGTCGTGCTGGAGGGTTTTCTCGCACCGAGCCATGTCCAGACCCTGCGCACGGCGCTGGCAAGGGCGATCGAGCGACGACGCGCCGGGTCGGGAACACCGTTGCAGGTGTCGGCCATCCAGGAAGAGGGAAATGATACGCGGATCTTCCATATTCTCGATGACGATCCGCTCTTCCTCGATCTGATGGACCACGCGCCCATCATGCCCTATGTGCGTGGCCTGCTGCACGAGAAGCCGCACTTCCACGCCTCCGACGCGATCTGGGAACAGGAGGTTCGCCCCAACGGCAAATCCGGATGGCACATGGACGGCTTCGATGGGGGATACCGCAGTCTGCGTCCGAATATCCCTCACCTGCAACTGAAGATCGGCTACCTCCTGTCCGACATGGACGAACCGGATCAGGGCAATCTGATGCTCGTGCCAGGCAGCCATCGACAGGATCGAGAACCTACGGCAGACGAACTGGCGGGATTCGACACACTGCCCGGGGCGCGACAGATCTGCGCAGGACAGGGCACGGCAATTCTATTTCAAAATGCCGTGTGGCACACGCGTGGTCCCGCCACCCGTCCAGGCGGTCAGCGCATCCTCCTCTACTACGCCTACGAGTTGCCGTGGATGGTGGGCAATCCCGAGCACTGGAAGTATCCGGCCACCTTCTACAACGGACTCAGCCCCGAACGTCGAGCCCTCTTCCACGGGTTTGTCTTCGATCCACCGGAAGATCGCTGGTACTGATGCAGGAGCGGCCCATGCCCAATCACACTGGCCCATCCATCGGGACGCGCATCGAAGACTTCGAACTGGTCGACGCCTTCGGTCGCTGGGTGCGACTGTCGAAGGTTGCCCACGGACGTCGGGCGCTGATCCTGTTCTATCGATCGGCCTCCTGGTGAGGATTCTGCCGCACGCAGCTGGTCGAGCTGCAGGCCCACAAAGCCCGCTTGGCCGAAGAGGGCATCGTAGTGCTGGCGATCAGTCCCGATCCTCCTGAGATTCTCGCTCGTTTTGCCGAACGATATGGCGTCGAGTTTCCCCTGTTGTCGGATACGGACAGCCGGGTGATTCGCGCGTGGGGCCTGTTCAACGACCAGATCGAGCCCGATCACGCCTACTTCGGCGTCCCCCATCCGGGCATGTTTCTCGTCGACGACCAGGGCATCGTTTTCGACAAACACTTCGGCCCCGATCACCGTATCCGCGAATCCGTGGCCAACGCCGTGCAGGAGCGGTTCGGCCTCGATACCGGTCACAAAGGGGTTCGGCTCGACACGGGCCATGGTCTGATCCGGGCGTGGTTCACGGCGCCGACGATTCGACCACAGCAACTCAATGTGCTCACCGTCGAGATCGAGATTCCGCCGGGGGAGCATATCTATGGGGAACCGCTGCCCGAAGGGTATGTTCCCTTGACGCTGGAACTGGCGGTCGAGGGCGACCTGCTCATCATCGACGACATCCGATTCCCGTCCACGCGCATCCAACATCTGGTGGTGCTCGAGGAGGATCTGCCCGTCTACGAAGGGACAGTGACGATCAAGGTGATCTGTCGTGGTCTGACGTCGGAGTCGATGGCTATCGATCCCACCCTGAAGATCCGGTTCCAGGCCTGCGACGAAGCGCTGTGCCATGCGCCGCAAGATCACGAGCTGCGCCTGTCATTGCGAGCCGAACCCCACGACTGGAATGCCCTCGATTGACCCCGATCAGCCAGTTACGGATGCGGCGAGGGTTTTCGTTGTCGGGTTCTTGAGTTGTGGAGGTTGGCCCGATACATTCGCGAACAAAGCTCCGACACCTCCGATGACCACCGGTCGATGGACCGTGGAGATGAAGAATGAAAGAGCTCACGCTGGTTCTCGAAGGACATCAGCAGACCCATAGCCCCGCTCCTATGCGCGAAGGCGATCAGGCCTGGGTGCCGCTGGAGCTCTTCGCTGGGTTGGTTGGCTGTTCAGCGAAGCTGATTGGCGATGACCGATGGGGGGTTTGCCGCGATGACGACGAAGAGCTCTGCGTACCTCTCGGTGACGGCGATCAAAGGCAGGTTAATGGCACTCTCTTCGGCCGGTTGGCGGCCTTCGGCGATGCGGTCGGCCTGCAGTGGTTTCTGTGTGATGACGACATCCTGCAAGTGGGCCGCCTTAGCGAATCGGTGGTAGGACTGGGCGTCGGAGACCGACCCCCCAGAATTCAGCTTCCCGAAGATGGCTCGGGGGATCTGGTTTCCTCTGATCATGTCATCGGCAAGCCGGCCGCCTTTTACATGTGGGCCTCCTGGTGAGGATGCAGAGGCCAACTGCCCGGGTGGCAGTCTTTTCATGAGCAGTTCGGCGATCGTGTGCGGGTCATCTCCATCGCCAGCGATGTGCAGGGCGCTGACGCTTCGACACCCTGGCTCGATGAAGCGGTTGTCACCTTCACACGGTTGACCGATCAACGCAACGAAGTGGGCAAGCTTTGCGCATTGAAGTACGTCCCCGTCGGGATTCTGCTGGACCCACAGGGGAGGCTGGTCCGTCCCGTCGGTCTGGTCAACATCGATGAAGACGACTTTCGCGCCGAGTTGGAATCCTGGGCAACAACAGGAGAGATCCCACCGTCATGGCAGCAGATGGAACAGACCGACGCCCGCGAGTCGACCGCCGATGAGGCCGAAGCGGATGCACGCCTGCAACTGGCGCGGGTGCTATTGTCGCGTGACAAGCGGGAAGAAGCGGTAGAGCAGTTGCGTCAGGCCGTCGTCTGCGATCCGGACAACTGGCTGATTCGTAAACAGATGTGGGCCATTGAGACGCCGTCGGCGTTCTACGATGGGCCTGTCGATTATGATTGGCAGAATCGGCAGAAACAGCAGGAACAGGAAGGATTGCTGGCCACCTCAAACTAGTGGTTGCGATCACCGCCGAGCTCGCCGGCCCCAACAACTGACAACACGATCAATCAGACAGAAGGCGCGCAGCGTCCTTGGCGAAATAGGTGAGGATCATGTCGGCGCCGGCTCGCTTGATCGCCAGCAGACACTCCATCATCGCCTTGTCGCGATCGACCCAGCCTTTCTCCGAGGCAGCCAGGATCATGCCATACTCTCCGGAGACGTTGTAGGCGGCGACGGGGACATCGACCTCGTCGCGCACGACACTGATCACATCGAGATAGGCGAGGGCGGGTTTCACCATCACTACATCCGCACCTTCTTCCACATCGAGTTGGACTTCTCGAATGGCCTCACGGACATTCTCCGGCGC
The DNA here is from genome assembly GCA_002712305.1 of Gemmatimonadota bacterium. Classification (GTDB taxonomy): domain Bacteria; phylum Latescibacterota; class UBA2968; order UBA8231; family UBA8231; genus UBA12574. The sequence continues at coordinate 6,456 of PATE01000119.1, read as the reverse complement.
CATCTGATAGGTCTTCTTATCCATCTTCGAGGGCGTCGATTCAAGGGCTCCGCGGAAGGGTCCGTAGAAGCAGGATGCATACTTGGCTGAATAGGCCAGGATCCCAACGTCCGTATGTCCCTCTGCATCCAGCGCATCGCGGATCGCGCCGATGCGGCCGTCCATCATGTCGGAGGGGGCCACCCAGTCCACGCCTGCGTCGGCATGAGACACGGCCTGCTGGCAAAGGACTTCAACGGATTCGTCATTGACGACCTCATCATCGACCACCAGTCCATCGTGTCCATGGGTCGTATACGGGTCGAGGGCGACATCGGTTTGCACACAGATCTCGGGCACAGCATCCTTCACGGCACCGACGGCCCTTTGAATCAACCCATCCGGATTGAACGCTTCGGTGCCGAGGGCGTCTTTCTTGTCACAGTATCCGAAGAGGTTGACCGCCGGAATGCCGAGATCCCAAACCTCGAGGCACTCGGCAACCACTTCATCGACGGACAGCCGGAACTGTCCCGGCATGGACTCGATCGGTTCACGCAGTCCTTTGCCTTCCTTGACGAAGAGCGGGTAGATGAGGTCGTTCGGGTGAAGGGTTGTCTCGCGTACGAGAGCACGCACGGCGGCGGTACGGCGAAGTCGACGGGGGCGATAGACGAGATCCATGGCACAGACCTTTTTCGAAGGCGATGTTGTGTTAGCACGTAGGATAACTTCCACATCAGATGCAGGACAGTGGCGAAGGGCGGTCTGACGGATTATGGTCCAGACCTCTCAACCGACGGGCCCCCTCGGCTGGCTGGCTCTGTTTCTGCTGCGTCTCTATCAGGTCACCGTGTCACCCCTCCTTCACGCGTTTTTCGGGCCCCTGGCCGGCTGTCGATTTCATCCGACCTGTTCGGCTTATGCCATCGACGCCTTCCGTCACCACCCTCCTCACAAGGCCCTGTTCCTGACGGTGCGTCGCCTCCTGAAATGCCATCCCTGGCACCCAGGAGGCGAGGATCACGTACCGCCTGCATGACCGATCCCAGACTGCGGTCACCCGTCGATGGGTTACTGGAGCAGCGTCAGCTTCTGGGTGTGACGCTCGCCACCCTCCAGCATCTGCACCACATAGGTTCCCGAGGCGGCACGGACACCTGTGTCGGTGAGACCGTCCCAAGACAGGCGATAGCTGCCGGCGGCCAGGCTGCCCGAGACCAGGCTACGTACACGCTGTCCCAGAAGGCTGAAGATGGCAACGTCCACCTCGGAGCCTGTCGTGTGAAAAGGGATCTGCACCGTGGCGTTAAAGGGATTGGGATAAACAGCCTCCAGAGCTGACGAGGATGGTGTGACGTCACTGGTGGCGACGATGGCGGTGGCCACGTTGCGCAATGGCACGATGCTGGCCGGTGGGAGCCCCGTATCGATGGGTTCGCCGATCAACATACCTGCCTCCACATCGTAGAACTTCAGACCCGCCGCGGTGGGATCGCTGAAGCTACCCCGATCCCCGACGATGACGCGATTACCATCCACGACGACACTCGAGATGAATCCGCCGCTGAGCCCACTCAAGGGTTCGCCTACCACGCCCGTCTCCAGGTCTACGGGTTTCACGCTGTTGACGAAATTCGCGTCTGAAACGACGGCGAATCCCTTTGTCGTCGACGCCATGGTGAGCAGAGAAATGTCACCGCCCAAGGCTGCCTCACTCACTGCCAGACCCAGACTTCGACCACCGACGGGATCGATGAGATCGATGCCGCCTTCGAGATCTCCGAAGCCGGCCACGACAGCTACTGCGATCAACTTGCCCGCAGCGACGACGCTGTTCGGATTGGGCGCCGACAGGCGAATTCCCTGTGCGCCCTCAGAGCCGGCATCCAGATCGATGAGCTGATCCGTCGCCGTGTCGATGGCGATGAGGAAACTCGCATCAGAGATCCAGCCATTGTTCCGATCCAGACGCTGACAGCTGACGTAGACCCGGTCGTCGACACGAATCATCTCCGTCATCTCCGGTATGCCGTCATCATCGGCAAACTCGCTCAGATCAATCGTCCCCAGTTCGGTTCCGTCCCGGGGGTCGACGACGAGCAAATCGCTGGCGTCGTAGCGTGTCACGTAGGCCTTGGACTCGCTCACCAGATGAATCTGCTGTGGGTTGGTGCCATTGCCCACGGAGTACTGCGTGAGCGGCTGCGTCGGACTGGCCGCATCCAGGACGATGATGTTGTCCTGACCGAGTCGATTGACGATGTAGATGCGCCCCTCATGGTATTGGCCCACCGCGTCGGCATGAACGGTGAACAGATTGACCTGGGCTGCATCCGAACCGGCGCTGAGTACCGAGGCGGAACCGGTGGCGAAGTCGGAGGTGACGATAAACATGTCGGTCTGAGCCCAGGCTGAGCCGAAAGGGCAAGCGACGGCGATGAGCAGGGCGGTACGCCGGATCCACTTCATGGAGTTCCTCGAGACACGTGTGAAATAAGGGTGGAGGGATGTTCAAGGGAGAGGGAAAGCTGGACTGTGCGGCCGGGCAGGGGATACCCCCACAGATCAGCCACCTGGTTGTCGGTGAGGTTGCGGATTTCAAGCGCGGCCGAAAGACCCAAGCCGAGTCGAGCACGCAGGCCCATCCCCTGGATCGTGCGAGCCGGGACGGTTCGCAGGTTCGCCCGATCCAGGTAATGCCGGCCCTCGCGACGAAGGTCCCAATGCACATTCCAGGGGCCCATGTTCAGACTCGAATGCACCTGAACGTGGTGTCGCGGCGCATTGGGCAGATCGTTGCCCTTCTCGAAGGTGAAGGCGGATCGATTCTCCGCTCGCTGGTAGGTGTAAGCAGATCGAAGAGAGACAGAGATCCCCCGCATCAGTCCCAAGCGACCTTCGGCCCGGGTTTCGATCCCGCGCAGCGAGGCCTCACCAATGTTGTGTGCGCGTGAAACAAACTGGGAATTCTGCACGAATCGGATCAGGTCTTCCACACGATTGTCGTAGGCGACGATCTCGATCGTTCGAATCGACTGTCTACCACGAAACTGCAGGCCCGCATCGCGATGCCATCCCGTCTCCGGGGTCAGATCCGTATTGCCGACGATGGCGCCGCGATCGCCGAACAACTCGAAGAATCCCGGGGCCCGTACGTAGCGTCCCACATGCGTCTTCAGACTCCAACCCCACCCGAGATCGGCGGACAGGCCTCCCCGGGCTCCCCACAGGCCTCGTTGGTCATGGAAAGGCGAAAAGGGGGCAGCGGGCACGAAGTTTCCATCGTCGAAGAATCGATCGTCGAAACCCTCCCACTGGCCGCCTATGTGGGCTGTCAGACCGTAACCCAGGGGAGATTCTAATTCGCCGCCGACGCTGGCGACGCGCCGCCTGGCATTGGGCTCCGGTGCCCCGTCCTGCAACAGATCCTCACCGTCGAAGCGCTCCTGGCGCGCATCGAGAAAGAGCGTTGCCAATCGCTGGTTGCCCATATGGCGGACGTATTCTCCGTGGAGGCCGATCCCTCGGGTTGTCGTCTGATCGTGATCTTGTGCGGCACCGACCTCGCCACGCAGGTCTTTGAACGTGCCGCGTTCGAGGCTGTGATAGGCACGGAGTCGGTAGGCGCTGGTGGGGCTCAGGGGGCCGTAGAACAGTGCTTCGGTCAGATTTCTCCACGTATCGAAGCGGGAATGTAGTGACTGAAAGTTCCCGATTCCTGGAAGGCCCTTGTGGCTGGCATCGTGCAGATCGTGCACCTGCCAACGGTGAGTGCCCCCTCGGCGACCCACCTTGGCGATCGTTCGCAGGGAAGTGAAGTCGCTGTTGCGACGTCGTACCCACCCATCGTCGGCCTGATTGTATTCGGTGCCGTTGTCGTCGAAGAAGCGGAAGTCATTGTCGCTGTGATTGACATCGGCGAGCACCATCAGATCCAGCGCTCTGAACGGCATCGAAGCCGACATATTCACCTGACGGGTGCCGAAGGAGCCACTGGAGGACTGCACTCGCCACCGACGCTGGCCACCCAGAGATCTCGTGCGCAGGTGAAGGACGCCGCCGAGGCTGTTGCCGCCGAATCGTGCGGGGACGGCCCCCCGGTAGACGTCGATGCTCTCCACGCCGGCCACGGGAAGGGAGCCCAGATCGACGCCGCCACCTCCGGCTCGATTCAGCGGGATCCCATCGAGATAGATCTGCACCTGATCAGAGGTGGATCCGCGGACAGAGACGGTACTGGCACTGCCCAAGCCGCCGTATCGGCGGATGCGGACGCCCGTTGCGCTCTGCAGGACCTGAGCGACATCTGCACCCGGGCTTGAGATCTGCGCCGGGGACAGAGACTCGACGAAAACGGGGGTTCGAACGTGATCGGCGTCGCGTACGCCGCGCACGACCATCTCATCCATCAGCAGGGGCTGCGGTTTCAGCGTGATGGAGGAGGGCTGGCCGTTGATGTCAATCTGGACGTCCAACGACTCAAACCCCAAGGCCTTGACATGCAGTCGTGCGACACCCCTGGGAACGCCCGTCCACTGAATGACACCGGATGTGTCGCTGAGGCCCACCACGGTGTGATCACCAGCGGCCAGACGCGCTGTCACGCCGACGACTGGCGATCTGCCGTCGGCATCGACGAAACGCAGTAGGACGGTCTCTGCCCTGGACGTGGTCGGCCACAAGACGACGACGCAGATGGCGAGGCGCCAACATGCGGAGGGTAAAACAGAAAACCCCGACCTCGAATGAGGACGGGGCGAATCCACGCGAATGCGCAGGGCGGGCCACCTTTCCTTCGAAGGTTTCCGTGTCTCGGCGCAGGCAGGTCTCCTGGCTTCCGGTATCTCCAGCCGATTGCCTTCCCGACCCTGGGGTCAGTGGGTGTGCAATACTCGGCTAAGAGGCGAATTCGCTCTGGTCGAGCGAGGATCGGCGACCGGTCACAGTGGCGGGACCGCGGCAGATTCTCACTGCCTTCCCTATTCTCCCGAATCGTCTCGACGATGAACGACCATCGCCGAAATCCGGGCACCATGTGCCGTTTATGGTCGGATGATTGAACTGCCAACCATCCATGGGGCGCAGTGTACGCCGACACGGGCCGATCCGTCAACTATCGACGGCTTCGTCATCCGCGACGCGGGCGCACGACACTCACACCATCATCTTCTACAAGGGGACGATTGTAGATATAGGGAGGTTCGAGCACAGCCTGTTGAGCCTCGGTCAGCTCGCTCACCCATTCGGGCTGGGTCACTTCATACGTGCCTCCCGCAAAGTGCACGACCTTCGGGCTGTACCGATAGAGCAAGGAACGGCGCTCATTTTCGGCCGTCCAGGGGAGCGTTCCATGGAGCGTCGCCTCGTTGAAGATGACCAGATCACCTGTCTTGCAGGGCACCTGGTACACAACCTCACGATCCTCGTCCCATGTGAGGATCGGCTCAGGACACGGGAAGTTGGCCTTGTGGCTGCCTGGGATCACACACATGCCGCCGTCTCCGGGGTTGACATCGGCCAGTTGAAACTGACACACGATCATCCCACAGCGCATCTGACCATTCCGATAGACGTAGTACTGGGAGTCATCGAAGTGTCGTGATGTCGATCCGTGAATCCGCAGGCCCTCGGTGTCCTTGCCGCCCGTCAACATGAATGGGGAGTGGTCCATCTTCCATCCTCGACCGAAGAGCGTGTTCAGATAAGGGATCAGCTTTCGATGGGCGAGAAGATCACGGAAGGGCTGACAGTGAGGCGGATCCCACGTGAGCATCCCTGTGAACATGCCGCGTCGAACCGGGCCGTACGTGCTTCCCGCCGGGGCCGTATTCGGGTCGTCGATGCGCTGATCCCAATTGGCGTCAAAGGCATCGTTCAGCGCCTGGACTTCCTCTGCGTCCAGAAAATCCTCGACTTTGAGGAATCCCTGAAGGTCAAAGAGAAACTGTTCCCGCTCGTTCATCATTGAACTCGTTGTTTTGTATGAAGTTGAGAAAATGTACCGCGAGACGTTTCCCTCAAACGCCCCTCAATAGGCACCGGAAATTACGAAGCCTCAAATTGGAAAGGACACCAGTAGGAATAGTCATGGATAAATGCACTTCGAAAATGATAGTCGATCTCTGGACCGTCATCTCGGCCTCTGGACCCAAAGCAACAGGGCCGGCGACCGCCAAAGTGACTTTAAAGAAACTCGGGAAAGAAGAACTCAGAAACGGTAGGCCAGCGTGACTGTGCTGGGGGTGAATCCCGCGGCCACTGGAGGTGGGTCGTCTCCGCCGGTGGCAGCGGCGACAAGCAACACTACCAATCCGCCCAGCACCGGTAACCTAATCCCCCTGACCTTCCCCCCTGGAATGTTCCCAATTCCCGAGTTAGGATTTGGGACAGAACAAGGGGGATCGTATGTCGAGAAAGCGTTACACGGCAGAGCAGATCATCGGGCACCTTCGTCAGGCAGAGATACGGACCAGT
>PATE01000118.1 GCA_002712305.1 Gemmatimonadota bacterium | reverse complement strand
GACTAACGACGTGCGTCACATTCTGCTTGCCAGGCAGGCACCAGACTAACCATAATGGCGCTTATCGCGCCTCTCCGCTCGTGTCCTCTTACGCGAACTCCCTAAGCACCCACATATACTGATCGAAATCTACAATTGGCATTACATCCAAGTATTATAACCGATAGCCAATTGTCAGATCCGCCGCACCCTTCATTTCTCCTTCTCCGCTAATCTTGGGCGCCACACCCGCTCCGATTGTCATGTCAAACTTGCTGCCAAGCTGAAATTTGTAGCCCGCAGCGATATCCAAGTAGTGCCCCAATTTGCCCCACGCGACGCCTGATTGGTTGGTCACGATCGAAGCTCCAATATATGGAGTGGAGCCATCGGGCTTGAGAGAATACCGAACGCCGCCAACCAAACAAGTCCCGGATTCTTCGCCAGTATCTTGGCTGCCAAACCAACCGCCCATCAGGCTAACATTACCCATCTGGTATTCGCCCCCAGCGAAACCGCTAAGGGTGCTCAGGCCGAGCCTAAGGCTGAATTGATTCTGGGCATCTGACTTTGTTGGCATAGTCAGACTCAAGACACATAAGGTCAGAAAAACAGATAACTTTCTCACGATTTCAATCTCCCTGGATTTGTGGGATCAGGAGCACACCGCAATTGAAGATCCTCTCCGATTGTGGAGACAGGACGGCCCTGCCCCTTTGCTCTGATCACTGATGACCAAAATCTGCGACTGTCAAGTATAGCACCGACAATGATATTCTGCACGGCTTGAGTGCGCTCCGTGTCATGCGCCGCTGAAGTTGACGTTGCTACCAAATGCCCGCGAGTTCACGGGAACTGTTTCGCAATTACATAATAAGGATCGGATTCGGTCTCGACACTGCGTACAAAAGGCGCCGCCAGACCAGAACTATTGGGCCGTTTTACATCATGGGAGATGTAGAGCAGTTGCCGGCAACCCGATGGGGAGGATGTGTCCCAGTTGCTCGGGTCGCATGAGATCTTGACGGCGCTTATCAAGCCGGGTTCCGTGCGCTCGCTGTTGTCTGGCGATCCGTATGACTTCCGACCGCATGCCAAGGGACCGATTCGACAGCAAGGTCACCCCCGTGTGGCGGATTCCACGCACCGCCGTGTGACATCAAACGTTAAGGTCGCTCCCGTTTCGGCCACATCTCCTGTGCCCACTGCGGCTCAGTCAAACCCATACGTTGCTGCTCGTCATAGAGCTCTGTTTCAATCGCCTGCTTTTCTTCCTCTGTTCGTGACGGCGGCGGCGTTATGTCCTCTCGCGGATACTTGGTGTAGTCAGCCTCTGCTGCAAAGTCGAGATGAGTCAGTTGCCCCAGCTCTTTCAGAACGACCAATTCCGAAAGGCTGTAGTCACCTGGATCTTCACGACTGAATCGCATGGGCTGAGACAGTTTGAGACTGGGGAATTGCCCGAAGCGAACTCTGCCACTGGCGTTCCCCGCAACACGATGAACCATGTACGGGTGCATGATCGCGAGGTCACCCGCCTCCCCTGTGAGTTCCTGAAACTCGCTACACTCCCTGACCATATAGGGTTTGATGTAGGAGTAGACCGTGTCCGGATGAATGCCTTCCGGATGCCGTGCCAGCAAGCGCGCGACAACACCGACGGAGTCAACACACATTTGCGTCCCTCCTGATTCCGGCGAAAGGTCCGAGTATATGTATGCCAGCAGCAATCCCTGCTGAGGCGAATCGAGAAAGTGGCGATAGTGCCAGCCGTCTTTGTGCCAGCCCGGTGCACGCGTTGAACGCCAGCCCTCTTCACCAAGCTTGCTGTCATCACTGCATAGATTCACAGCAAGCGAATCTGGCAATGCAATCTGCTCTGGTGCAGCCACCCGCTCCCGACCACCGACGCAATCCACTTGTGCCCCGAGTGCGCGTGGAGCAACGTCCTGCAGCAACGGACTTTCCGGTGGCAGACCATACCGCGTCCTTGTTTCTAGTTTTTGCTTAGCTGCTTCCTTGTCACCACGTGATGCCATGATACTGACATTGGGAGGGCAACCTGTTCGGATGTAGGGTTCCTTCTTCCAGGTTTCGGGATCTCCTTTCTTGATGCCCCGCTCCTCGAGTTCTCGCCAGGCACAGGCAACGATGTCTTCAGCCTTTTGCTTCGGAACCGCTTCTTTCACAACAACCCACCCATGCGCAACAAAGTGTCGCGCATCTGATTCGGACAATGTCTTACACTTCGTTATCGCCTGATCGACCATTGTTCTGAAATCCACGTTCACAATTCTCCATGTAAGCGATCCAACCAAGAGGTTCGGTGATGGTTTTCGTGGTCCTTTAGCCATTGACCCAAGAGGTCGATTAAAGTAGTGCCAAAGGGCCTGCCCAAAACCTTCCTGGCGCCCTTGCCCTGGCGAAGGAGTGGCGATGACATGTGCGGGTGCGATGGCCAACAACAGCCTGTTCATGAACGCCAGTCCCAAAGGCGGCGTGCGCAACACTCTGCTTGCTATGCATACCCCAGACTTGTCATAATAGGCCCTTATCGTGCCTATCCGCTCGCACGGCAAGGGGGGTTGTCTTCGTTCACGTTGAACTGAAAGGACGCAGAAATATGAAGGTCTTGATCACCGGAGCGGCAGGTGTCATCGGGAAGATTCTGTTGCGGGGGCTGCGCGATCGGCACGAGCTGCGGGGCTTCGATTGTGAGCCCATGCCGGAATTGGCCGACGCCATGGTCGGTGACATTAACGACTTCGATCAGGTGAAGGCTGCCACGGAGGGGATGGAGGCGATCATCCATCTGGTCAACGTCCCCGGGGGACAGTGGGAGCACTCGCTGCAGAGCATGGTCGGTACGTACAACGTCTTCGAGTCGGCACACCAGAACGGCGTACGCCGGATCGCCTATGCGAGCCGAGGCGGGGTTCTGCCCCGTTCATTCTATCCGCGCACGATGCAGCGCACAGCCGAGATGCTTCCCAAGCCGGACAGTTACTACACAATTTCCAAGGTCTTCGGCGAGAGCATCGGCTACATGTATTCGTCGCGCTTTGAGATGGAGGCTGTGTCGGTTCGGATTGGCAACATCAATGCCGAGCGTGACCAGCCGGAGCATCCTCACCATCTCAGTCACGGAGATTGTGTGCGCGTTTTCGAGCAGGCGATTACGCATCCTGGGGTGAAATACGAGATGGTGTTCGGCGTCTCCGACAGTGACTGGCCGCTCTACGATCTGGATCATGGACGCAAGGTGATCGGCTATGATCCGCAGGATCGGTCTCATGTGCCCGAAGACAAACGCGAGTAGGTGGACCTGACGTGTAACGGACGCGGCTCGAGTTGATCATCCGCGAAAAGCAGCACCCGCTTGAGCTGGGTGGACAGCGAGGCACTTTGGACAGAATAACCTGGACATTCCCGCACCAGGAGGCCGTGATCAAACCGGGTGAGCTCCACGGAGACCTGGACACCGGTCGAGCAGGAGCCGGCCACGTGATTCAGGTAGGTGATTCCTACCGCATGTACTACTGGGCAACCGGATCAGACGGATATCACCATATCTGTCTTGCCGAGACCTCCGTCGATCAGCCGAACGGATGGAAGGCCTGCGGAAGCGTCCTGGATCGGGAACCGGGAACCGAGCACAACGATCAGGGCCCGGGATTCCCCTTTGTGGTGCCTCAGGAGGATGGGCGGTGGCTGATGTTTTTCTGTGGGTGGGGGAAGCCTCGTGCGGACAAGAGGCTGCCGAACACGACGGGCGTGGCCTTCAGTGACGACGGGGGGCGGCGTTTTCACTACCGCCACGATGCACCGACCCTAGGGATGGATCGGCCCTGGGATAGCGAGGGAACAGGCAGTGTTTTCGTTCGTCGCGAGGGAAAGCGACTTCAGATGTATTACACGGCGATCGGACACTACTTCGACAGACCGGAGGGTGTGCAAACCGGTCACGGTGACGTGATCCCGAGGATCGGCATCGGCTACGCTGTTTCGGATGACGGTATGCAGTGGACAAAGCCACAGGACGACCTGATGGTTTCGCCGAGGGGGTTCGAGACCGAGCCGTATGAATACATCAGCTCGAAACCATTCCTGCTCGAAGAAGAGGATGGGTGGAGGATGTGGCTGCACACGTTCGGAACAGCGTATCGTGTGAGAAGCCTCGTCGGGCGGGACGGGTTGAATTGGGAATGGCAGGAGAGTGGGATCGACGGCGAATTCGGGGTCGGTCCGGCGGGAAGCTTCGACGACCGCCAGAGGTGCTACGTCTCCGTGGTCAAGTTCGAGGACACGTATCGCTGCTGGTTCACGGGGAATGGATTCGGTCAGACAGGGATGGGTTATGCTGAAGGTGTCTGACGAATCGTTCCGCGACTCCTGCCTCTAAGACCGTCGCTTTTTCGAAGCACAGATCCTTACAGGTGAATCGGCTCCGCGTGCGACGTGCACTCGGAGCCGTCTTTTCGTTCTGCGACGTTGCTGGCCCAGTGGACCACAGCTCCTCATCTCAGCAATAACATTTTCCGCGTCACCAGCTGTTCCCCAGCCTGCAGTCGATACAGATACATCCCGCTAGCCAGTTCGCGCCCCGCGTCATCGCACCCGTCCCAGCGCAGCGTGTAGGACCCGGCGCTGCGTGGCCCCTGCGCTAGATTCATGACTCTCTGCCCGGCGAGGTTGTAGACCGCGAGCTCCACGTCATCAGCCTGCTGCAGTGCAAAGCGAATGACAGTGCCGCTGTTGAAGGGGTTGGGGTAGTTCTGCTCGAGGGCGAATGCTTTGGTGCAGGGGGTGAAGGCCGAGCCGCCGTCCGGGTGAGCCGAGCTCGGATCGCGCTTTGTCCGTAGCGTTCGCTGCACCCGTGGTGGCGGCGAGCCGTCGACAGATCCCCTACGACGCGTAGCGCCCCACGACGGCCTGCTCCCGCTTCTGAGCCCGTTCCAAGGCATGGGGGAAGCGCGGATTCGGCAGCGTGCCCGGTCCGTCGACGTAGGGGAAGGCCGCCGCCGGGTCGTCGATGACCTCCATCCCGAACCCCGGCACCTCGCCCAGATCGATGACGCCGTCCACGGCGCGCATGGGCTCCTTCATCAGGCCGTAGCGCATCTCATTGGGATACAGGAAGAACTCGCACAGGTGGCCGGAAGCGGTGCCGGCGACCAGGTGGGAGTTGCACATCGTGCCCAGGGGGGTCTGCCAGTTGTGGGTGACGATCTTCACGCCGTGCTCGGCGGCGTGCTGAGCGATCCGCCAGTTGTCGGTGACGCCGACATGGACGCAGTCGGACTGCACGGCGTCGTAGACCTTCGCCTCGATCCACGGCGCCGCTTCGGCCGATGAACGAAACCGCTCGCCGCCCCACAGCTGTACGCGTGGCATCATCTCCTTCAACTGCAGATAATCGTCGAACTGCGCCGGTCCCTCGTCTCCCATGGGCTGCTCGAAGAACAGGAATCCCAGCTCGTCGATGATCGGCGCGATCTCCTGGCATTCGTCCCAAGTCCAGGAGTCGTAGCCCTTCTTCTCCAGGCCCAGATGGAATTCCGGTCCCACCGCCTCTCGCAGTTGCCGGCAGATTTCGCCGAGACGGGCCGGCGTGATGCCCGCCTCATCCCAGTCGGTGCCGGGCCGCCACTTGAAGATGTCGAAGCCCTGGGCCTTGTAGTCGAGGGCCTCGGCGATCAGTTCCTCCACGCCATAAGGCCCGTCGTCGCCCCGGTCGTAGTAGGTCCACATGACGCCGCCACTGGCGTAGGTCGGGCAGCGTCCCTCTGCGCCGCCCAACAGCCGATAGACGGGCTCACCCTTCACGCGTCCGATGATGTCCCAGCAGGCGACGTCCACGCCGGCGGGAAAGGCTTCGGTGTCGACATCGAAGGGGTTGAGTCCGACCAGGTGACCCCAGTCGACATCGAAGCCGCCGACGACGGGGCCGATGCCCGTGATGCCGGCGTCGGTGAGCACCTCGACGAGGCCCGCATCCATCTTGGTGAGCACTACGGGCCCGCAGATGTGGATGCAAGAGCCGTCCGCCGGCCGGTACGAAAGCGGGGTGACACGGATCTCGGTGATCTTCAGCTGCTCACGGCCGATGCCGTCCAGCAGCTGTGTGGTCGTCTTCATCGTCCTCGCATCGCTCGGAGCACCGTGTGGTCGCTGGCTTGCATGATCCTAACCCACCGTCGTGCATTTGCGGCCGTCGAGACCCACCCCCTCCATGATACCGGACGTGACCATGAAGCAGTCGATCGAGTTCGCCGGTCTGTTTTTTTGGAAGCAAACATAGAGATGGAACCGGCCGTCAGCAGTTCAGCCTGGCCGCCGACCCCCCAAGAACAGCCGTTCAAATGTCAGCGGCAAGGACCGCCACGCAAAACCGCTTGCACTGGGCACACCAAACTCACCATCATGGGGCCTTACCCCAACGGGAGCCTGACTTGTGAGTATGGATGTTCAACTGCTGCAGAAGATCGCGGGCAGCGTGCCCGCCTTCCAGGACTGACCAACAGTATGCTGCACCTGCTGGCCAGGGCGGGACAGTTGCGCAACGTCGCCGGTGGCGACACGCTGTGCTCAGAAGGGGACGACAGTTCCGAGATGTGGGTCCTGCTGTCCGGTGCAGTTGGCCGTAACCGCTGCGGGTGTTGAGTTGAGCGTCATCTACCGCAACATCGTCGCCTCTCTGTGCAACAAATTGCGTGAGACAAACCAGGAGGTGCTGCGTTCGATCCTGAGGGTGTAGCGCTCAGGAATCCGCTTCCCACAGGGCGCTGCTATCCGCTCTTCGGCGCAAGGACTTCCGTCAGCCAGGGAACGGCGTGTTCGGGGTGAAAGCGGTGTTCCGCCACATCGACATTGGCATAGAGGAAGTACTCTTCATTTGACAGCCCTTCAGGGATCGGCTGGTCGTCGTAGAGCCGTGCGTTTGCGGTCTCATACTTCTTGTAGTAACAGACCGTCACGTTGTCCTGAGCCCCTGCCATCTTAAAGGCGGCCCTTACCCTGCTGATATGAGGGGCGCGGCCACCTTCTGTATAGAGCAGGGGCCGCGGGGCCAGCGCCGCTTGAATGTCCGGAGCGTCAAACCATTGGTACATACCGGGGACCACATGGTGAGGGGTCGAGCCGTCGGCATTCTGGGCAATCGTTCGTTCGCGCCAGTCGCACAGGAAATCGTTGTGGATGACGGCTCCGACCAGGTCCGGATTGAGCAGCCCGACGATATCGGCCGGATCTGAACCCAGCGATAGACCACACGTTGCGATGCGCTTCGAGTCTACCATGCTCTGTTGCGCCAGCCACTGCAGGATCTGGGTCTTCTGGAAGACCGAAATGCCGAGGTAGTTGCGCCCCGTCCACAGCATGCACAACGAAACCCCCGAAAGATCCCGTAGAGCACTGTCCGCTTCGGCGCGAGCCGGATTGTCAACCGCCACGGCGATCATGCCCTGGCGCACGAAGTGCAAGGCGATACAGTTGTCGCGCCACTTCTCCTCACTCCAGTCCAGTTTGCGGTCGTTCAATTCCGGCTCACCGGCCATTCCTTCTTTGCTGCCGCTGTAGCCCGGGAAACACAGGACCGCCGGCGCGGGCGACTGGTCGCTCGTACCATCTGGGACCAGCATCAGAAAGGGTACGACGCAGTGCGGTTCGGGATAGATCTCCCAGCACTGGAGTTGGTACCCGGCACGCTGCTCGACGCCGACGCGTTTAGGCGCTGGTTGACGGACCACTTCAGGAAACGCCATCAATTCGAGCACTTTCTTGCGCAGTCGTTCTCGCCAGGCAGGAAATTCTCGGGCATCCATCTCCGGATCGAACGCGAGCTTCGGTCGGTGGGATTTGATGAACGCGTGTACGAAGCCCGCCGTATCGACAAAGCGGCCATCTTGACGGTCGCTGACAAAGGTCTTTCGGGGCGTGTCGTGCATCAGACGCCTCCCAACCTCAGGCTGCGATCCTCCAGCGGCAGGTCGACGCGCACGTGTCCGCGACGGTGGGACTCGCGCAGAGCGATGGCGATCTCGAGGGCCTCTCGCCCGAACTCACCTGGGCAGATGCGCTCCTCGCCGAGTTCGATCGAGCGGCAGACCCCTTCGATGGCGTCGACCATCGAGCTGCGCGGATGCCAGGGGTTGGGAAACTGGTGCAGCATCGATCCGCCCCGCTCGGGGTCGGTCGTCCACAGCTCGAAAGTGGCATGGGCGTTGCGGGATACGATGCGGCCCTCTTCGCCGATGAACTCGATCATCCACTGAAACCCTCCAGCCTCGGCGCGGGAGTTGAGCCAAGCTCGCACGTCGTTATCGTAGGCGACGTAGCCAGAACCTGGCAGGTCCCCCATCCCGGCGGCGGCCGCGTCGCTGTCCATGTGACCAAAGACCCAGCGGGCTGGCGCGTCGGCGAAAAGGCGCATCAGAGCCAGCGTATGACTGCCGATGTTGGACAGCGATGAAGCGCTGTGGCAGACGATGGAGCGCAGCGGTCCGATGCGGCCTTCGGCGATCGCCTGGCGGGCGCTGGTGTACCACCCGTACCAGTTGAGATGGCAGGCCATGGCCAGGATTGTTCCGGTTCGGCTGCAGGTATCGATCATGGCGTCGGCTTCGGCCAGGGTGCGGCACATCGGCTTGGTGGCGAAGATGGCCCGCACACCGGCCTCGGCCAGACCGATGACGAGATCAGCCCGCGCCTCGGGGCGCGTCGTGACGGCCACCAGGTCAGGTTGCTGATCGGCGACCATCTGCCGGTAGTCAGTGTAGAGGGCGTCGATTCCCCAGCGACGCTGGAATTCCTCGAGCTGTCCGCGGTCGACATCTGCAGCGGCACACAGCTCGACGCCGCGGGCTTCGATGATGGCCGGCGCATGGGCCCACGGCCAGGGGTAGTGGGGCATGCCGATATGCTCGTCGTCGATCGTGCTGCCCATGCGGCCGCAGCCGACGACGGCGGCGCGGTAGTCGCCCTTCGGGCGCGTTCCCTCCGCGACCTCGTACCCTCTCATAGTCTCAACAACTCCGCTGCGTTCCCCCAGAAATACCTCTCGATCTCGCTGTCACTCATCCGGAGCGCCCAGAAGGCCGCCTTCACCGCTCTGAGGTTCTCGAGGCCGACCAGCACCGGACGCATGGTGGGGATCCACGGGTTCCCCTCCCACACGGACAGGTCCTCGTCGAGCCAGGCGAAACCGTCGTTGAGGCCGACGTTGGTGCCGCGAATGTGCGAGCAGAAGAAGTCGGAGCCGTAGAGTACTCGTCGCGGACCAAGACACCGCAGCGCCGCGATCGTGGCCAGTGGCGGGCAGGCAACGGACGTGTCGATCCACAGATTCGAGTAGCCAGTGAGCTGCTGCAGTCCCTCGATGGCATGATACGGGTTGAAGCCCCTTGCGGAGTGATCGAGAATGAGGTTCGCCCTGGGGTACCTCTCGCAATAGGTGCGCAGCCAGTGGACATTCGACGGGTCGGCGACACCCCTTGGCCGAACCAGGTGGATGGTAATGCTCCACTCTTCGTCGTTGGCCACCGCCACCAGCGACTCCGGCAGGTAGGACGGCAGTTGTGCCTCTCCCACGGGCTCCACGCCGGAGTAGCTGGCGAAGGGCTTCAACCCTCGCAGACCGAGCCGCCGTACTTCGTCGCGTACCCACTCGGGGTCGTCGGTGGGACGCACCAGAAACTGGCCTCGGGCGAGAGGATCCTTGCGGACTTGCTCGCTCACCCACTCGTTGGCCGCGTCGTTGTCCATGTTCCCGTCCCCGGGCGGGAAGGGGAAGTGCAGCCCATGCACCTCTCGACCCGGGACGATCCAGTCCATCTGTTCCCGGTACGTCTCGAGCGAGACGTCTGAAGGTCCCGCGCTCACGTGCGCCGGAGCCTCGCCCAGCCAGGACAACTCCCTGTACAGGTGTGCGTGGGCGTCGTAGACGCGGTCCGGTACGAAATCGTCCAACTCGTTGGCGAACAACTCCCGGTCCTCGTCCCGCAGCTCCCACGTGATTGGCATGGCGCATCCCTTCCACGGACGGTGGTCTGGTTGGCTTCAGGTTACAATACTACCCTTTCTGAACCGGCAACATGATGTGCGAAGCACAATCGGCGTCGTGATAGACCGTCTGGTGCGCCAGCTCGTAGCGTCGCTCAAGCCCAAGCGTCCCACCCGTATTTGGGTTGACGTCAAATCGCGGCCAGTTGCTGCTGCTGATGTCAAGACGAATTCGATGGCCAATTTGAAACACATTTGAGGTCGGGTAGAGCTGAAACACGAACTCGTACGGCTCTCCTGGCGTCATGAACTCCGGCTGCTCAAACCCGTTGCGGTAGCGGGCTCTGATGATGGAATCCGTGATGTTGATCGCCAGGCCTTCGGGATCGTCGTTCGACGGGGGGTAAACGTCGATCAGCTTGGCCGTGAAGTCTGTATCCACCGCCGAAGACGAAGCCCACAGGTGCATCTCAATCGGCCCGGTCACCTCAACGTCGGATTCCAGAACGGTAGTCTGGAACGACAGCACGTCCGACCTCTGATTGAGTGGAAGGTTGTCGTCGCATCCAAAGAAGTCGGGTCTACCGCGCTGATCGAACGCCCCAGCCCTCATCACGGACTCTGCAGCCGAGATACCCCCTCCTATCGTCGGTACAGGGTTCTTAGGATCGAATGTGTACTGGCTCGCCGGATTCGGGCCGCCTACCGGCATCTCGCGGGAAAGCGAGCCGTCCCCGTGCAGGTAGTGCGGAACGAACTGCGATTCCGGTAGGGGCCAATCGGGGGCCGACCTCCAGTATCCGCCGTGATTGATCAGCCCCGGGTAGTCGGCGTTGAGACCGGGCGACCCCAGAATCGTTCGCTTTCCGTCTCCCGTGCCCATCGTGAAGAACCTCACCGGATCCCAATCGACGACCTGCGTATTCAGCCCTTTCAGGTGGTGGTCGAACCACATCAGTTTCGTGTCCAGGTAGTTGAAATGCGCGTCGCTTCCGAAGTCGATGTCTCCCGCGAACGTGACTTCGTACTGCCCATGTGTCCACGGTCCCATCAGCAAGTACTGAGGTGATTGCTTCATCTTGCTTAGCTTGGTGTAGCTGGCTGTTGTGTTGCGAGCGTAGGAGTCGTACCAACCGCCCCAATAGAGGGTTGGTACATCCGCGTGCTCTTCGTAGTACTCATCGATCGCGTATCCACGCTGTTTCCAATAGTCAGAGTACTCACCATACGTGAGTACGTCGATCGCCCACCGCTCGTAGGAAGGGAGCCTGCTCAATACGGTCGCACCCTCTCGCAGCGGGAACTGGTTTACCAAACCGGGAATGTCCTCGGTAAAAGCGCGGGTGATGGCAGCCTTGAGCGCGGGGTCCGCGTTGGCCTCGCGGCTCGTGGACGCCATGCGAAACGCATAGATGAGAAACCGCTGCTCAAGCGTCCCGTTCTGGCGCATGGAGCTGTGATAGTAGTTGGATGCCCCGACCGCTACGATCATCGTACACAGGTGAGGTGGGTTCAGCGTGGCGAGCGCGGACTGGTCACTGCCTGCGTAGGAGTCTCCCATCGTCCCCACCTTGCCGGTACTCCAGGCTTGCGTCCCAAGCCACTCTACCGTGTCGTAGCCATCCGGCGCTTCCTTGGCGAAGGCATAGAACTCGCCCTCGGACTCGAACCTTCCGCGAACGTCCTGTATGACGCAGACGTATCCCCGACGCGCGAAGTATTTTCCCTTGGTCACCTGTCTTGGGGCGTCTTTGTTATACGGCGT
>PATE01000117.1 GCA_002712305.1 Gemmatimonadota bacterium | reverse complement strand
GTCGACCATCAAGGATGTGGCACGACCGGCCGCTGAAGGACCACTATGACGTCGTCATCATCGGTGGCGGCGCCCATGGGCTGGCCTGCGCCTACTATCTGGCGAAGGATCACGGCATCACGGACGTGGCCGTCATCGACAAGAGTTACATCGGGGCCGGTGGCTCCGGGCGCAATACAGCCATCATCCGGTCGAACTATCTCACACCGGAGGGTGTCCGTTTCTACGATGCCAGCGTCAAGCTCTACGAGGGGTTGGCGAAAGACCTCGACTTCAACGTCATGTTCAGCCAGCGGGGACACCTCACGCTGGCACACAACGATGGCTCGGTCCGAACCATGCGACGCCGTGCCGAAGTCAACCGGCTTGAAGGGGTTGATTCACGCCTCGTGTACCCGGATGAACTGTCTCGAATCTGCCCTCAGCTCGACGTGAGCGATCATCCCCGCTTTCCGATTCTGGCTGCCCTCTATCACCCACCGGGTGGCATCATTCGTCACGATGCGGTCGTTTGGGGGTATGCCCGCGGAGCGGACCAGGCGGGTGTAGACATTCACCAGTACACGGAGGTGACGGGGCTCAACCTCAGCAATGGTGCAGTCACCGGTGTGCAGACATTGCGTGGCAACGTGTCGGCCGGACTCGTCCTGTCTGCCACAGCCGGTTGGGCGTCGAATGTGGCCTCTATGGCCGGCTTGGAGTTGCCCCTCGACACCTTCCCCTTGCAGGCCTGTGTGACGGAACCGCTGAAGCCCTTCCTCGACGTGGTGGTGGTCTCCGGTAGTCTGCATGTGTATGTCAGTCAATCCGATCGTGGCGAACTGGTGATGGGTGCCAGCGTCGACCCATTCACCTCGTACTCGATGGCTGGATCTCTCGATTTCCTGGAGGGACTCTCCGGGCATGTCCTGGAGCTGTTCCCCTTCCTGTCCAAGGCGCGAATTCTGCGTCAGTGGGCCGGACTCTGTGAGATGCCACCAGACTTCTCTCCTCTCATGGGAATCACTCCGGTGGAGAACTTTCTCATCGACGCCGGATGGGGTACCTACGGATTCAAGGCCTCGCCCATCTGTGGAAAGACGATGGCGGAGCTCATCGCCACGCGTCGCACACCGGATCTGCTACGACCCTTTCGGTTGTCCCGTTTTGCCGAATTCGACCAGGTTGGCGAAAAAGGCGCCGCGTCGGTGGGCCACTGATGCTGCGTCTCGAATGCCCCAGCTGTGGCCCTCGCAATGCCGCCGAGTTCCGCTATGGCGGGGAATACAACCCTCGGCCGGCACCGTCGTCGTCGGCCACGGACAACGAATGGACTCGATATCTCTATCTGCGGCAGAACTCGATGGGTGTGCAGACTGAGTGGTGGTACCATCGATCCGGGTGCGGAATGTGGTTCCTCGTCGAGCGGGATCGACGCACCAATCAGGTGACCAGAAGCTGGCAGTGGACTGTCGACATGGACGACGACGCCCGACAGGAGACGACGTGAAAGGTCGCCGCATCGAAGCACGTCCGGGGCAGGTTGTCGACCGGGCCGAACCGCTCTCCTTCCAGTTCGATGGACGTTCGTATACCGGATACGCAGGCGACACGATTGCGTCGGCGCTCACAGCCGCGGGCGTAGGCATTCTGAGTCGATCCTTCAAGTACCATCGACCACGAGGTCTGTTGTGCGGCGCCGGACACTGTCCCAATTGCCTGGTGCAGATCGGTGACGAGCCGAGTGTGCGCTCCTGCACGCGCCCGCTTGAGCAGGGGATGGACATTCGATCTCAGAACGCCTGGCCTTCTCTCGACAATGATTTGATGCAGCTCACAGAGTCTGTGTCCCGCTTCCTCCCCGTCGGCTTCTACTACAAGATCTTCCATCGACCACGATTCCTTTGGCCAGCCTTCGAACATCTGTTACGCAACGCGGCAGGCCTCGGTGTCATCGATCCGCAGACCCCTGAAGGCAGTTACGACAAACAGTATCTCCACGCCGATGTTGTCGTCGTTGGCGGTGGGCCGGCGGGGTTGAGCGCCGCTGTGGCGGCGGCGGATCACGGTTCGCGAGTCTTGTTGATCGATGAAAATGCCGACGTGGGCGGTCACCTTCGCTTCGATCGCCCTGACGAGACGGTGACCGAACGAATCGCCCAGTGTCGAAAGGCGTTGGATCAGGCGGGAGCCACGATCCTGACCAGGACGTCCGTTGTCGGCTGGTATCAGGACCACTGGTTGTCGGCGGTGAGGGGTAACCGTCTGTACAAGATCCGAGCCGGTGCTGTCGTTGTGGCCAGTGGCGCGTTCGAAGCGCCGCCGATCTTCGCCGGCAACGACCGGCCGGGTGTCCTGCTCGCTTCGGCCGCCCAACGACTCCTGCACCTGCATGGCGTGATTCCCGGACAGAGAGGAGTCATCGTCACCGCCAGCGACGCGGGATGGGCGGTGGCCGTCGATCTGATCGAGGCGGGTGTCGACATCGTCGCCATCGCCGACGAGCGTCCTGAGCCCGGTCCGCCAGAACAACACGAGACCCTGACGACGGCGGGTGTGGTCATCCATCAGGGCTACACGATCAGCGCCGCGCGGGGCGCACGAGGTGTGGATGAGGTCGACCTCGTCCCCGTGGACGGCACGGCCGCTAAACAGACCATCCGTTGCGATTTCGTCGCCCTGAGTACGTCGTGGATCCCTTCGGCTGAATTGGCGACCATGGCAGGCGCCCGTAGTCACTACGACGAGACGCTGGCCGAGATGACGTTGGAAGACCTGCCAGAGGGGATCTTTCTGGCGGGTCGGGTCGCTGGGCCTTGCACGGCAGAGCAGGAGTGGATTCAGGGATCGGCAGCAGGAACAGCCGCGGCGGCGGGAGGTCCCAGCCACGATTCAACAACAGGCACAACGCCGATCCCGCGTTCGTCACAGATCGTCGTCTCCCCGGGGTCAGCCGGTGACAAACGATTCGTGTGTTTTTGCGAAGACGTGACCGACACGGATATCGAAACAGCCGTAGCCGAGGGATATGACCGGATCGAATTGCTGAAGCGATACAGCACCGTCGGTATGGGACCCTGCCAGGGTCGGATGTGCGGACTCAACAGCATCCGGCTCTGCGCTCAGAACACGGGCCAAAGCGTGCAGGAAACAGGGCGCACCACCGGTCGCCCTCCCGTGACCCCCGTGTCGTTGGGTGCACTCGCTGGCCAGAAGATGGAACCTGTCCAACTCTCTGCGATCCACGACTGGCACGTCGGCCACGAGGCGCGTTTGATGGTGGCCGGCCCATGGATGCGCCCCGAGCACTATGGGACACCGGAAGACGAAGTGCGCGCCGTGCGCGAAGCGGCGGGGCTCATCGATGTCAGCCCACTCGGCAAGCTCAAACTCACGGGCCCCGGCGTGGCGACGTTGCTCGAACGTCTGTATGTGAATCCATGGAAAGACCTGCGCCGTGGTCGCGTTCGTTATGGCATCATGTGCAATGACGAAGGCATTATTCTTGACGACGGTGTCTGCGCTAGGATAAGTGATCACGAATGGTATGTGTCGACCACGTCTACCGGTGCAAGCGGTGCGGTGGAGTGGATGGAATGGTGGCGCCAGTCCGGATGGGGTGATGGTGTCCATATCACGGACATGACGGAAACGCACGCGGCCTTCAACTTGGCCGGCCCCCTGTCGCGACAGATCCTGCAGCCCCTGACGTCCCGTGACTTGAGCCATGGCAAGTTCCCCTACATGCGCGCCCGCCGAGCAAAGGTTGCCGGTGTGCCCTGTCTTCTGCTGCGCATTGGGTTCACGGGAGAACTGGGGTATGAGATCCACTGTCCCGCAGGATATGCCCGATACCTCTGGGAAACCTTGATCGAGGCAGGCATCCCCCACGGTCTTCTTCCCTTCGGCGTCGAGGCGCAGCGAGTCCTGCGGCTGGAGAAGGGACACTTCATCGTCGGCCAGGACACCGACGCCTTGACCGATCCCCTCGCCGCCGATGCGCCCTGGGCAGTCCGCCTGGACAAGGATGAGGATTTTCTGGGACGCCGGGCGCTCACCCGGATCTCCGAGGAGGGACCCCGGCAACGTCTCGTCGGATTCCGCACAAGGCGCAGGGCCGATGCCCTTGTCGAGGGCTTGCAGGTCGTGAGGCCTGCAGACCGTGGTGCACCCGAGATCATCGGGTGGATCAGTTCGTGCAGATACTCACCGACCCTGCAGGAAACGATCGGGCTTTGCTGGCTGCCGACAGAATTGGCCGAACAGCAGGATACACCTTTCCATATACACGTTGAAGGCCAGCTTGAGCTCGCTCACGTGCATCACGGCCCCTTCTATGACCCGCAGGGCGAAAGGTTACGAAGTTGACGACGACTCCTTTCCTCACCTCGCCGCTGGAAGCGTGCTGGACAAGATTGGGGGCGACCATCGTCGAAGCCGGTCACGGATGGCGTGTGCCGGATTCCTTCGCGGGCCACGACGCAGAGATGCGCATCGCTCGCCGTGCCGTCGTCATCGGCGATGATACGCCGCGTGGCAAGTTCCGCCTGCAGGGCGATGGTGCTCAGCAGCAGGCAAGTGATGCGATCGGCGTCGCCGTGACAGGCACCGGCGTCGTCTGCGAGGCGAGGGTGGCCGACAGAGAAGACGCCGATCGCATACTCCAGGTTGAGGGCGTGCTGCTGCGACCTGATCTGTGCCACGTGGGTTGCGAAATGGATGGGCAGACCCAGGTCCTCGAGGTGCTGACTCAGTCCGTCGGCGACTCGGATACTACTGTGACCGATGTCACGCATGGACGATTTGAGTTGCGCGTCGTGGGTCCTGCGGCGCCCGTACTGCTGAGCAAGGTCTGCGGCCTCGATGTTGATTCGAGGGCCTTCCCGTCGGGGACAGCCATGCAGACGAGCGTCGCGAAGACAGCCCAGTTGGTGATTCGTTCGGATCTGGGTGAACTACCCGCCTATCGATTGGTCGGAGGACGCGCACTGGGTGCCTACGTGTGGGACACGCTGATGGAGGCGGGACAGGAATTGGGGGTCGAACCGATCGGCGCCCAGGGCCTGGGGATGTTGACGGAGACAACGAAACCGTGAGGGTGGACTGATTCGATGTGCGGCATTGTTGGACTGTTCCTAAAGAACGAAGCTCTGCAACCAGAGCTGGGCACCCTCACCACGCTCATGGTGCACGAGATGGTGGATCGTGGCCCTGACTCGGCGGGTTTTGCCATCTACGAGGCCCCCGCGGCGGCCACGAAGATCAGCTGCCTGTCACTGACCGGTGACACCGACTGGGCTGCCCTCAGTGCCGACATTGCACAGACCATCGATGATGCCGTCGAGGTTGTGGAGATAGAAGATCACGCGATTCTCCACACCCAGGGAGATGGTGCACGGGCACGCAATCGCATCATCGAGATTGCACCTGACGTGACTGTGCTTTCCGTAGGTCACGCCATCGAGCTGTTCAAGGGTATCGGTGACCCCGATGCGATGACGAGTCGATTCGGTCTTGCCGAGCGTGCAGGTCGACATGCGATCGCCCATACACGCATGGCCACCGAATCGGCCGTGGTGATTGCCGGATCTCATCCTTTCTCCACGGGTGCCGATACGTGTCTCGTGCACAACGGGTCGCTCTCTAATCACAATCGCCTGCGTGAGACACTTCGTCGCAATGGGGAGACCTTTCAGACCGAGAATGACTCCGAAGTGGCAGCCGGTTATCTGGCCTGGCGCATGCGTCAGGGCGATCCCCTCGAAGGGGCGATCGAACATGCGCTGCGGGATCTCGATGGGTTCTATACCCTCGCCATCGGTACTCGAGATGGTTTTGCCGTCGTCCGCGATCCCATCGCCTGCAAACCTGCCGTGATCGCCGAAACCGAAGACTGGGTCGCCATGTCTTCCGAGTTCCGAGCCATTGCTCAGTTGCCCGGCGTCACGCACGCCGATATCTGGGAACCAAAGCCGGCGACGGTCTATGCGTGGAGTCACGCAGCATGACGCAGTTGGATCTGACCACCCTCAGCGTGCGCGACGTCAATGCCGCGCTGCATCAGGTGTCGCAGGACACCTTTCATCTGCTGAACCCAGGTGGCGCCCATGCCCTGGCGTGTGGACTCAATGCGGAGATTTCAGTCACCGTGGAGGGCCACGCCGGCTACTACTGCGCCGGCATGAACAAACACGCCAGCGTGACAGTCACCGGGAATGCCGGCACCGGCTGCGCAGAGAATATCATGTCTGGCGAGGTCCACGTTCGTGGCGATGTGAGCCAGTCTCTTGCCGCCAGTGGGCACGGTGGACTCGTCGTTGTCGAAGGATCGGCATCGGCGCGGGCCGGGATTTCGATGAAAGGGGTGGACATCGTCGTCGGTGGCGATGTGGGCCACATGTCTGCCTTCATGGCCCAGGCGGGGCACCTGGTCGTGCTCGGCGACGCGGGCACAGATCTGGGAGACTCGATCTACGAAGCAGAAATCTACGTGCGTGGAGCGGTGGCTGGCCTGGGCGCGGACTGCATCGAAAAGCCGATGGAGACCGATCACCTGGCAACGATCGATCAGCTTCTGAAGCGCGCGAATCTCGATGCGAACCCGAAGGACTTCACCCGTTTTGGATCTGCACGGCGGCTCTACCACTTCTCCATCGACCACATGGATGAATACTGATGGCAGATCAAGCGGACGAACATCACATCCCACCTACGGTACCCCGCAAGTCGGCCACCTTCGACGACTACACCCTTTCGGAGATCCGCCGGGCCGCAGCGACGGGGATCTACGATATCCGCGGAGGAGGGACCAAGCGCCGGGTCCCCCACTTTGATGATCTCGTTTTTCTCGGCGCCTCCATGTCACGCTACCCTCTCGAAGGATATCGCGAACGCTGCGATACAGCGGTCACACTGGGCACTCGATTCGCCACCAAACCGATCGAACTGAAGATCCCCATCACCATCGCAGGGATGAGCTTTGGCTCGCTGTCGGCACAGGCGAAGGAGGCATTGGGTCGTGGTGCTTCGGCCATGGGCACCTCCACGACCACTGGCGATGGCGGCATGACCGAGGAGGAGCGCGGCCACTCAGACAAACTCGTCTATCAGGTGCTGCCTTCTCGGTACGGGATGAATCCAGACGACCTGCGCAGGGCAGACGCTGTCGAAGTCGTCGTCGGCCAGGGCGCCAAGCCCGGTGGCGGCGGTATGCTTCTGGGACAGAAGATCACCGAACGTGTTGCCGAGATGCGCACACTGCCTGAGGGCATCGACCAGCGGTCCGCTTGCCGACATCCGGACTGGACCGGCCCCGATGATCTGGCCATCAAGATTCAGGAACTGCGTGAGATCACATCGTGGGAGAAGCCGATCTACGTCAAAATCGGCGCCGCTCGCCCTTACTATGACACGGCGCTGAGTGTCAAAGCAGGTGCAGATGTGGTCGTCGTCGACGGCATGCAGGGCGGCACGGCGGCGACACAGGAGGTCTTCATCGAGCATGTGGGAATCCCCACGCTGGCCGCCATACCAGAGGCGGTGCGTGCCCTCCAGGAGCTGGATATGCACCGGAAGGTGCAGTTGGTCATCTCTGGCGGGATCCGTTCAGGGGCAGATGTGGCGAAAGCTCTCGCCCTGGGAGCAGATGCCGTGTCGATTGGGACCGCTGCCCTCGTCGCCCTGGGCGACAATGATCCTGCCCTCGAAGAGGAATATCAGAAGATGGACACCACCGCCGGCGCCTACGACGATTGGCATGAGGGCAATGATCCGGCGGGAATCACCACGCAGCGGCCCGAGTTGGCCCAGCGCCTCGACCCGATCAGGGGCGGGCGACGCCTGGCCAACTATCTGGCCGTGCTGACGATGGAACTGCAGACGCTTGCGCGAGCAAACGGAAAGAGCAACGTTTTGAGCCTCGAGCCGGAGGATCTCGTCGCCCTGACCGTCGAAGCGGCGGCCATGGCGAGGGTCCCGCTGGCAGGTACCACCTGGATTCCGGGCAACGAAAACCGAGACCGGCCCGGGTCTGGACCGACCCTGGACTGAACCATCCCTGGAGGATGTAGATGACGATCGATCTGGCAAAGGAAGCACGCGATAAGGGAATCGAATACTTCCTCATCTCCTTCGTCGACTTGTTCGGCGTGATGCGAGCGAAGCTGGTTCCCGCCTCCGCCATCGCCGACATGGCCGAAGAAGGTGCCGGATTCGCAGGATTTGCGGCGTGGCTCGATATGACGCCTGCCGACAGCGACATGTTCGCCATTCCCGACCCCTCGAGTCTCATTCAACTGCCGTGGAAGCCGAATGTGGGTTGGCTGGCCGCCGATCTCTACATGGATGGCAAGGAAGTCGATCATGCACCGCGAAACGCGCTCAAGCGGGTGCTGAGGAGAGCCTCGGAGAAGGGATACCGCCTCAAACACGGTGTTGAGTGCGAGTATTTCCTGATCTCCGCTGACGGTGAGGGACTTGCCGATCCGTCTGACACACAGAGCAAGCCCTGCTACGACGTGGCTGCCCTGATGCGCAGATACGATGTCATCAGCGAGATCTGCGACGCCATGTTGTCCCTCGGTTGGGGGCCTTATCAAAACGACCACGAAGATGCCAACGGCCAGTTTGAAATGAACTGGAACTACGCCGATGCCCTCGTCACTGCCGACCGTCACGCGTTCTTCAAATACATGGTGAAGTCCATCGCCGAGAGCCACGGCATTCGGGCGACGTTTATGCCCAAGCCCTTCGCCGAACTAACCGGTAATGGGTGTCACACCCACGTCAGTCTCTGGTCGGCCGATGGCGAAACGAATCTGTTCGCCGATGCAGACGGCGAACTGGGTGTGTCGAAGCTGGGATACAACTTCCTCGGTGGAATCATGGAGCACGCAACCTCCATGTGCGCCATCACGAACCCCACGGTGAACTCCTACAAGCGCATCAATGCGCCCGTCACCAACTCGGGTGCCACGTGGTCTCCGAACATCGTCACCTATGGCGGCAACAATCGCACCCACATGGTGCGCATTCCTGATGCCGGGCGGATAGAACTGCGCTTGGCCGACGGGTCGACCAACCCCTATCTGCTACCCACAGCGATCGCTGTGGCTGGTCTGGATGGAATCGACAAGGAACGAGACCCGGGGAAACGTCTCGATATCAACGTGTATGCCGAGCCCGAAAAGGCGAAACGTGCGAAGAAGCTTCCCTTGAATCTTCTCGATGCGATCCGTGAACTGAAGAGCAACAAGACCTTCTCCGAAGGTTTTGGCTCCGAAACGATGGACGCCTATGTGAAGCTCAAGACGGCCGAGTGGAATGACTATGCCACCGACCTGTCCGACTGGGAACGTTCACACACTCTCGACTGTTAGGTTCCCTCTTGATTCGAATAGCCGGTGCCACCTTCAGCTTTGGTGATCTGACGATCGAGCAAGCTACCATCGTTGTCGACGAACTCGGCTTCGATCTGGTCGACGTCGGCGCTGGATGGTCCAACTATCATCAGATCCTGCCCCAGGAAGCGGTGGACGACCCCGACGGGCAGGCGGATCGCCTGCGTCGCGTGCTCGATGCCCATCAGTTGGCCGTGTCCGAGTTGTTCATCATGCATTTTGGACATCCCATCAATCATCCGGCTGCGCAGATTCGAGAATGGACCCGCGGCATGTTTGAGGGGATCACCC
The DNA here is from genome assembly GCA_002712305.1 of Gemmatimonadota bacterium. Lineage (GTDB taxonomy): Bacteria > Latescibacterota > UBA2968 > UBA8231 > UBA8231 > UBA12574. The sequence goes on along the minus strand of PATE01000117.1, from coordinate 11,049 downwards.
ACTTTGCGCAGAAGTCGGGATTTGAGAGTGTGATGATGATTCCCGGTCATGTGCACGAGGAAGAGGGGCAGTCGGCGCAGGAAGCTTTCGATCTTTCCGTAGAAGAGCTTCGCTTCATGGTCGATGTGGCGCAGCAGCGAGAGCTGCAGTGCAATGTTGAGCCCTGTATCGGTTCGATCGCTGAACAGCCCGCCGACGCGATCCGCCTCATCGACGCGGTGCCAGGCCTCGGATTGACCGTCGACTATGCGCATCAGGTACAGTTGGGTCTGGGGCCTGAACAAATCGAGCCCCTCCATCCCCATGCGCGCCACTTCCACGCCAAGCAGTCCTCTCCCGAGTCTTTCCAGGCCCGACCCGACGAAGGAGTGATCGACTTTCCTCGTCTGATGCGGAAGCTCGATGCCGACGACTACGAGGGCGTGGTCTGTGTCGAATTCGTGACCCAGGAACCCCTGCTCGAGGCGGGCTGGGACTTCAAAACAGAGACGGCACGCCTGAAGCAGATTCTCGACGAAGCCCTGGCCACTTTGTGAGTGTTGTGGATCGTGCGCACGACGGTGAACGATACCTTGCCCACTGCGACGTGAGGAGAGCCAATGGCTCCGGCCCAGTTCGACCGACCCGATCCTGACACCCTGACAGCCTTCCAGGAATTCGGTACGGCGACGATCAGCTCAGCCTTGCGAGAAGTCTGTGGCGTCCTTCGAGCCTATGCCTGTGGCCCCGTGCCTTTCACGATGGGACGCAAGACGGTGGGTACAGCGGTCACGCTGAGCTTCATGCCCAAGCGGGAAGACATCGTCGAAGGCCACGCCGAGGAGAGTCAGGAAAAACGATCTGCTCTCTGGTCGGCAGTGATCGCCGTCCAGGACGGCGATGTACTTGTCGTAGACGCGAGAGGCAACATGCAGACAGGTTGCCTCGGCGAAATGCTCATGACCGCCATCCACGCCAAAGGCGCCCGAGGCCTCGTCGTTGATGGCTGCGTGCGCGACCTGCCCCTGGCGCGAGAGATCGGACTGCCCCTCTTCCTGCGCGGCGGTACGCCTCACAACGCTGGTCACTTCGAAATGTATCCGTGGGATTACAACGTGCCCGTCGCCTGTGGGGGTGCTCTTGTGTTTCCCGGAGATATCATCGTCGGTGACGATGACGGCGTCGTCGTCGTGCCACCCAAACTTGCTGACCAGGTGATCGAGTATTGCGGCACACGCGAAGGCCGTGAAACCTTCGAACGGCAGAAGCTGGAAGAAACGGGCGACATCGAGAAGTATTATCCCCTCAACGCTGAGGGGCAGAAGGAATACGAGATCTGGCTCAGGGCTCAAGAGAACGACGACTCCTAGTCCGACTCACAGCCCGCTTCGAGAAAAAAAACGGCCCGACAGAAGTCTTGTCGGGCCGTTTCTCATTCACCGGTGAGTTGTCAGTCGATCATCCGACCTTGTCACGCAGCATTTCCAGCACCCGCTCCTTGCCGACGAGCAGCACCATGGTGCCGAATCGTGGTCCCTGTTCCTGACCGAGCACGACCTCGTAGAAACTGGTGAACAACTCCCGCGGTTCGACGCCCACTTCACGCGCCACATCGAAGGGAATCCCCTGTAGTTGCTTCTCGGCGTCGTCCCCATCGATCTGACTGGCGTCGAGCCGGTCACAGATCTGCTGAAACATTCCCCGTTCAGCCTCGCTCGGATCGCGATACACCTTGTGGGGCAGCACCTGCTCCCGATAGTAGGTCAGGCCCTTTTGCACAAGATCGTCGAGGACATCCGGGTATTTGCTCACCTCTTGATCATATCGCAGCAGGAAATCTCTCAGCACGCCGGCATCGTCGGTTCCCAGTGCGGAAATCAGATTGTTGACGACGGTGAAGTTGACACTCGCATCGTACGTCGGCACGTCCTTGCCACCTGCATAGATGTGCCATACATCGGTGTCTTCACGCTTCTCTTCCTCCACATCTGGCCATTGTCGCAGCGCCTCTAGGTAGTCGTCGACGGCTTTGGGCACGACATCCCAGTAGAGACGTTTTGCACGCTGCGGATTCTGCAGGATGTAGTAGAGCAGCGACTCGATCGGTGCGAAGTCGACCCAGTGATCGACACTCAACCCCTTGCCGACACTCTTGGAGATCTTCTTGCCCTCTTCATCGAGGAACAACTCGTAGATCATCGTTGCCGGAGGCTGCTTGCCCATGACTCGGACGATACGACTCGACAGCTTGACGGAGTCGATCAGATCCTTCCCCGACATCTCGTAGTCCACATCATACGTAAACCATCGAAGCGCCCAGTCGACCTTCCAGCCCACCTTCACATTGCCACCGCGGATTGACAGCTCGCCCTCGGCCCCACAGCCTCCGAAACCATCGCCTTGCCGGTCGCAGGTGAAGGACAGACTCTCCCGCTCAGGATGGTATCCGGTTACTCTCGTGGCATAGACGGATCCGCACTCGGGGCAGATTGGAAAGAAAGGTGACCAGCCGTCGCGATTCTCTTCACGCAGCGTCGGCAGAATGACCTGGAGAACCTCCTCGACCTTTTGCAGCAACACGACGAGTCCTTCGTCGAACTCACTGTCCTCATAGGCCTGACGTGAACTCTTGAACTCGTAGTCAAAGCCATACGCATCGAGGAACTGCTGCAGCTTGTTGTTGTTGTGACCCGAGAAGCTGTCGCAACATCCGAAGGGATCGGGAATGACACTGAGGGGCTTGCCCAGATGGGGCCGGAGAGCCTGCTCCCCATTGGGGATATTCCCCGGTATTTTGACCAGGCCGTCCATGTCATCGGAGAAGGCTTGGAGGCGTGTCTCTTCGCCCGTCAGCTTTTCGTAGGCGGTGCGTACAAAGCTCGACCGCGCGACCTCAGCGAAGGTGCCGATGTGCGGCAAACCACTGGGACCGTAGCCCGTCTGAAACAGGACGGGTTTGTCGTTAGCGCCCGGCCGTGAACGACGCTGCTGAATCTGCGTCGCTTCGGCAAAGGGCCATGAACGCTTCTGCCCCATGGTTCGTCAGCCAGATGAGAGTGGAGGAGGCGGCGCGGGTCGCGCCAGAAACAGTCAGGAAACTCGTAACACACCGAAGTGCGGGCGGGACCCCGACCACGCACCGAAAATCGTAGCGAGCACCATCGTGGCCGGCCCTTTGGGCCGGCCGTGCTCAGTTCTTGTCTCAGCGGTTGCGGAACGTAATGCGTCCGCGCGTCAGATCGTAAGGAGATAACGCCACGGTAACCTGATCACCCGGCAATACGCGAATGTAGTATTTGCGCATCTTGCCGGAGATATGAGCCAAGACCTCGTGTCCGTTCTCCATTTCGACCTTGAAGAAGCCGTTGGGCAACGCCTCCTTCACGACCGCCTGTACTTCAATGGACTCTTCCTTAGCCATACTTCCCTTGCAGTAAGGATTGATATCCCCAGACTGGGATCTCAGAAGGGGATTTTGGTGCCAAACGATCGTGTCGAACCGCCGTCTGGTTAGCCTCAAAATGTAGGCGGACGTATAGTGAAAGTCAACGCGCAGGGCAACGCGTCTGGCCCCTTGTGCCCCAGTCGCTTGCGGCGACTCGAGCCGTACTCCATCAGGACGATGGATCCTACTCCATCAGGACGGTTTCGTCGTAGGTGGCATTGCGTGCCGCATCGATCGTGGCCAGATGAGGTGTAAGTTGGACTACCTGATTCAGCAGAGGTGTCGCCATGTGCGGTCGATCGGTTTGCTCATACACAACGGCGAGATTGTGCAGGGCCGGCACGTGGTCTGGTTCCAGTTCGATGGCCCGTGCAAATGAGTACTCTGCCGCTACCAGGTCTTCCTGTTTCAGATGCGCCAATCCCATGGCGTAGCGGACGTCGGCGTGTTCGCGCAGATCAGATGACTTGTCGAAGAAAGTGAGCGCCTGCTTGATGAGTTCCGCGTCGAACAGTACAAGCCCCCTGGCGAAGTAGGCCTGACTTAGAGCACGCGCTGATCCGGGAAACTCGAAATGACGCTCACGAAGGATCTCGAGTTGTGCTACGGCGCGGCGATAGTCACCGACCCGGTGATAGGCGACACCAAGATTGAACCGGGCGTCGTCTCGGCGCCCGTCCAGTTCGATGGTCTTGGCCAGATAGTCGATGCCCTCGCCGTGTCGCAAGCTTCTACAGAGCAGGGTTCCCAATCCTGCCATGGCTTCGACCAGGGAGGAGTCGAGATCGAGGGCCCGCCGATACGCCCTTTCCGCCTCGGTACGTCGGGACTGCGCTTGGAGGACTATGCCCAGATTGCAGTACGCCTCCGCATACAGACTATCGAGCTCGATGGCATGCCCCATCTCTGCAGAGGCTCGAATGTAATCCCCATCAGCGAAGTAAGCGTTGCCCAACAGAACCCGCAGTTCCGCATTGTACGGGTCCTTCTGCACTCGCTCATGGTGATACCGGACCTTCTCCTTGGCCCACACGTTGTAGCGCGTCTTTGCCCCGGTCGGTGAATGGACGAGGGTGATCAGCAGGACCAGGAAGATGTATCGAGAGACATTGTGCATGACTCGGTAAAGTACTATCCACGGCTCAAGGCGTGGGTAAGATAGACCCACTCAAGGCGTGGGTTCAGGGCGCGAACACCTGAATGCGATTGTTGAACGTATCTGCCACGTAGATCGAACCATCTCGATCCAGGGCGATGCCACCGGCAACGACCTCTCGTTGATGACGCGTACCCGAGGTGAGATCATCGATGACCCACGCTTTTCCACGAAACCGGAAGTGTCCACCGTCTTCGGCTCCCCGTTGCCCCCAACGAGTGAGAAAGCGGGTGTCCAGGAACACCTCGATCCGGTCGTGACCTGCATTGACGATGAACACGCGCTCGCTGGCATCGTCCACGGCGAAGTCACTCGGCCGACGCAGAAGGCCGGCTCCACGGTCGTCCTCAGACAGGGGATCGCGACCCAGAACCGAGCGAGTCTGCGCACGCTCGAATCCGGCGTAGGTCACTAGACGCGGTGCCAGCCAACCAGAGTTGTCCACACCGAGAGGTTCCACGAGCGCTGCCAGCGATCCCTGCCACCAGCGCAGACTGGAAACCATGAGGGGAGGCACCGGGAAGCGCGCGACGAAGTTCCCGTCCTGATCGAACTGCTGAAGCTGACTGACACTTTCGATAAAGATCCGTTCGTCGTTGATGACGATGTGACGAACAAAGACGGTCTCCAGCGGTTTGGTCCACAACAGTTGGCCTTGCCGATCGAACTTCGTCCATCGCGGCAGGGGTGTACTGCCTTCCTCGAACACATTGTGAACAACGAATAGATTGCCGTCGTCATCGACAGCCGCAGAGGGGCCGTCGAGGGTTGCCGTTTCGAGACAGGCATTGAGTCCTGATGTGAATCGCCAACGGCCGACCTCTTGACCCTCGCGATCAAACCGCACAACGAAACCGGCACCAGCTCCCAGGACGCTGATCACATCGTCTGCCACGAGCACGCGGGTCGGCAGAAAACCGGGGGGCAGATCCCATTCTCGCTCGAAAGGATGGATGCCGCCCTCGACCAGTTCGCTGGCCAGATGCGCTTCCTTGTCTCCCTCTTTGCCGATCGCGTAATAGGCCAGAACCCGGTACTGATAGTGACGATCGGCCGTGATCCCCTTGTCGACGAAGATCGTGTCCTTGGGATCGGTCAGTTCGGCGATCGCCTCGAAAGCCGGATCAAAGGCGTCTACATGTAAACGTTCCACGGTATAGCGGAGGAAATCGTGACCGCGCACGCGATTCCACGTCAGTCGAGCGCTCGCGAGCTCGCTGTCGAAGTGGGCCGTGACCCGTGGTGGGCCGTCGAGCCCAGGGGATCGCGGTCCAAGCAGTGCACAGGAGGCCCCCTGCAGCAGGAGCGCGAGGAGGAGTCCAATGCGGCGTTGTGGTGCAGCCATCGTCGTGGTGTGACCGATTCGAAGGAGTGGAGACAGACCGGCCTACGATACAGCAGGCGACGAGGGTGTCAAGCAGAGGGGTCTCGGCGCCGATCCTATGGTAGAGGGTCTGTTGCCTGTGTATACTTGGCGGCAACCCGAAAACTCAACTATGAACAAGATCCCAGACTATCTCCCAGACCATAACCCCGTGCACGTGATGCGCAGGTGTGCCCTGTTGGGCATCCTTGTGGCCGGTTGGGCATGCACGGGACTCGAACGGGACAATCCCCTCGATCCCTCCTCGTCTGCAGAGCAGAGCGAGACGTCGACTCTGTCCCTCGCCGTGCCCTTACCGAAAATCCTGGCCACCGTCGTGGACAGTCTCGTGGCAACGTTGGAGATTCCCGACGCACCGACGGTCGTCAAAGAGCTCAGCTACGACACACCACTCGGGCCAGCCTTGCTGACCATCGGGGCCCTGTCGCCGAGCACGGGGGTTACCCTCACCATCGAGGGGTTTGATCTCGATGGCCGACTGATCCTCTCCGGTACCCAGACGGATATCATCATCGTCGCCGATGACACAACACGGATCAGCATCGATCTCAGGCTGGCCATCCCTCTTGACGAACTCGACACGGGTGGGGATCCGACAGGTGGGGATACAGGCGGAGGCGACACCGGTGGTGAGGACACGGGTGGTACGGATGGCACTGATACCGGTGACACAGGCGGTACAGACACCGGCGATGGCACCACGGGCTGACGCGCCCGTGGCCATCGTTACGCTCACCTCTGATTTCGGTACACGAGACACATACGTAGGCGCCATGAAGGGAGCCCTTCTCTCCATCGACGCCAGTCTCAGCCTCATCGACCTGACCCACCACATTCCAGCCCAGGACATTCTTGGCGGCAGTTATGCATTACGCCAGGGCACGGACAGGTTTCCACCGGACACCGTGCATCTTGCTGTCGTCGATCCCGGCGTCGGCAGCGAACGCCGTGGTATCGCCATCGATGACGGCCGGCACCGATGGGTGGGACCCGACAATGGTCTGTTCAGTCACGTCCTGCGACAGCGGGCTGCGCGAGTCCATCAGCTGACCAACCCCGATCTGCAAGCCAAGGTGGTGAGTCCTACCTTCCACGGACGAGATATCTTCGCACCCGCCGCGGCTCATCTAGCCACCGGGCTCGACGTGAGTGCCGTGGGCCCCGTCGTGGACGATGCCATCTGTCTTGCCCAGATCACTTGTCAGCGACAGGGAAACGAATTGGTGGGCAGCGTCCTGCATGTAGATCACTTCGGCAATCTCATCACCAGCGTCACGACACAAGATGTGCAGGCCCTGGGCGCCGTAGCACAGATCGTCATTGGCCGGACCACGATCACGGGTCTGTCGGTGACCTATACGGATGCGGATCCAGGCCAGCCTATGGGGCTGATCGGCAGTGGGGGTCATCTGGAAGTCTCGGTTCGCGGTGGCCATGCAGCGCGCGAACTGGACGTCGGGGTCGGAGCTACCGTCACCATCACGGGCACAGGACCCGCGTGAGCGACGCCCCTCTCATCGTCTCCGTCTCCGGCATTCGTGGAATCGTCGGCGCATCGCTGACCCACGAGACGGTGCGACGCTTCACCGACGCTTTTGCTACCTGGCTGCCTGAGCATGCGCGGGTGGTGTTGGCCCGGGACACTCGACCATCAGGTGAGGAATTCGCCGACGTCGTCAGCAGCGCCCTACGGGCCGCCGGTTGCCATGTGATCGATCTGGGCCTGTGCGCCACACCGGTGGCCAAACTGATGGTCCTGGAAACCCAGGCTCAAGGTGCGCTGATCCTGACGGCCAGTCACAATCCGGCGCCGTGGAATGGGCTGAAGCTGATTCGCGATGATGGCATCTTTCTCAATGCGAGGGATGGTGCCCTCGTGGAAGAGGCCTATCACCAACAGCAGCAGCGCACCTCAGCGACGGAGGGCGGCTCCGAGTCGATCGATGCCGACCGCGTGCGTGACATCTACTTCGACCGATTGTTGGCAGCGGTGGACGTCGATCTGATCCGAGGTGCCCGATTGCGCGCCGCCATCGACCCGTGTAATGGGACGGGTGGTCTCTACGCCCATCAGTTGCTGGAAGCACTCGGTGTGGAAGCACACCTGATCCACGACGAACCGAATGGTGATTTCGCCCATGATCCGGAACCCACCCCGGAGAATCTGGTAGATCTGGGCCGCGCAGTGACCTCGGCCCAGTGCAATATCGGTTTCGCCATCGATCCAGATGCGGATCGCGTGGCCCTGGTGGGCGAGAATGGCGAACCTCTCGGCGAGGATCTGACCCTGGCCCTGGCCGTGCAATCGGTGACCGCTCGTCGACGCGGACCGGTGGTCACCACATTGTCCACGTCGCAGATCGTCAGTGATGCGGCTGCGGTCAATGGCTGCCCTGTTCTGCTCACTCCTGTGGGAGAGGTGAACGTGGTGGATGCCATGGTGGCCGAAGGGGCCGTCATCGGCGGTGAGGGCAATGGTGGGGTTATCCTTACCGAGGTCGACCCGGGACGAGATGCGGCACTCGGCATCGCGCTCGTTCTTGAGACGATGGCTCGGTCGCGCCAGCCGCTGGCTCGGATCGTAGGCAGACTGCCGCAGTATACGATTGAGAAACGCAAAGTCAGCGATGTCGATGATGACGATCTGCAACGGGCGATTCGCCAGCTGATCGAGCACTATCCTGGGGCCGAGCGCCATCCCGTCGAGGATGGCGTGAAGTTGTATATCGAGGGAGGACGAAAGTGCCCCTGGATCCACCTCCGTCCGTCCAATACCGAACCGGTGGTGCGAATCATCGCCGAGAGCGCTTCAGCTGATCAGGCGCGGCAGTTGTGCGACCTGGCTGCGAAGGGACTGCAGGGGTAGGCGAGCCAGAGACGGGCGACGGCTCGCCCTCTCGTGTTTGCTACTCCAGCTCCATCTCTGTGATGAAGACGTCCGTGACGCGGCTCTTTTTCAGCACGTGTTCATTCACCGTGATCAACAGCTTCTCACGCAGGTGCTCGGCCCGCAAAGGATGCTGGAGCTGCTCCACCGTTTGAGCACTCAGCAGACTGATGGCGTGGTGCTTCAGCTCAATGCGCTTGCGCGTGATCTCGGCCAGACCTTGCTCGGGTGGGCAAACCTTGAAGGCTGCCTGAATGCGTAGGTGGCGTTTGAGCGCCCCAGCAGGGTTGACGCGCAGAAGACCGAGATCTTCGTACACGTGACAGTCGTCTTCGATATATGCAGGAGTGGGTGCGCAACTACTGAGGAGCACGCTTGGCATGCCGCCCACGAGTGTCAGCAGGGCGGCAGAAAGGAACCACAGAGTCAGACGCCGCAGCATCAGCAGACTCAGGTGGTGGTCGGCGAAGTGACCTGCTGGCGTTCTTGCACACGCTCAGGAACGACCACTTCCTGGCGCTCGGCGATCCGCTCCTGGAGACGAGCGTCGGCGTCAGCGATGGCCTCGTTGGTGATACGCCCTCGGTCTTCGACCAGCTGAGTCAGGCGTTCGATACTATCGTGCGCCCGATCGGTAAACGCCTTGCGTTCGGACATAACGCGGAACAACTCGGCTGTGATCTCCATCGCCGCGAGCATGGCGACCTGAGCCTTCGGCATCCGCCCTTTCTGGGATCCAGCGACCTCTTCCATCTTCTTGTCGACGTACTCGGCGACTTGCTGTACCTGCTTGGGATCACCCCCAATGCGATACTGCTCACCGAAGATCTCAACGGTGACGCCTTCGACTTGACGATCAGATGTGCTCATGGGAACCCATCACTTGAAGCGAGAAACCGACATGGCCAAAAATGCCGTAAGTGGCTCGCCAATATACCGCTTGCGTAGTGCCTCAGCAAGCGGAAAACCGGGTGCAACCGCCCCTTAGCGCAGCCACCGGGAGACGTCGAGTTCACAATCGCCCAGGCGACGAAGGATGGCTTCCCAGTGGCGAAGATTCACCGGAATCCCGTGGACAACCCGCTCACGACGTGTCGCATTCGCGCGCTCGCCAGGGACACGAACCGCGTCGTGTCCGGCAGCAGGAGACACCTGATGAGCGCTGTTGACGAGCGTTGCGCACCGCTGAGCGAGGGCATCTGCCCCGCCGAATCGCGATGGATCGACGACCCAGATGAAGAAGGACGAGCCATAGGGTGAGCCCCAGTCACTCACCGGGGGGATCTGGGTTCCGATGGGTGCATCGGCAAAACCGCCACTGAGCACGTCCACCAGCAGACTCAGACCGTAGCCCAGAGCGCCCCCCACGGGGAGCAGGGTGCCTGCCGCAGCTTCTGCAGGATCCGTCGTCGGCTCTCCCTGGCTGTTGAGCGCGACACCGGGTGCCAGAGGGCGCCCCTCGTCGGCGGCCTGGGAGATGCGGGCAGCGGCATTCCCTGTAGCCGCATCAAACAACAAGGGCTCACCGCCTGCTACGGGCGCGATCCAGGCGATTGGGTTGGTGCCGTGGAGGCCAGCTGTTCCTCCGTGGGGCGCCACACGAGGCGTCGAGTTGGCCACGGCCAGTGCAAAGAAGCCCGCCTCGCCGACGGGCAAGAGGTAGGGTGCCAGGGCTCCCAAGTAGTTCCCATCGACGAGCGATACGGCGACCATACCGTGCTGACGGGCCTTGTCCACAGCCAGCTGCACGCACTGTCGCGCCAGGGGCGGTCCCATCCCCTGTTGGCCATCGGCCCAGATGGACGTGGGGCTCTCTCGCCGTACATACAATGTGCGTCCCGGTCGCATCTGACCGCTGCGAATGCGTTCGGCAAAGGTTGCGACCATCGCGATTCCATGGCTGTCCACGCCACGCAAACTCGCCTCGACCATCACCGATGTGCAATCCTCGATTTCGCGAGTTGGAACCTGAAGCTGTGCGAGCAACTCGTCACAGAAGCGGCGTGCTTCTGTTTCGGTCAGGAGAAAAGACGCGGCCTCGCTCATCGCCGTCCTCGCCGACTCCATTTCATCGAGGGCATCCATTTCTCGCCACAGTTGAGACAGGGTCGATTGGTGCGTCGCCTGCTGCTGACGACACGGTATATCTTGTTGACGATGGGTGTGACGCCGGGCAACCGATAAGCCCAGGACACACG
>PATE01000116.1 GCA_002712305.1 Gemmatimonadota bacterium | reverse complement strand
TGCTGCCTTTTTCGCCGTCGTCTTCTTTGCTGCCTTTTTCGCTGTCGTCTTCTTTGCTGCCTTTTTCGCCGTCTTCTTCTTTACGGCAGCCTTCTTCTTCGGTGCGGCTGTCTTCTTAGCAGCCTTTTTCTTTGCTGCCTTCTTCTTCGCCATCGTGCTTTCTCCTTTGTGCGCGTTTGGCAACTCGTCGAGGCACGGTGGCCTCAGGCAAGGACGATGTTCTCCCATTTGAAGTTCGTTGTCACGTCGATACCCGAATGGTCGTCAACTACTCCGGGTCTTAGCCGTTTCCCTCCCTCTTAGGAAACGGATCGAAACTTCTCCGCGACATTTGAAAGATAGCAAGCGTTTTTTCGAAAGGTCAAGAAGAAAGTCGACTGTTTTTCAGAGAGCAGAGGCTCATATGCACACCTGAAACGCACTACAAACGCGTCGCGAATGTGCACCGTGCTGACGTCCTCAACACGCACCGATTCTTTTGACAGTTTTTCGCGTCCCGGCTATCATTGAAATCCGCACCACACCTTGTCTTTCCCTCTCGTAGCAACCCCAACAGGAGATCCGTCGGTGACCACGGCCCAACCGTGCAGTGTCGGTATCGTGGGTGCTGGCAATATGGGTGGCAGTCTATTGCAAGGACTGCTCGATGCCGGCGTCGACCCACAACGCCTTACGGCTGTTGATCAGGTTGCCGACATTCTTGCGCCGCTGGCTGCTCGCGGCGTCGTGACCGGCTCCGATCTGTCTCTGGCCTGCGAAGATCGTGACGTCGTCATAATCGGTGTAAAGCCGCAGAGTGCAGCAGGCGTGCTCGGAGCTCTGGCGCCGCACCTGAAGGCAGATCAACTCATCGTGTCCATCATGGCAGGTGTGACGACAGACCACATCGCGCAGATGCTCGGCGCCGATCAGCCGGTGGTGCGGGTCATGCCACAGACCCTCGTGCGCTTGCAGGCGGGAGCCACCGCCGTGGCAAGTGGTCGGCACACCACCCCGCAGCAGGTGTCGATGGTGGTCGATCTATTCAGTCGCGTCGGAAGCAGCGTAGAGGTCAGCGAGGGTTTGCTCGATGCCGTCACTGGTCTCTCCGGCAGCGGTCCCGCCTACGTCTATACCATCATAGAGGCCCTCGCCGATGGGGGCGTGAAGGCAGGTCTACCGCGGGACACGGCCCTACAGTTGGCCGCCCAGACTGTGGCTGGCGCCGGACGCATGGTCCTTGAGACGGGCGAACATCCGGCAACGCTGCGTGACCAGGTGACATCTCCCGGCGGAACGACCATCGCCGGTCTGTCCGAGCTTGAAGCCGGTCGTGTCCGGCACGCATTGATCCGTGCCGTGGAAGCCGCAACTCAGCGGGCACAGGAACTCGGCCGCGTCGATGACTCTAGGGCTAAAGGCGCATCGTGATCGCCGTCATCGACTATGGCATGGGCAATCTGCGCAGTGTGGAGAAGGCCTTTCAGTATCTGGGGTACGAAGCGCAGATCATCACCGATGCGTCCGAACTCACCGATGCCCATCACCTTGTCCTGCCTGGCGACGCCGCCTTTGGTGATGCTATGCGCAACCTTCGTGAGGGCGGCTGGGACCAGCGCATCGACGATCACGTCGAAGGAGGGCGTCCCTTCCTGGGGATCTGCGTGGGTCTGCAGTTGATGTTCGCATCCTCCGAAGAGATGGGACAACACACGGGTCTCGGTCTTCTTCCTGGTCGCTGCGTGCGTTTTCCGAACTCGGAAAAGGTGCCACAGATCGGCTGGAATCAGATCACGCGTCACACCGCTTCGCCCCTGCTTGAGGGTGTCGAGGACGGCAGCTTCTTCTACTTCGTGCACTCCTACTACGTACAAGCAGAGAACGACGATGACCAGCTGGCGACGACGGACTACGGGATCGAGTACACGAGCATTGCCGGCAGGGATAATGTGTTCGGTGTGCAGTTTCATCCTGAGAAGAGTCAGAAGATTGGCCTCAAGCTGCTGACGAACTTTGCCACTCTCAACTGACAAAAGTTGAGCAAGAGAGACATCCTGACGTGCTCGCCAAACGAATCATCCCCTGCCTTGACGTGAAGAACGGTCGCAATGTCCGCGGTGTGCGGTTTTCCGCCGATCAGGATGCGGGAGACCCGGTCGAATTGGCGACGCGTTACGATCAGGAAGGGGCCGACGAACTCGTCTTCTACGATATCACCGCCTCGTCTGACGGTCGCGCGATCGTCATGGATCTTGTGCAGGAGGTGTCGGAGCGGGTCTTCATCCCCCTCACCGTGGGCGGCGGTATTCGCACGTTTGCCGACGTACGTGAAATCCTCAAGGGGGGAGCGGACAAGGTATCCATCAACTCGGCGGCGGTTCACACGCCCGATATTATTACGCAGAGTGCTGAGAGTTTCGGCTCTCAGTGTATCGTCGGCGCCGTCGATGTGCTTCGACTGGAGACCGCCGCTGACGAACCGCCCCGCTGGGAGATCCATATCAATGGCGGGCGCAAAGCGACGGGCCTGGATGCTCTGGAATGGGTCGATGAACTCGTCGATCGGGGCGCCGGAGAATTGGTGCTCAACAGCATCGATGCCGATGGCACGCGAGACGGCTACGACCTGGAGCTCAATCGAGCGGTGGCACGACGGGTCGATGTGCCGATTGTTGCCTCCGGCGGTGCCGGCACGACGCAGCACATTTTCGAGGTCCTGACCGAAGGCGAAGCGAATGCGGCCCTCGCGGCGTCGATCTTTCACTTCCAGGTGTACAGCATTCCGCAGGTGAAAGACTTCCTGACGGATCGGGGCGTCGTCGTGCGGCCCTACGCCGCCTGACCGACCACGAACCCATGCACACGTCCGATGAATCGCAGCGGCAGCAACGACTGAGCGGTGTGCGTCGGCTGGTCGTCAAGATCGGCTCCAGCAGTCTGACCGGTGCGGATGGGCAACTCCATCGACCCACCATCCGCCGTCTCGTACATGATCTGGTCGAGCTGCGCGAGCAGGGCCTCGAGATCATCCTGGTCTCATCCGGTGCCGTCGCTGCCGGCATGGGTAGATTGGGGATGACACAGCGCCCTCGATCCATCGCCGATCTGCAAGCCGTCGCCGCCGTTGGTCAGAATCTGCTCGTGCACACGTACGAGAGTCTGTTCCGCCGCCACGATGTGCCGGTTGGCCAGGTGTTGCTCACGGCAGGTGACATCCTCGACGATCGGCAGCGCTACAACCATGTACGCAACACCTTCCGGCAGCTCTTCGCACTGGGTGTTGTGCCCGTCATCAACGAGAACGACTCCGTTGCCGTCGCCGAGCTGCGTGCCACCCTCGGTGACAACGATATGCTCGCGGCCTACGTGGCCAATCTCGTACAGGCGCAACTGCTGGTGATCCTGTCCGATGTGGACGGAGTCTACCGTCGCTATGTCCAAGGCAAGGGTGAAGACCTTCTGGTAGAGGTCGAGCCCGACCAGGAACTGCGTCTACAGGGCGGTGGGAATCGGCTCGGTCGAGGCGGAATCGAAACGAAACTCCGAGCGGCCCACCTGCTCAGCGCTTGTGGGGAGATGACCATCGTCGCGCATGCGCGCAAACATCGCCTGCCCGATCTGCTGACGGGCAATCACCTGGGAACCTTGTTTCTGCCACGATCCAAGCGGATGGGAAGTCGCAAGCGCTGGATCGGCTTTGCATCACCTGCACGTGGAACGATCGTCGTCGATGAGGGGGCTGTGAAAGCGATCGTCCGTCTCGGTCGGTCTCTGCTGCCCGCAGGCGTTACGGATTGTGAAGGAACCTTCCGGGTGGGTGATGTGATACGAGTGGCCGACGGCCAGGGGCGTGAGATCGGCCGTGGTCTGAGTCGATACGGCTCCGATGATCTTGATCGTATCCGTGGGCTGCGGTCGTTTGCTGTGGAAAAAGCACTGGGCCACAAGGCACAGGAAGTGATCCACAGAGATGACCTCGTGCTGACCTGACATGGCGAAGATGGCCTCCCGAAGGGCACCGCTCGCCGAACGACAGACTCGCCGTTGGTGGGGGGCATCAATCTTATTGGCGATGATCATCGGCTGGGCGTACATCTTCTTTACAGGACAGGGCGGCTGGCTGGAATTGCAGCAGGAGCGAGAAGCATTGGCCACTCTCGAAGCGGAAGTGGCTGCATTGGAAGCCACCAACGACAGCTTGCGCGATGTCCTGTGGAAGATGGAGAACGACCCCGCCTTCGTTGAGCGCATGGCGCGTGAAGAGTACGGGCTCGTCCTGCCTGGAGAACACCTGTATCGACTGGTCAAGAAAGACAGTGTCGGCGCAGCCGACAGTCTGTCAGCCGACGACTGATCGCAACGAGGAATCCCCATCGTGGTTAGAGAGCCGTCGTGGCTAGAGTTACTTTGTGGCTAGAGTTATCGTCAAGACGGATGCCGTGGTCCTGCGGACCATGCGAATGGGCGAGACGAGCAAACTCGTCACCTTGTTCAGCGAGAAGCACGGCAAGCTCAAGGTCATGGCCAAAGGCGCGCGCAAGCCGAAGAGCAAGTACGGCGGTTGCCTGGAAATCACGAACGAAATCCACGTCGTGTGTTACCTGCGCGACGACCGAGATCTACAGACACTGTCCGATGCGGAGGTGGTCCGAACCCATCCGCAGCTGCTTACCGATCTGACCCGACTCGCCTTCGCAGGGGCTGCGTCGGAAATGCTCGACCGTCTGACGATCGAGCACGAACCGAATGAGCGTCTGTACGCCTGTCTGTTGGGGATCCTCCGTGGTCTGGAAGAGGTCTCTTCCCAGCAACTGGAATCGCTATTCTGGTATTTTCAGTTGCGTGTTGCCGCCAGTCTCGGTTATCGACCAGAGCTGTCGGCCTGCACCAACTGCGGGTGCGAACTGGAGCTCGAAGCGTCGTGGTTCAGTCCTGCACTTGGCGGTGGGGTCTGCCAATCATGTTCGCGTGAAGCTGCCGCCGATGGCGCCGATGCATTCTCAAGTGGTGGCACGACGATCTTCGGGACCACGACGCGACGTGTCAGCGGCGAGAGTCTGCGCTTTCTGGCACTACTGCAATCCATGCGCACGTACACCCGCCAGGATCTGCCTCCGGCGCCACCACGCCGTGGAGAGATCCGAGGAATGCTACGGAGTTTTCTTGAATATCATGCCGGGGCGACTGGCCGACTGCGGTCGCTCGAATTCCTTGATGCCCTCGGCCCCTACCAGCCGCCAGATCAAGAGGCGGCAGTGAACGATGAGGACTGATATGTCAGATGTGATGGAGAAACTCGTCTCCCTGTGCAAACGCAAGGGATTCATCTTCCAAAGTTCGGAGATCTACGGTGGCCTCAATGGCTGCTGGGACTATGGTCCTCTGGGTGTCGAATTGCTGCGCAACATCAAGGAGTCCTGGTGGCGCTCGATGACGTACCGGGAAGACGTGGAGGGCATCGATGCGTCGATCCTCATGCACGCCAAGGTATGGGAGGCCTCCGGCCATGTGGAGGGCTTCAACGATCCCATGGTCGAAGATAGCAAGACGAACGAGCGGTTCCGACTCGATCACCTGCTCGAGGAGGCCGGCGTTGAGTGCACGGACCTGACTTTCGACGACATGGCGGCGAAGGTCGCCGAGTTGGGTCTGAAGAGCCCGAAAGGCAACGAACTGACCGCACCGCGGCAGTTCAACATGATGTTCCGAACCCATGTTGGCCCCGTCGAGGACTCGGCGAGTGTCGTCTATCTGCGCCCTGAAACTGCGCAAGGCATCTTCGTCAATTATCTCAATGTGCAGCAGGCCATGCGACAGAAACTGCCCTTCGGCATCGCCCAGATCGGCAAGGCATTCCGCAACGAGATCACAACGAAGAATTTCCTCTTTCGTACTCGCGAGTTTGAGCAGATGGAGATGCAGTACTTCGTCAAGCCCGGGGAGGAGGAGAAGTGGTTCGACTACTGGAAACAGGAACGGCGGAAGTGGTTCACCGAGGCCTTGGGCATTCCCGCGAGTCGGCTACGCTGGCACGAGCATGGAAGTGGTGAGTTGGCACACTACGCAAGACAGGCCTTCGACATCCATTTCGAGTTCCCTTTCGGCTGGGATGAGGTAGAGGGCATCCACAATCGAGGCCAATTCGATTTGGGCCAGCACGAGGAGTTCTCCGGAAAACAGCTGAAGTATTTCGACGAGGCGGCGAAAGAGAAGTTCGTGCCCGCCGTGGTGGAGACCTCCATCGGTGCGAGCCGGTCGACGATGATGGTGCTGTCGAATGCGTATGACGAAGAAGAAGTGAAGGGGGAGACGCGGACGGTGATGCGTTTCCACCCGAAGATTGCGCCGCTGAAGGTGGCCATTCTGCCCCTGGTCAAACGGGACGGCATGCCCGACATCGCACGAAAGATCGAAGCCGATCTGCGAGATCACCTGCGGGTATTCTACGACGAGGGCGGAGCCATCGGTCGCCGGTATCGCAGAATGGACGAGGTGGGTACGCCATTCTGCGTCACTGTCGACTCAGATACGCTCGAAGATGACACGGTGACGGTCCGTGAACGGGACTCGATGGAGCAGAATCGAGTGAAGATCACCGATCTGCTTGGCGAACTCACTAATCGGATGGCAAACTGGAAGCATCCGGCTGCCTGAGTGAGGCCCTTGGGCGTTTCCGGTCTCTTGTATCCTTATATAGAGGCCCGTATATTCTTGCCTCGTTCGGGACCGCCACCGCACCGGGGCTCGAGGAACGGTGGTTCCTCTTGGGTTCGCGGTGTCTTTCTTTGTGCGTCCAGGTCAGGCTGAGCACGTTCGGGTCCGGTCCCACCCATTAGCGAAAGTGGCGGAACTGGCAGACGCGCCAGATTTAGGATCTGGTGCCCGAGAGGGCTTGGGGGTTCGAGTCCCCCCTTTCGCACGGACTCACCATGTCGCTACCCACTGGATCGTATTCAGTGAGGCGCCATCCATCCAAGTAACGCGATTCCAGACGGCATTGAACCACACATAGGCAACCACAGGGCACAGTCGGTGACCTCTCCCGGTAACCGACTCGACCTTTAGCAAGAAACGATCAGTGCAGACCAATCTCATCGAAACCGGCAAGTGGGAACGTGACCTCGAGGTCGAGATTCCTGCCGAGCGCATGGCCAAGGAAATGTCCTCCGCCCTGCGCACACATCAGAAGCGCCTTGAAATCCCCGGATTCCGAAAGGGGAAGGTGCCTCTGAATCTCATCGAGAAACGCTACGGCGCCGCTATCCGCAGTGGCGTCATTGAAGATCTGTTGCCTCGATTGCTGCAGGAGGCGACCCAGGAGGCCGGACTCAACCCGGCAGGCACCCCGAGAATCACGAAGCTCGATCACGAGCCCGGCGAGGCGTTGAGTTTTACCGCAAGTCTCGATATCTGGCCCGAGGTCGAACTCGACAACACAGACGGCCTTGAACTGAGCCGCGTCGTCCATGAGATCACGGACGACGAGCTCGATGAGCAGTTGACGGAATTGCGGAATCGTCAAGCGACAGAGAAATCCGTCGAGCGGGCCCTGGAGAAGGGTGATGTATTGATCGCCGATCTCCAACGACTCGACGACAATGGCGAACCGGTCGAAGGTGATCGATTCGAAGAGCGATATTTCCACGTGGGCAATGCCGAGGCGCCGAGTCCTGAGTTTGAAGAATCACTGGTCGGCATCGAGGCGGGTGAAGAGCGCACGATCGATTTCACCTATCGGGACGACCTGCCGAATGAGGAGCTTGCAGGCAAGGAGGAGCATTTTCTCGTTACAGCACGAGAGGTGCGAGAACGGACTCTGCCCGAGCTCGATGATGAATTTGCCAAGGATGTGGGCGAACAGTTTGAGAATCTCGATCAGCTGAAGGATCACATCCGTCAGCAGATGACCCAGCGGTGGGAGTTCATGGCGCGCCAGCAGATGCGAGGCGAGATCATGGACGGTTTGCTGGAGAGACACGAGATCGAGTTTCCAGAAGGTCTGATCAACAACTACCTCGAGTCGCTCCGTCAAGAGCGGGAGGCACAGGGGCAGGGTCAGGACCACGATCATGACCACGACCACGATCATGACCACGACCACGATCATGACCACGACGATCATGATCACGACCATGACGCGTCAAAGTTTACCGACGAGGAACGGCAGTCGGGAGAGCGTCGCCTCAAGTCTTATCTGCTGATGGAGGCGTTGCGATCGAAGCTGACCGTTGAGGTCACGGACGAAGAATTCGACACGTATCTGGAAGGACGCGCGACAGAGATGGGGTTGTCTGCCGACGATCTCAAGCGATCCCCTCGTGTCAGTGACCTGCGTCGCGATTTGGAAGAAGACAAGATCTTCGAGCAGCTCCAGACGACCGCGAACATCACTGAGAAGAAGGTTTAGGCCCTATGTCGCTCATCCCGATGGTTATCGAGCAGACTGGTCGTGGCGAACGTTCCTACGACATCTACTCGCGCCTGCTGAAGGAACGAATCGTCTTCATCGGTACGCCGGTCAGCGATGGAATCGCCAATCTCATCATCGCACAGATGCTCTTCCTGGCTTCCGAAGATCCGAAGAAGGATATCTCCCTCTATATCAACACGCCGGGTGGATCGGTGACGGCTGGCCTGGCGATCTACGATACCATGCAGTACATCGCCGCCGATGTGGCGACCATGTGTATCGGTCAGGCGTCGAGCATGGGTGCCGTGTTGCTGGCCGGAGGTACGAAGGGTAAGCGGCAGAGTTTGCCCAATGCGCGGATGCTGCTGCACCAGCCCATGGGCGGTATTGGCGGTCAGGCGGCGGACGTGGAGATCCATGCCCGCGAGATCATCAAGATTCGCACCCAGCTCAATGAGATTCTTGCCAATTGCACGGGGCAGGATCTCGAGCAGATCAAGATGGATACGGAGCGCGACTTCTTCATGAGCCCCGAAGAATCGCGTGACTACGGTCTGATCGATGAAATCATTCAGCCTTCGGCTCTCGGGGTGTCACCTCCTGCGGAGGCCGCCGGGTAAGGTTACCAGCTCATGAGACGTCGCCCCGCCAAGAGCGAGCCCCGCTGCTCCTTCTGCGCACGCAGCACCAGCCAGGTGGATAAGATCATCACCGGGCCCTCGGTGCATATCTGCAACGAGTGTGTGAAACTCTGTGACGACGTTCTCTCGGAAGACAAGAAGCAAACCCTTCCCTGGGAAACGGGAACGCTGCCCAAACCTCTCGAGGTCAAAGATTTTCTCGACGAGTACGTCATTGGCCAGGATCGTGCCAAGAAGATCCTCTCCGTTGCCGTGTACAACCACTACAAGCGAATTCGTTCAAATGTGAATCTCGACGGCGTGGAACTCGATAAGAGCAACATTCTTCTCGTCGGACCCACAGGCACGGGCAAGACACTGCTCGCCCAGACCCTGGCCAAGGTGTTGCAGGTGCCTTTTTCCATCGCCGATGCAACCATCCTTACCGAGGCCGGATATGTCGGCGAGGATGTTGAGAATCTGCTCGTTGGACTGTTGCAGGCGGCAGACTACGATGTCAGTCGCGCTGAAAAGGGAATTGTCTATCTCGATGAGATCGACAAGATCGCGCGCAAGTCATCTACACCGGCAGTCAGTCGCGATGTCTCCGGCGAAGGTGTCCAGCAGGCGCTGCTCAAGATCCTCGAGGGCACGGTGGCCAACATTCCTCCCAAGGGAGGCCGTAAGCACCCCGAGCAGCCGATGATTCAGATCAATACGGGCAACATCCTCTTCATCTGTGGTGGTGCCTTCGAAGGCCTGGAAAAGGTGATCTCGGCGCGCATTGGCAAGCGAACCATGGGGTTTGGCACCGGCGAGCAGGAACAGGAATCGGAGGATTCACTGGAGGTCCTGGCCGATGTGCAGCCCGAAGACCTACTCCAGTTCGGGCTGATTCCCGAATTCGTCGGTCGTGTCCCCGTCGTTTCGAATCTCGATGTGCTCTCTGAGCAGGACCTGTTCCGCATTCTTACGGAACCGAAGAACGCCATCATTCGGCAGGTGAGCCGGCTCTTCGAGATCGACGGGGTGAATCTGACGTTTACCGACGATGCACTGCACCGCGTTGTAGAATTGACCGTACAAAAGGGCACGGGCGCTCGCGGCCTACGATCCGTTTTGGAGCAGGCCCTGATGGATGTCATGTATGACACACCATCACACGAAGACATCACAGAGGTTGTCGTGACTGCAGAGATGATCGATGCAGGAGTCGGGCACGACGACGACGAAGACGAGTATCTACGCAAGAGCGCGTAGAGGTCAAGTCTGCGTCACGGCAAGATGGTGGAATATGCGGGTCGATACGGTCGAGTTCGTCATGGGCGCTGTCGGCGTCGATACGGCACCGGATGACGGCCTGCCAGAGATCGCCTTCGCGGGCCGCTCCAATGTCGGCAAGTCATCGCTGATCAATCGACTCGTACAGCGCAAGAGTCTGGCACGAACCAGTTCGACCCCCGGCAAGACGCAGCAGTTGAACTACTATCTCGTCAACGAGCGGCTCTATCTCGTTGACCTTCCGGGATACGGTTTTGTCCACGGCGGTCAGGATCTTCGGCGTTCCCTGGGCAAGTTGACTGACGGATATCTGCAGAAGCGGACGCAGTTGCGTGCCGTTGTGCAGTTGATCGATGCTCGTCACGGGCCGAGTGATCTCGATCTGCAGCTGGTGGAAACACTGCGAGCATCTTCGCATCCCTTTTTGCTGGTGTTCACCAAGATCGACAAGTTGACCCGGGGCAAGCTCAACCAGCAGATGAAACGTCTTGAGAAACAAGGTCAACTGGCCGACCTGGACTATCTGCCCTTCTCGTCTGAGAACGGGCAGGGTCGCAGTGATCTGTGGCAGTGGATCACAGAAACGACGAGTGGCGGAACGACGGGTGACCGAACCACCATCGACCGAGGTATCGGGGACGCGGGGGAATCGGTACAACCGACAGGAGAGATACAGCACCAGTGAAGGTTCTGATCAGCGACAAGGTGGACACCGGATGCGTCGGCATTCTCGAAGAGGGTGGCGAGATCTCCGTCGATGTGAACACGGATCTGACCCCGGACCAGTTGTTGGAAGTGATCGGTGACTATGACGGTCTCATCGTCCGCAGCGCCACGAAAGTGACCAGGGACGTCCTGGATCGTGCCACGCGTCTACGCGCCATCGGACGCGCCGGCGCGGGCGTTGACAATATCGATTCGCAGGCAGCCACTCGCCGTGGTGTCGTCGTCATGAACACGCCGGGTGGGAACTCGATCAGCACGGCTGAGCACGCCGTGTCCATGATGATGGCCCTGGCTCGCAACATCCCACAGGCCAGCCACTCGGTGAAGGGTGGAAAGTGGGACAAGTCTGCCTTTACCGGTGTGGAGATGACGGGGAAGACGCTGGGCGTCTTTGGCATCGGCCAGGTGGGCAGAGAAGTGGCGCGGCGTGCGGCAGCGTTGGGTATGCGCGTGCTGGCCTATGACCCGCCCTTCACGCCGGAAGTGGCCCAATCCTATGGCGCGCAGCTGGTGTCGGCAGAGGAGATCTGGCCCGAGGCGGATTTCCTCACGTTTCACCTGCCTCTGACCGATCAGACACGACACCGGCTGTCGACGGCCGAACTGGCTCAATGCAAGGACGGTGTGCGCGTGATCAACTGCGCGCGCGGCGGCATCGTCGATGAGCAAGCCCTGTTGGAAGGGCTCGCGTCCGGGAAGGTGGGTGGCGTGGCGATCGACGTGTTCGAGCAGGAGCCCCCTCCCGCCGACTCGCCCCTTGTTGCCCACGAACGCGTCATTTGCACGCCTCATCTGGCGGCGTCCACCACCGAGGCACAGGTCAATGTGGCCCTCCAGGTGGCACATCAGGTGCGCGAGGTCCTCGTGGACGGCGTCATTCGTAACGCGGTGAATGTGCCGTCCATCGCATCCGATCTATATGAGAAGCTGCGACCCTGGTTCGAACTGGGCGAGTGTCTTGGTCGGGTCCAAGGACAGCTATCTGGCGGAGATGTCGAACGAATCACGGTGGAATACCGAGGCGAGGTCGCGGGGCATACGACATCACCGCTTACCTCCGCGGTCTTAAAGGGCATCATGGAGTCTTTCGCCGCCGAGGGGTCTGTGAATTTTGTGAATGCACCGGTCCTGGCACAGGAGCGTGGGATCGGGATCGACGAACTGCGCAGCGCCGAGCCTGAAGACTACACCAGTCTGATCAGTGTGATCTTGCAACATGGCGAGCGCCGACGCGTTGTGTCGGGAAGCTTGTTCGGCAAACGCGATCCACGGATCGTCCGCTTCGATGATGTCGATCTTGACGCGGCGCCCGAGGGTCACATGCTCTTTTATCGAAACGACGACGTGCCCGGCATCATCGGCCGTATCGGCACATTGCTGGGTTCACACGGCGTCAATATCGCACAGCTGTCACTCGGTCGGGACGCGCAGGGCGCCAGCGCCTTCACCGTCCTCAATGTGGACAGCCGTATTTCGGACGAGCTGCTACAACAGATCCTCGATGACGAGCATGTAACCTGGGCTCGTCGCGTGGCCCTGTAGTGTCAGCGAGCGTCCAGGCCAACTAGAAAGGGAATCGTATGCCCGCAACGATCGTTCTCGGTGCTCAGTGGGGCGACGAGGGCAAAGCAAAGATCGTCGACTTCCTCGGCGCGGATGCCGAAGTCGTCGTGCGTTTTCAAGGTGGGGCGAATGCAGGCCACACAGTCAAGGTTGATGACCAGACCTACATCTTCCATGCGCTGCCTGTAGGCGGAATCAATCCCAATACACTATGTGTCGTCGGCAATGGGGTCGTTCTCGATCTCGAGTCCTTCTTCGCCGAGCTCGATGATCTGACCGAGCGGGGCCTCGATGTCGGCGAGGGACGGGTCTTTGTCAGCAACTGTGCGCATGTGGTGATGCCGTATCACAAAGCGCTTGATCAGGCCGCCGAGGCCAGCAAGGGATCTGGCGCGATCGGTACCACGGGCCGGGGCATTGGCCCTGCCTATCGCGATAAGATCGATCGCACACACGGTATCCGGGTTATGGACCTGCTCGACACCGAGCGGTTTCGTGATCGACTACGTGGCGCTATTGCCGAAAAGAACCAACTGCTCACGCAGATTTACGACGCCGAGCCACTCGATGCAGAGCAGATCATCCGCGACTACCTCGTCTTCGCAGAACGCTTGCGTCCTCTTGTCACGGACACGAGTGTGCTGCTGAACGAGGCTCTCGACGAGGGCAAGCGAGTGCTGTTTGAGGGCGCCCAGGGCACGTTGCTCGACGTAGATCATGGAACCTACCCCTACGTGACGTCTTCGAACACGACAGCAGGAGGTGCGTGTTCGGGCGCCGGTGTTGGCCCAACACGTATCGACGAGATAATCGGCGTCACGAAGGCGTATATGACTAGAGTCGGTAATGGCCCTTTCCCGACAGAATTGCTCGACGATGAAGGCGAGCGCATTCGTGAACTCGGCCAGGAATACGGGGCCACCACGGGTCGTGCTCGTCGCTGTGGCTGGTTCGACGCCACCATTGCGCGGATGTCCTCACGAGTGAATGGGTTGACCAACCTCGCCTTGACGCGGATGGATATCCTCGATACGGTGGAGACGCTGAAACTGTGTACGGCATATCGGTTGGACGGTGAGGTGCTCGAGGAGTTTCCTGCCGACCCACGCGTGCTCGACAAGTGCACACCCATCTACGAGGAAGTCGAGGGATGGTGTGCGCCCACGACAGAGGCGCGCCACTACGACGATCTACCCGACAAAGCGAAAGCCTACGTCGCACGGATCGAAGATCTGAGTCGAACGAAGGTGTCTCTCATCTCCGTCGGTGCTCAGCGCGACGCAACGATTCGCGTCGACGAGTAGGTACCCTCTCGTTCTCTCTTCAGATCGATGAGCTCATCATGAATCTGACGAATCCGACCTCCGCCGCTGACAAGGCGTCACGTCTCCGGCAGGCAATCGCCACCGACACAGTGACCATGCCCGGGTGTTTCAATGCGCCCGTCGCCATGATGGCTCAGCAACTCGGTTTTGATGCGATCTACATCTCCGGTGCGGGTCTGATCAATGGCATGAGTGGATATCCAGATATCGCTCTGCTGGGTATGGAGGAGGTGGCACGTGCGGCGGCCTACATCGCCCGCGCTGTCGACGTGCCGGCCCTGTGTGACGCCGATACAGGGTTTGGTGAGGTCCTGCAGGTGATGCGCACGATTCAGACCTTCGAGGACGCCGGAGTGGCTGGTGTACACCTCGAAGACCAGGTCATGCCCAAGCGATGTGGTCACCTCGATGGGAAGCGACTCGTGACGAGTCAGGACATGGAGCGCAAGCTCACCGCCGCATCGAAAGCCAGGTCAAATCCAGATTTCCTTCTCGTCGCGCGCACCGACGCACGTGCCGTAGAGGGCTTCGATGCCGCCGTCGAGCGGGGGCTGCGTTATCTCGATGCAGGTGCCGACGCCATCTTTATCGAGGCTCTGCAATCGGAGGAGGAATTCGGCCGGTATGCCGAATTGGTCCAGGCGCCTCTGTTGGCGAACATGACGGAATTTGGCAAGACACCGATGCTCTCCGTGGAGCAGTTCAGACAACTCGGATATCGCATGGTCATCTTTCCCATGACGGCTTTTCGAGTGATGATGAAAGCGGTGGAAGAGCTGTTCACGGATCTGCGTGACAAGGGGGAAGCCACGCAGTGGCTCGAACGCATGCAGACACGGTCCGAGTTATACGATCTGCTCGACTACGAAGCCTACAACGAAATGGATCGGTATATTGCCGGAAACGGTGATACAGGCGGCGAGGCCAAATGACGCTCGTCTGGGAAGAGAGGTGAATATGTCTGAAGCCCCAACCTACAGCCCCGGCCTGGCCGGTGTGATCGCTGGAGAGTCGGCGATCTCGTGCATCGACGTCGAGCGAAACAAACTCAACATGCGCGGGTATGATCTCGTCGATCTGACCGAAGGTGGTGCCAGTTTTGAAGAGGTCGCCTACCTGCTGCTACACGATGATCTGCCCAATGCGGGACAGTTGGCTGCCTTCTGCGACGCGCTGACCGTTGAGCGGCACCTGCCAGACCCAGTAGTGCAGATGATCAATGCAGCACCAAAGTCTGCTCACCCCATGGCCCTTCTGCGCACGGCCGTCTCCTCCCTCGGTTATTGCGATATCGAGGCCGAGGACAATTCCCACGAAGCGAATGTCCGCAAAGCGGTACGCCTGCTCGCGAAAGTGCCCCTGGCGATCGCCGCGGGTCATCGAAACGCACAGGGACTCGAGCCCGTCGAACCCAGAGATGATCTCGGTCTGGCGGCCAATTTGCTCTACATGCTTCGCGGTGATGATCCACAGCCCTACGCGGTGGACGCGATGAATGTCTCGTTGATTCTCTACAGTGAGCACGGCTACAACGCGTCTACTTTCGCTGCGCGTGTTGCAGCATCGACCCTGGCGGACATGCATGCAGCGATTACCGTAGGGGTAGCAACACTGGGTGGTCCACTGCACGGGGGCGCCAATGAAGCGGCCATGGAGATGATGCTGGAGATCGGCACGCCCGACAACGCACGCGCCTGGGTGATGGATGCTCTCGAGAGCAAGCGCAAGATCATGGGATTCGGCCACCGCGAATACAAGAGTGGTGACTCACGTGTGCCGGCGATGAAACAGGCAGGACAACTCGTGTTAGAGGCTACCGGTGAAGATCGCTGGCGGCAGATCGCCGAAATCGCGGAGGAGACGATGCTGTCGGAAAAGGGGATCTTCCCCAATCTCGATCTGCCTTGTGCGTACACCTACTACGGCCTCGATATCCCGATCCCCCTGTTCACGCCCATCTTCGTCGCCAGCCGCGTGTCGGGTTGGGCAGCACATGTGATCGAGCAACAGGACAACAATCGACTGATTCGACCGAATCACAACTACACGGGGCCTGTGGGCCGAACCTTCAAGCCCGTCGACCAGCGTTAGAGGACAACGGATGCATGCCGTCCAGCTAAGCCAGGAAACACGTTTCCAAGACGAGAAGTTTCAGAAGGTGAGTCTCTTCGAATCACCTCGCATGTTCAGTGATCTCTATTGCTTCGAATCTGGTCAGTCACAGGCGTTGCACAGTCACGACGACAACGACAAGATCTACTACGTCGTCGAAGGAGCGGGCATCTTTACCGTTGGTACCGAGTCGCGCCAGTTGGCGGCCGGCTGGGCAGTCCTGTGTGAGCCCGGGCAGGACCATGGCGTGCACAATGACTCAGATGCGCGTCTGGTGGTGCTCGTGTTTATGGCACCTCACCCGCACCCACCCTCCTGACCCCGCCCATCGCGTCGAGCAGCAACTGGCGTTGCCGCATCAGGAACGTCTGAACTTCCCGCGACTGCATATCGCGATAGCTCCACGGGAGTGGGCAATACGCGCCCTTTTCAAACAACAGCGTCACTTCCGCGTAGAGCGACGCAGCGATCGCGATTCGATGGCCGCTCGACTTAGTCGTGGCCAGCACGAGACTGTTGGGTGACAACAGGCCCGGGTCGAGATTTACCGTCCGTTGCTGAGTCCCCTCGACCTGCCGCGCCGAGCGAAGCTCCAGCCTCAGCGTGTCCAGCTTTGCCGCCGCCAGGGACGAGGGCAGCATGGGTTCACCGAACCGTGCGATGCATTTGTGCAGGCCCTTGCCCATCTCCGACGAGTAATAGGTGGAGTAGACATCAAAATCGTAGATCTGTGATCGATCGGTCAGGTAGCCAAAGGTGGCAGACAGACCGTCACACGACTCCTGTATGTCCTGTTCGCTGCGAGCCATCACAGCGCACACAAAAGCGACGGGCGTCTCAGCCTGCAGATCGAGGGGCATTCGGATTTCATCGTCGGGTTTCGTGTGACGGAGACATTCACCTTGTACAGTAGCTCACGATCTGCAGTAAGGCCAGGTGACCGGTGTGGCTTGCACACAGCTGGGGGCTGGTCTACCCTTTCGCCCGCCCGACACCAGGAGCTGACTCGATGAATGTGAACGATCTCGATACCCCTCATTTGGTGGTTGACCTCGATGGCATGGAGGACAACCTCAATCGCTACCAGGCCTATTTCGACGAGCACGGAATTGGCCTACGGCCTCATATCAAGACCCACAAGTGCCTGGCCATTGCTCACATGCAGATGGCCCGTGGGGCGATCGGTATTACCTGCCAGAAACTCGGCGAGGCCGAGGTCATGGTGAATGGTGGTGTCGACGAGGATGTATTGATCCCTTTCAACATCATCGGTGAGCAGAAGTTGCGCCGGTTGGTGGCACTCACGAAACGCACGAAACTGACCGTTGCCGCCGATTCGGAGTACACAATCCGTGGACTCTCGGAGGCCACATCGAAAGCGGGCGTCGAAGTTGGGGTTGTGATCGAACTGGATGTAGGCGGTCGGGCGGGTGCCGAAACCCCGGAAATCGGCGCCGATCTGGCCGCCCTGGCAGATTCCTTGCCTGGTGTCGAATTGCGCGGGGTCATGGCCATGCCCACTACGCCTGACAAACGCCCCTTCCTTCAGAAGACGCTGGAGCTGTTCGACGCACGGGGGTTGCCTCATCCGATCGTCAGTGGTGGCTCGACGCCCGCTTCCTTCACCGCCCATGAGATTCCCGAATTGACCGAGTTTCGCGCCGGAGAGTATCCCGTAGGGGGGATGAAACACCTGAGTATCGAGACGCATTCGGTTGCCCAGTGTGCCGGGCGCGTGTTGGCCACAGTCGTAAGTCGACCGACGGCGAATCGGGCGCTTCTCGATGCGGGCAGTAAATCCATGAGTGCCGCCATCTTTGACGGACCCAAGGGGGGATCGATGGGGCACGTGATCGAGTTTCCGGAGGCCAACTTCTACGGCGCCTCGGAGGAGCATGGGAATCTCGACGTCTCCGAATGCGATCCGCAGCCGCAAATCGGTGATCGTGTGCAGATCATCCCCGTACATCCCTGTCCCTGCTTCAACGAACACGACGAGATGGCTGTGATCCGCGGCGATCAAGTCGAGGCCTTCTGGCCCGTACACGCCCGCGGAATGATCCGCTAGACGAGAGACTGCACATGAGCAATGCACCGACCGTTTCCCAGGCCACCCTCGATCAGTTGCTGATCCCGAGCACGGCAACCCTGACATCAGTGCTGAAGGGTCACGGGCTGGGTACGACCTTCATGCACGATGTGGCGCCATTGAAGCCGGACATGAAGATGGCCGGACGCGCCTATACGCTTCGCTACATTCCTGCCCGGGAAGATCTGAACGATGTCCCCATGGACAATCTCACCGACAAGCAGCGGATCGGGATTGAGGAGATGAAATCGGGAGACGTGCTGGTCATCGATGCTCGCGAAGATACGCGCGCTGGAACGATGGGGTCGATTCTCGCCGAGCGGCTGCGTCAGAAGGGCGTGGCGGGGCTTGTGACTGATGGTGCCTATCGAGACAGTCCCGCCATCGCCGCTTCTGGGATGCCGGCTTTCGCGCGATCCATGAATGCGCACACGAACAAGACCGTCCACTACCCCAGTGAAATCCAAGTGCCCGTCGGCTGTGGAGACGTGGCCGTGTTTCCGGGCGACATCGTCGTCGGCGATGGTGAGGGGGTCGTCGTGATTCCCGTTCACCTCGCTTCACAGGTTGCGGATCAAGCGATGGAGATGGAGGAGAAGGAAGACTTCATTCTCGAGAAGATCCGTTCCGGCGCCTCCATCGTGGGAACGTATCCACCGGATGAAAAGACGCTGGCCGAATTCGAAGCGTGGAAGACGGCGCGTTCGAAAGGCTGACGATCAGGCTTGTTCTGAACGATCCGGTGCCGTCAGCATAGCGGCACCAAAGACCCCAGCACTGTCCCCCAGTTCATTGCGGGCGATTCGTGTGTGCAGTTCGTCATTGAACACCCACTGGCGCAGCGTTTCAATTCCCCGTGTATACAGCGCTTCGACGTTGCTCACTCCGCCGCCCAGAACAACGACCTCCGGATCCAGGATGTTGATCACGGAGGCGACACAACGGGCGAACCACTCGCACAGATGATCGATCACCGCAGCTGCGTCGGTGTCTTCGCTGGCTGCGGCAGCGATCTCGCTGAGAGAGACTGATCGCCCTGTCGCTTCACGGTATCTCGCCTCGAGGTGCGGACCTGCGAGCAGGGTTTCCACACAGCCGCGCAGGCCACAGTAGCACTGCCGCCCTCCTGGTTCCATCACATTGTGCCCCCACTCGCCCGCGATGCCCTGGCAGCCATGCACGGCGCGACCATCGAGCACGACACCCCCGCCGACGCCCGTGCCCAGGATGATCCCGAAGACCGAATCCGCTCCTCGCCCGGCCCCGAGGCGAGCTTCGGCGAGGGCGAAGCAGTTCGCATCATTGGCCAGGTCGATCTCCACATTCAGCTCGCTCTCGAGGTCGCTCTGCAGGGGCTGACCGATGAGGCAGGTTGTATTCGAGTTCTTCAGCTGCCGCGTCTTTGGGTCGAGAACACCAGGCGTGCCGATTCCCAGCCGAGTGGGGCGCTCTCCGACGGCATCGGCCAACTGATCGACGAGATGTACGATCTGGCGCCGCACGTGTTCGTAGCCCCGATCTCGCTCGGTAGGTAGGCGCAGGCGGCTCAGTGGCTCTGAAGAGGTGGCTGTGGGCAGGACGACCCCCTCGATTTTCGTGCCGCCCAGATCGATGCCCCAGAAGTGGTCACTCATGATCGGCATCCTCGACAGCTACTTCGATCACTCGCATGGCCTTCCACTTTCCGCCACGGAATCGACGATAGAACAAACCACATCCAGCGATCAGGAAGCAGCAGATAAAGGCCCATGCCACATAGATACCCGCATCGAACCAAGTGACCAGGATGACAGGGGGCAAAACCATCAAGGACCAACCGAGGGCGACGGACCCGTACATGACATACCGGGTGTCACCGGCTCCCTTGAGGGCGGCCGTGAACATGATGAAACCGGCATCGAAGACGCAATAGATGGCGACGATGCGAAGCAGAGGCCGTGCAAGATCGCGAGCCGCTTCGAAGTCCGCTCCCGACGCACCCACGCCATAGGGCATGAGAAACAGGTCAGGCAGGGAGAAGTAAGCCACGGACATGACGCCCATATACGAGACGGCAAGCTGTATCCCGGTCCATGTGCTGTATTCGGCGCCATCCGGGTCGTCGGCTCCAAGTCGCTGACCCACGAGGGTCGACAGGGCGATTCCCGCACCGATAAGGGGCATGAAGGCGAGGCTGTTGATGTTGAAGGCCAGGTTGGTCGCCGTCAACTCGAGGGTGCCGATTCGCCCAACGATGAGGATGAAGAACGTGAAGGAGAGTATGTCGAGCATGAAGCTG
>PATE01000115.1 GCA_002712305.1 Gemmatimonadota bacterium | reverse complement strand
TTCACGACCACACGAGCGGGCAGATCGGGCACAACCGTGATCTTCTCGATGTCGGCCATGAATTCGGTCATCAAATGAGACTGGGAAAACTGCGGATCGAGGCGAACCTGGATGGTTCCCGCATCAACGGCCTGCGCAAGTCCGAACTCGCCGAAATACTCGTCGATCGCCCACGCCGTGCGTGCAGCCGTCGTCCAGTCGGGTTCATAGAGTGTGAGCTGCACATGTCCATTTACGTCGATGAGTCGTTCGGGCTCGTTGACCACCATTCCACCATTGGGAATCGTGCCGACGACGGAGTGATTCTTGCGAACCGTCCCACCACCACCGCCTCCGAGGTTGAAGCCGCCAATGCTGATCGGGCCTTGGACCTGGACGTAGACCTTGCCGTCTGGGCCGGCCATCGGGGTCAGCAGTAGCGTGCCGCCCTGCAGCGACCCAGCATCACCGAGCGACGCCACCTGCACATCGATGTGATTGCCTTTGCGATCGTATGGCGACAGAATGGCTGTGGCACTTACAGCCGCGACGTTGCGCACACGAATCGCGTTGGGATCAACGGTGACATTGAGACGATTCATCATGTTCGCGAGCATGCGAAGCGTGAAACTTGCCTGCCGGCCATCACCTGTACCCTCCAACCCGATGACGAGTCCCATTCCGGTCAGCGGAATCTCCTGGCCCACCTGGAGTCGGGCGAGGTCTTTGATCCGAACCGACGTAGCTGCATGGGCACTTACAGCGGGCCACAACAGGAGGGTTGTGAAAAGGAAGAAGGTGGTCAGACGATGCATGGCGTTTTTGCGCTTCCCTGCGGTCAGAACAGCCAGTTGACGAAACGGACGAAGATGCCGGGGCGCGTTCCCTGGGTCATGGAACCCTTGCCGGTGTATTCGATATTGAGATCACTGATACTGGACGATCGCACGGTATTGTCTGCACGAATCAGAGCTGGATTTACCGATCCACTCAGGTGAATCGCTTCAGTCTCCCCGTTGATCTTCAGCGTTCGCACGCCGTCCAGGACCAGATCACCATTCGGTAGACGTTCGATTACGGAGACCGTCATTCGTGCTGTGAGTCGCGCACTGCGCGAGGTCGAAGCGGTGCCCTCGTAGGAGTTGTCGAAGTCACTGTCGAGCGCATGCAGCGGAACGAAGTCGAGGATATTGCCCGCCGCCGGCACGTTGCTGCCGACTTGAAGCTGATTCGACTTCTCCGTTGACGTGGACAGATTGTTCGAGGCTGACGCGTTCTCCGAGATGATGACGGTCACCGCGTCCCCCACAGCCGCCGCCTTCGGATCGGAAAACATTGATCCTGGCTGGGCGTGTGAACCACCGGCCATCAGACTCGCGAACAAGACCACTACCAGGCTTCGCATCATAGACCTTGAATCTCTACGAGACCGGGCTCGATGATATGACCACGAACAACCTTGCCCGATTCGCCATTGCGAACCCGGATCTTCTCACCGATGCCGCCATCCTGCAGGGCCTCACCGACGGCTTCCAAACTCATGTGTGTGCTGCGGACGAGCATGACGATCTCATCTCCGCGATGAATCACCGGTACCGGCTCAGCGTGTCGATGCGTAATGACATCTCCCGCGCCGATGGGCCGACTCGACTGAATCAGTTCCAGCTCCTCGAGCGACGTATAGAATCCATGCTTGAGTTGAGTGATGTCGCGCTCTTCGATCTCGACGGCACCCTCTTCGAGCAGCAGCTCTGCCCGGCGCAGGGTGCGCGCCGTGACCACCACGTCGCGAAACAGTCGTGTGTCCACAGTGATGGCGAGGGTGCGTACGAGTGCATCGTCGACTGAAATCTCAAGGCGGGTCACTGTGGGCCCTCGGAAGGGACGATTCGACAGCTTGCGCACGTGATAGTCGACGACGCCGGGCGTCTCCAGAAGCACATCCTGCTTCCAGCGCACATCGATCTCAATCCGCACATCCGGGTCCAAATTGACATCGTTGGCCAACTGCTCACGGACATAGTTGGTGACCACGCTGCGGATGATGTCCTGCGGCACCACCACCGTCGTGGGCAGCAGATCCTGCGCCTCCGGGGCCGTAGCCCTGACCCCAGTCTGGACCCCAGTTTGGGCACTCGCTGCCGTAACGATGGCGAAGGCGAGTGCGGCCAGGACAAAGGCGACATCAAGTGGACGAATTCGAGACATGGTTGGTGACTATCGTTTCAGACTGTTGGCGTTAGCGAGCATCTCTTCTGACGTCTGGATGGCTCTGGCATTGATCTCGTAGGCACGTTGAGCGACGATCATATTGACCATCTCATCGACGACCTCGACGTTGGACAGTTCGAGGAATCCCTGGCTCAACTTGCCGTACCCCTCGGTATCCGGCTGTCCACTCTGCGGGACACCGGAAGCCTCGGTTTCGAGAAACAGATTCCGACCGATCGTCCTCAGACCGGCGGGATTGACGAAGCGAGCCAGTTCCAACTGACCCACGGTCTGCAGGGCGGGGTCACCAGGGATCTTCACCGACACCTCACCATTGGACGAGATATTGATTGCCGTCGCGTCGGCGGGAATTGTCACCTGCGGTTCAACGGTGTAGCCATCGGAGGTCACGATTGTGCCTTCAGCCGATTTCTTCAGAGCTCCGTCACGCGTGTAAGAGATGGTGCCGTCCGGCAGTGTGATCTGCAGGAATCCGTCACCGTCAATCGACATGTCGAGGGGATTGTTGGTGGAGATCACGGTGCCCTGTGAGAAAATGCGCTGCGTGGCGACCGGACGCGTTCCATAACCGATCTGCAACTCGACGGGCACCTGTGCCCCCTCCGCCTGCGTGGCACCAGCCAGTCGCAGCTGCTGATAGAGCAGATCCTGGAACTCAATCTTGCTCTTCTTGTATCCCGTCGTGTTCACATTCGCCAAGTTGTTGGCGATGTTATCCACGTTCATCTGCTGGGCGATCATGCCCGTCGCTGCTGTATACAGGGCCCTGCTCATCGTCGTCTCCTATATCCTCTATTCCGTCGTCTCAATCGGGCGTCGGTGAGCGCCTACCCACCAACCTGCTCTGTGGACCCTGTGTACCTGTTACCGCACAACTCCGATGTCGTTCACCGCTCGATCGAGGGTCGAATCCTGCACCTGGATCGCGCGCTGGTCGGCCTCATAGG
Source organism: Gemmatimonadota bacterium (assembly GCA_002712305.1). Classification (GTDB taxonomy): domain Bacteria; phylum Latescibacterota; class UBA2968; order UBA8231; family UBA8231; genus UBA12574. The sequence continues at coordinate 40,276 of PATE01000115.1, read as the reverse complement.
AGCGGTAGACATCGATCATCTTCACCATCTCGAGTACGGAGTTCACATTCGCCTCTTCGAGGAACCCCTGTGCCAGCTCAAACTCATCTGCTGCCTGCTGGACCATCCCGGGCTGCGGGATGTAGAAACCGTTCTCTGACTTCAACAGAACCGGTTGATACGGCGTCTGCGCCTTGTGGACCGGGTCATAAAGCTGTGGGAAATCGGTCAGCTGTAGCTGCCCGAGGATCGAGTCGATCCCCAGCAGTTCATCGCGTCCCTTGATCACACCGGAGGCGTCGATGATGGGTGCTTCGAAGGTGCCCGGCACTGTGATCGTCTCACCATTCACATCCAAGACCGGGTGACCGAGCAGATTGACAAGTGTGCCTTGGTCATTTCTGGCGAAGGATCCGTTGCGCGTGTACTGGACACCGTCTGGCGTCTCTACGGCGAAGAAGCCCTGACCGTTGATGGCCATGTTGAACATGTTGCCCGTGCGACGAAGCTTGCCTTGCTCGAAATCGGTCCAGGTCCCCTCGACACGATTGATGCGCCAGTCGGGGTAGTCACCGGAATGCTGTTTGCGGGCTTCGCGCACCTCGCGATTGAACATCGAGTCCTTCTTGAAGCCGGGGACCTCGATATTTGCGAGATTGTTGGCAATCGCCTCATGCCGGGATGACTTCGGCAACATGCCTGAAGCGGAGATGTAAATGCCTTCGATCATAGTGGCTCGGCTGTCGGCGACTCGGGTCGCGGTAAGACATCGTTGAGATTCGATGGGACCAATCGCATGGGTCCCTGCCCCAGCGTTGAGCAAGGGGCATGCCACGACCATGAATACGAGACATCGGAAGGCAACTTATTGTTTTTACACGACTTGAGGGTGCGGGCGGTCTGATCAGTTTTGTGGGGTCATCGCGGTTTGCAGGAAGGAAGTTCTGTGGTTGACCTGCTGCCCTTCCCCTGCTCCGACAACTCGGCCCTTCTCTGCAAATGCAGTGCAACTCCGGCGTTTGCCGGAGTTGCAGGAGCCGGATAGTTTGAATCAGAGATCTTTCGGTGTTCCACCCAACGACCGTGAGTTCCATACAGGAGTGTCTTCGTGACCACCCCGTTTTCTTCACTGTCCAGAGCAATTTCTGGGGTAAGGGGCCCTAACCCACCGCTGGTTGAGCGCCACGTTGTCACAGCCCGCATCGTCTGCTGGGTCCTGGTTGTTGTCTGGTTGTGTGCGGGGGCGGCCCTGGGTGAGGATGCCGAAGATCCGGAGATCGGATTCGCGGGCTTTCTCGTCGACCGGTACGAGTATCCCAACCGTGTCGGAGCCTACCCCCGCGTGGATGTCACCTTTGACGAAGCGACCCGACTATGCACCGAACGAGGTAAGCGCCTCTGTACGGAGCACGAATGGGAAACCGCGTGCCGGGGCCCTCGTAACATGCCCTTTGGTTATGGGATCGAGTTTATTCCTGGTCGGTGCAACACCCCGCAACCGGATGGCGAGGGGGGCTGGATACGAGACCAGGGCACGCAGCCGTCGGGCACGTTCGCCGATTGCGGCCCAGACCACGGCGCAGTCGACATGGTCGGCAATGTCTGGGAGTGGACGCAGAGCTGGTATGACGAGGAGCGAGGCTGGCGGGTGATTCGTGGTGGATCCTGGTTCAATAACCTCAATCTGGCCAGCGCCGATGGTCGATACGGCCGCGAACTGGTCGCCGAGTTTCACCTTGATCTCGTCGGTTTCCGTTGCTGCCGGGACGCGCCTGACGGCAGCCAATGACGCTGCATACTCCCACACCCTGAACCCGGGTCTGAGTCTGCGCCCCTGGCTGGAGCGAACTTTGCAATTCCCATACCAAGTTGCCAGCGACGGGCTGATTCTGTTTTATTGATGGTGACATCAATATGTTTGTGACACAATCACTTAACGACTCCGTTATGAGATGATCATGTCACGCGTCACTGATCGGAATGCGACGCAGACGGGGAAGACTGTTCCTCCCTCGCGTGAGACATTCACTGCCGTCGACTGGGCGATCGACCACCAGCCGGAGCCATGAGCATCAAGTCCATCATCGCCGTTATCCTGGCCATGTGCGGATCCTTTACGACCATTTTCGCCGTCGTCGGATACGTCGCTCAACCTGCACCCACGATCAAACGGCGTCCGACGACCTCTACCGTCGTCTCGCCGAGGTCTCAGCCCGAACTGCGGCAACCAGAGCGCCTGGCCCCACCGACCCGAGCAACCTCGACAGAGACCGCATCCGATCGATTCGTACCCGACGTTCCTGCCGGGGAGACAGCGCCTCCTCTGCCGGAGATCGTGCCCGCAGATCTGGTGACTGACGCAGAGGGTGCCCTGTCACCGGAACAGATCCGCCGCCTGGCGGCAGAGGCCTCGACTCGCCTTGAGGGTGTGGAGAGCTCACTGAGTCAGCAAGTGCTGGCGTTGAAGAAAAGCCGCGATGCCATGCTCGACCAACTTGCCATCGAGCTGAAGGGGCAGGCCCCCTCTGCGGCGGCTACCCTGCTATTGAGCCTCGACGACGAGTTGGCCGCCCTCGCTCTGAAACGACTGTCGAGGGCCCAGCAGAACTCGATTCTTGACCAGATCCCAGGAAAACGACGCGCTCGCCTTCAGAAACGACTGCGCTAACCACCTAAGACAGAGCAGCCCATGCAGACGCCCGACACCCCTCCTGCACCAGCCGACGACTGCGTAATCCCGATCCTTGGGATGCACCGCAGTGGTACTTCCATGTTCACTCGTGCCCTGCAGCTGATGGGTGTAGAGCTCGGGGAGCCTCTGATGGCCCCTCAGACGGATAACCCTAAAGGATTCTGGGAAAATGAGTTCTTCTATGGCGTGAACGTTCGGATTCTGCAGGCCATTCAGCGCCACTTCTCAGGCTATGGTCGCCGAGATGACCTGCTTCAGATCCCTGGGATCAGCGCCATGATCGAGCGTACGGACGAAGATCTGAGCACGATCGAGGATTACATCCGTTCACAATTTGGCGCTTCGCGTGTGTGGGGATGGAAGGATCCCCGAACGGTGTTGCTGTTCCCTTTCTGGCTTCCGGTCCTAGTCGAACTGGGTTTTCGCCGCATACGGCCGATGATCATCACCAGACACCCCTCCAGTTGTGTCCGATCTCTGGCGGCGCGAACAGATCTCGATCCCCTGGCCGGCGCCCTGGGTATCGATAAGACGACGCTGGCCCTGGAGATGTGGATCGCCTACGCGCACGTCCTATTGGATATCGCCGCAGAGACGGGGGCCTATGTCAGCGTGCATGAATGGTTTATGGACGCCGACCTCGCTCGTGCGGAATTGGGTCGTGCCGCTGTTGCTTGCGGTGGTCTCGACTTGAACGAGGGGCTCGATCAAGCACTGGGCTGGCTCGACCCTGGGGCGGTCCATCATCTCGAGCCGCCAACATTGACCGGCGAACGCGGCGAGGAGGCCCTCGATCTCTACGGAGATCTGGTGATGCGCGCTCGCCAGCAGCAAAGCGCCTATCGCGAACGTGACACTCCGCTTCAGGAATTGGCGGGACCAGAACTCTCGCGGGCCGAACTGGTCTTCCCTACCTCCCGTCCGGCGGCCACAGCGTCGTAGATTTCCTCCAGCCGAAGACACTGCTTTCCCGCGTCATAGTCGCTCTCGACGTGATCCCGGCCTGCCCTCCCCATGGCCGCCCACCGCTCGGGTTCTCTCAGAAGTGCCTCAATCTGCAGGGAAAGCCCTTCCACATCCCGCTCGTCGGCGAGCAATCCGCTGACCCCATCGACGACGTATTCGGGGATATCTGCGTGTCTCGTGGCCACGACAGGGACACCTGCAGCCTGCGCATCGAGCATAATCACCGGCGCTCCCCCTTCGCTGTCCCCATCGGCGGCGATTCGACTCGGCTGCAGCAGTAGATCACACTTGCTCAGCAGTTCGATCACTTGCTGATAGGGCAACATCCCTGGCATACGAACCCGTCCCTCCAGGCCCGAATCCTGGATAGCAGCTTCGATCTGCGGACGCTCAGGCCCCTCGCCCACCAGGGTAATCTGCACCTGTGGGCCTGAAACACCGAGGCGTGAGTCATCGAGTCGCGCCAGGGCCCGCCCAATGGCCCGCAATCCATCGTCGAACCCCTTCTTCTCGCGGAACGAACCGCACATCAAGATGTGAGGATGGGCGGACGGTTGTCTGGGGGTGAACTCGATTCGAGATGTGTCGACCCCCAGATGCTGGACCCGGATGCGATCCTCCGGGCAGCCCAATTCGACCAACTGTCGCCCCATGGCGCTGCCCTCTACCAGAAAAAGGGCGCCCCGTTCGAACAATTCCACGTACCGTCGTCGCCAGGCCGGCTGACGAGCGAAAGATGTCGCATCGGCGCCATAGAAGGTCGTGATCAGCGGCAACCCGGTCTGTCGCTGGGCCCGCAGACAGCGGCAGCCTTGATAACCAAAGTGGGCGTGGATGAGACGCACGCCTCGCTGCCGCATCAGATCGCCGTAGAAGGGATACTCCCCCGACCAACGCCGCACGACCCGGTTCACCAGCCGGCGCGGTATCGGCCACTGTCCTGCGTCGATCAGGGTCTCCACGGGAAACTGTGCCTGGTTAGCAGCCTCCTGGGTGAACACGATGGGACGCCATCGGCGCAGCTGTGCGATCTGCTGATGAATCCACGCACCCGTCTGAGTCAGAAAGGGCGTCGCGCAGTGGGCGACGATCTGCTGGGTCTCTTCTGATTGACGCCCTACGGACGTGTGCGGTATGCTATATCCGCTCATTCAACTCCACACTGATCCATCTGTAATGTCTATTCGGGAATCCATCTGAAATGCCTATTCGGCCCTACCGTTGTGACGATCTTCGTCGACTGAAACAGATCACGGAAATCTGCTTTGATGGGGTCTCCATCGACCGCAACATCGAGGAGAACTTTGGACAGATCAACGGTCGCGACTGGCGCTTCCGCAAGCTTCGGCATATCGATGCCGATGTCGCTGGCGACCATGCTCGAGGGGCGTTTGTCTTCGAGACCGATGACGGAGACGTGGTCGGTTACATCACCACACGTCTCGATCGAGAGGCGGGGATCGGCTGGATTCCCAATGTCGCCGTCGATCCTACCCACCAGGGCGCCGGTGTGGGCCGCCAACTGATGGAGCACGCCATCGACTTCATGCGTGCGGAAGGGATGGAGGCGGCGAAAATCGAAACCCTTCAGCAAAACGACGTCGGTTCGAACTTCTATCCCTCCGTCGGCTTCAAGGAGGTAGGGCTGCAAATTCACTACCTCATGCGCCTGTGAAAGCACTCACAAGCGATGATGCGGCCACAGGAGAATATGCAGCGCCGGGAGAGGGTCATTTACGCAGAGGAACATCATGTCTGATCGATTGAAAGAACTGGCCGCCGAAAAAGCCGTATCCTATGTACGCGATGGAATGGTCGTAGGGCTCGGCACCGGATCCACCGCAGACTTCGCTATCCGCGCACTCGGAGAACGTGCCGAAAAAGAAGGCCTCGACATTCAGTGCGTGCCCACCTCCGACGCGTCGGCGCGACTCGGCGAGAGCCTGGGCCTCGACATTCAGAGTCTGGAGGATCAACCCGTCATCGACTTGACCATCGACGGGGCTGACGAGGTGGATCCCCAGTTGGATCTCGTCAAAGGCCTCGGTGGCGCCTTGCTGCGTGAGAAGATTATCGCCGCTGCCAGCACGCGCGAGGTCATCATTGTCGATCCGAGCAAGGTGGTGGATCGCCTTGGCACGCGCTCACCGCTGCCCGTGGAGGTCGTCCCCTTCGCTTGGTCGCTGGCACAGATGCGTCTGATGGACCTGTCCCGGCGCGCCGAGCTTCGTCAGGGAGACACGGGTGACACGTTCGTCACCGACAATGGCAACTTCATCATCGACTGTCACTTCGACGAGGCAGGCATCACGGATGCAGCGGCACTTGAAACGTCGGTCAATGCCATTCCTAGCGTGGTTGACAATGGCCTATTTGTCCGTCTTGCCGACATCGTCATCGTTGGACAGGATGACGGACAGTGCCGTGTGATGGAGCGCTGACGGCCTGTTCGCGGACCTGCCTGCACCCCGTCGATGAGCTTAGGGCATGGCCGTTTCGAGAGAGACGCCGACACCATGCACAAACACCAGTTCACCGCCCAGATTGCTCGCGTAGACCAAAAGGCCAACACCGACGACAGAAAGGGCGATCCAGTACGGCAGCCAGTCTGTAGAACGTCCCAGGGCAAGCGGTAGGCGTCCGAGACTCACCGCGGCAAACACGAGAAGACAAAGGGTGGCTGCATCCTCGTGTTGTTGAACCAGATCGGCCGTCCCCTCCGCCTCGCGATACGCCGCGGCAGAGGCGTCACCGGTCAGAACCGCTACCAAAGCGCAGACAGTTCCACCCACAAGTAGGCGCCAGGCGGTCGCATGCCATGAGGGCTCGCGGCGTACCAGAGCGGCCAGGTCGATTGCAACAGCCAGGATCAGCAGCACGATGGGAAAGTGAACGACAGCAGGGTGCCAGGGCATGGATGTGACGTCGATCTCGGTGACGCGGGCGGGTCTGGAGAGGGTTGGAAGCGCTCCTCACGATAGACCTCCTCCCCCATCTCAGCAATCCCCGGCCCCCATCACGAAGGAATCACAGGTCGCGAATGTTGTTTGAAGTAACGACGCTCGCCAAGGCCCAGGTTCGGAAAGACAATCGGATATGACTGATCTGGCAACACACATACAGCAGATTCGTGTCTGCGACACACACGAGCACCTGCGAAAAGAGAATGACTGGGTGCAGGACGGGCCGAAAGATGTGTTGAGCGACCTGTTCCAGAACTATGTGCCCGCCGACCTGATCTCGGCAGGTGCCACCAACGATGCCGTGGCGAATCTGGGTTCGAGCGACCGGGATGTGGCGGAGCGATTCGAGGCGATCGGCCCAGCGTGGTCCGCCATCCGCCACACAGGTTATGGCGAGGCCGTTCGTCTGCTGGCGACCGAACTCTACGGAATGCCCGACGATTTTGGTGCGAGCGACCTGGTGGCCGCCCAGTCCAAGCTGGATGGTTGGCGCCAAGCGGGCGGCCGGCGACAACTGCTGGAAGAGACAGCAGGTCTCGATCACGTACAGACGGACGACTTTTGCTGGCCCTGTCCACCGGATGCGTCGGGCCCTGATTTCTTCTTCTACGACATCAGCTGGGCCGGCTTCTGCAATGGTGTTGTCGATGCGGAGGCCCTGCACGCAGAAACCGGAGTCACCGTCACCGATCTGGCGAGCCTACGGGAAGCGATGGCGGCCATCTTCGATCGACATGGGCCCCACGCGATCGCCGTGAAGGCCCAACATGCCTATTCCCGTACGCTGCGCTGGCAGGAACGGTCCGACGCCGAGGCAGCCACCATCCTGCCTCAGGTGCTCACCGATGGCGACAAGGCCCCCGCCGATCAGCGCCAGATCCTCGGGGACTGGTGCTGGGCACGGGGTGTCGAACTGGCCATCGAGCACAATCTGCCGTTCAAGATTCACACGGGGTACTACGCTGGGAACGATCGGATGCCCGTCGATCGAATCCGTTCCGGCCACCTGACGCCCCTGCTGGCCAAGTATCTGGACTGCCGATTCGTGCTGATGCACATCGCCTATCCCTATTCAGGTGAACTGGTCGCTTTGACCAAACACTACCGCAATGTCTATGCAGATCTCTGTTGGGCGTGGTCGATCGATCCCTTCTCATCGGCCGACTTCGTGCGACGTTTCCTGCATGCCGCACCGATCAACAAGCTCTTCGCCTTTGGCGGCGACACCGGTTGGCCCACGTCGGCGGCGGCGTACGCGATTCAAGCCAGACGATGGCTGACACGCGCACTGCAGGCCGAGGTCGACGAGGGTTTGCTGACAGAAGCAAACGCCATCGCCGTCGCCAGTCGCGTCCTTCACGACAACCAGATGGACGTTTTCAACGTGGAAGCGAAGAAGCGTGCTTGTCTGGCTGACGCTGGCTGACGACCCACGCCAACCACCCCGACGCTATCCGACCTCATAGGAAAGTCGCACAATGCCCGCATCACCTGAACAGGATCGCCCCAGTCGCACCATTGTCGCCGGTCCCGGTCGGGCCGGAGCACGAGCCATGTATCGGGCCGCTGGCTACAACCAGAGCGATCTGGACAAGCCTCTCATCGGTATCGCCAACACGTGGACGGAGATCGGCCCCTGCAACTACAACCTCCGGGAGCTGGCCGAGTACGTGAAGGAGGGGGTGCGCGAGGCGGGCGGCACCCCTCTGGAATACAACACGATCACCGTCTCTGACGGCATCACGATGGGCACCGAAGGCATGAAGGCCTCACTGGTCAGTCGGGAGGTGATCGCCGATTCCATCGAATTGGTTGCACGCGGTCACATGCTCGACGGTGTCGTAGCCCTCACGGGCTGCGACAAGACCACACCGGGCGCCATCCTCGCCCTGGGTCGACTCGATGTGCCTTCGGTGATTCTCTATGGTGGCTCGATCATGCCAGGCCACCATGATGGGCGTGATCTCACGATCCAGGATGTCTTCGAAGCGATCGGGGCTCACGGCAAGGGGAAGATCGACGCCGACGAACTGACGGCGATCGAGCAGAGCGCCTGCCCGGGAGCCGGTTCCTGCGGGGGTCAGTTCACAGCCAACACGATGGCGACAGCCGTCGAACTGCTGGGGCTGGCGAAGATGGGTTCGGGCTCGATTCCAGCGACAGACCCGGCCAAACCCGAGATGGCCCGTGAAGTAGGCCGCCTCGCCGTCGATGTGGTACAGCGCGGCCTCAGGCCCAGTGACATCGTCACTCGCGAATCGATCGAGAATGCCATCGCCTCCATCGCCACCACGGGAGGTTCGACGAATGGCGTGCTGCACTTTCTCGCCATCGCCCACGAATTCGGCATCGATCTGACCCTTGAGGATTTCCAGACCATCTCGCAGCGCACACCACTGATGGTGAGTCTGAAACCAGGAGGCCTGTTCGTCGCCTCTGATCTGCACGAGGCGGGTGGGATCGCGTTGGTGGCCGAGCGAATGCGGGAACGTAACTGCCTGCACCGGGACTGCATCACGGTGACAGGTCGCACCGTCGGTGAAGAAGCGGCCGATGCCGTCGAAACAAAAGGACAGCAGGTCGTTCGCCCCGCCGAAAAGCCAATCAAGATGACTGGTGGTCTCGTCATCCTGCGTGGTAATCTCGCACCGGAGGGCTGTGTGGTGAAGCTCGCTGGCCACGAGCGATCACGGCACGTGGGCCCGGCAAAGGTCTTCGAGCGGGAAGAGGATGTGGTCCCTGCCATCCAGGCAGGAGACATCGTCGACGGTGATGTCGTCGTGATCCGTTACGAGGGTCCTGTCGGTGGACCGGGCATGCGGGAGATGCTGCACGTGACAGGGGCCATCATGGGCGCCGGTCTTGGCGAAACGGTGGCCCTGGTGACGGACGGTCGTTTCTCTGGCGCGACACGAGGCCTGATGATTGGCCACGTCTCCCCCGAGGCGGCCAAAGGAGGTCCCATCGCGCTGATTCAAGATGGCGACGAGGTCACCATCGACAACGAGGCCTTCACCATCGACGTGGCCCTCAGCGATGAGCATTTGTCTGCCCGGAAGGCGAATTGGTCGGCACCGACACCCAACTACACGACGGGTGTTATGGCCAAATATGCGAAGCTGGTCTCCTCGGCATCGACGGGCGCCGTGACCGGATAGGGCCTGAGCCGCCCTACAACTTCACCGCATTGTCCTTCACATACGCCTCGATCTTGCCTGCCGTGTCGTGATATGGGAAGGTCCCCCCCGGTGGGAAGTAGTAGTGATACTCGGCGTATTCCAAGTCGTAGGGCTTACCCATTCGCTTGTGTTCTTCCATCCCGAACAGCCGGATGTAGGCACGATCGGCCTCTTCATCGTCGTCGCCGAACTCTGGCAACTTCAGACCTTCCTTGGCGAGGCGCTCCTTCAACCTGCGCCCATGAGCGCCCGCCGGTCCCTGTGACTTGTTCGTCGACATGGAGGCGATCTTCTCACCCAGGAAGGGCGCGATGTCTGTCACGTGGTTGTAGGGCGACCCCGGCCGCATGACCCAGTAATACTTGTCCCGCACGCCGTGTGGCTTCATCCCCGCCTGCACCTGTTCGGGATAGTCCTTCCCCATACCCGCCATCCAGCACGCCGACTCCACCAACTGCCCCGTGATGTAGTGGTCGGGATTCTCTTCCCAACGCGCCCACGGGTGGAAACTCATCACCGTATCCACCTGTAGATGACGAAACAGGAAGATCAGCCGACAGCGCTGCTCAAGCATCGAGTTCTCTTCCTGGCGATGATTCCGATAGCCCAGATTGAAGACGTCTTCGATGCCGAGACTTTTCGCCAGAGCATCGACATCGACCTCGTTGCTCTTGATGGCATCACCACTCGACCCGGGGCCACACTTTTCGTCATTGGTCGTCTGAATGATGAAAGCCTTGTACCCCTCAGCAACGAGTTTGGCCACCAGCCCCCCGGAACACAGGGGCATGTCGTCTGCATGGGCCTGCACAATGCCGAGGACCTTGCCTTCATGTGGCCTCGACTCGTCGAAGGTGTCTACGCGAACTGGGCCGTGCGTCGTGTCTTCTTCAAACCATCCATCGTGCATGATCGGCTTCCCTTGTCGTGGCGTGTGTTCAGTCGCCGGCGACCGCCTTCAGTTCCTTCAGTTGGGTCGCTTCAGGCAGATCCTTGTAGTAGGCGTCCAGCGGATAACACCCGGAGATCATGCCATTGCGTGGTGCCGTTGTACAATCGGAGAAGGTGCGGCAGATGAGCTTTCTCGTCATCGCCCCCTTCTCGAGTACGTCTGCAGGCAGATCGGGATAGGACAGCACCATGCGACCCAGCCCGATCGAATCGACGGCCCCATCGCGTACGAGGGCCTGGCCCACGTGAGGCAGATATTCCTGCAGATACGAATAGCCCGAACCGACGATGGCCAGATCGGAGTATCTCTGCTTGATCGCTTTCACCGCATTCACCTGACGTGCAACGCCGACCAGTGGGTCTTCGGGGGGTTGATACCCGTCGCTGGGCGGAAACAGGGCCGGTCGCTGAATGTGCGGATTGTAGTAAGGTGAACCACAGGACAGGTTCACCAATGTGATGTCGAGTTCGCCCAACAGATCCAGAAAACGAAAGGTCTCGGCGAAGTTGATTGCGAGAGGATCATCGGCATCGACACCAAACCCGTAGTCGTACGGAAGGCAGTCGCTGAAATCCTCTGGAATGCCCGGCCCGAGTTTGCTCCCGACCGCACCGGTCGGATCAGGCATGAAAGGCACGAAGTCGAAAGCAGAGAGTCTCACACCAATCGCGATCGGATTCCCACCACCACCAGTGGCAGCACGGATCCCGGCCACGATCTCGCGCAGGAACCGTGTCCGATTCTCGAAGGAACCACCGAAGTCGCCGGGGCGCGTGTGCGCTCCGAGCAGTTCGTGACCCAGATATCCGTGGCAGTGCTTCACATCGACGAAGTGATAGCCAATATCGTGAACGATCTTGGCACCGGTGATGTAGCAGTCGATGAGTCGGCGCAACTCGTCGTCGGTAATGAGAGGCTGGTCGGCATCGACATGGAACTTGCGATCCAGAATCGGATGGTGGTGCGCGATGACCGGTTCCATCCGCGCCTTGCTGAAGGGTCGACAGAACCGACCCGAGTGTGTCAACTGCAGGCCGACGATGAAGTCATCGGTGTCGCCGAAACGCTCACGGTGCGCGTCGAAGATCAGCGTGTGGAGTTCGGCCAGTCCCTGGCGTGATTCTTCACGTGCCATCAGCTGATTCGGATTGGCACGCCCCTCGGGGACAACGGCACACGCTTCCCCGCCCCAGATCAGTTTCGCCCCCGAAATCCCGAAATTTCTCCAGCGCCGGCGCACATTATCGGTTGGCAGACCGTCTTCGGTTCCGTCCCACCCTTCCATGGGGTGAATGCAGAATCGATTGCCCGCCACGAGATCGTCCCCCACCCGCAGCGACGATGCCAGCGGTGAGTCCGGTGCTCTGAGAATGTCATCATCGACGGGCAAGTCGCCGTCGAGGTCAGCCAGGTGCTGGCGCACATCGGCCGCCGTCTTCAAGGCAGAGACTCTTCGGTATCTGGGCCGCTCGGCCACGGTTGCAGCTCCTTCTAATTCGAGGCAGTCGTCATGAGACGGTGTCTTGTTCGCTCGGCGGGCGTGTGAGCAATCGACTGGCGATGGTCAGTCCAGCGAACATCATGGCAAGACTCACCAACTGGGCGGCGGTCAGGCCAAAGGCGACTTGAGGATTGAGGCGAATGGATTCGACCAGAACCCGTGACAAGCCAGCCAGCATGAGATAGATGCTGAAACTGAGACCGGGCCAGTTGGCAAGCCATCGACGGGTCCCCCATAGCAGGGCGAAAATCGAAGCGCCGGAGAGCGTCTCATACACCGGGGCGGGATGGACGATTTCGGTGGTCGGCACAACACCGTTAGGATACGCCATCCCCCAGGGAAGATCCGTCGGAATCCCGTAGTCCCCATCTCCGGCCAGTTGACAGCCGATGCGACCGATTCCGTAGCCGAGGGCCAGTCCCAGCCCCACCGCGTCGGCCACGTGCGCCAGGGGTGCCTCATATCGGCGGATCGTCCAGATCACCGAGCCGGTGGCGACGATGAATCCTCCGTGCCAGGTGAGACCACTGCCCGAAAAGATGGCGCGGAAACTATCTCCCCAACTGGCCCAGGGAGGCAGTTCAAACAGGACGAAGTATCCCTTCGCGCCGACGAGCCCGCCAACGACGGCGGCCGTGATCAGGTTTGAGGCCAGTTCGGGGTCCAGCTCCCGACGCAGCAACTCTCGTTTGATCACGGCGTGGGCCACAAGGAATCCCAAGACCACCATGGGACCGAAGGTGGGCAGTTTGAACGAGCCAATTTCAAGCCAATAGGGATACATGCTCTGCTTCCGTCAGCAATCCAATGTCAGTCAGAGGCTCGATCGCCGAGATCGGCGACTTGAGTTCGTACCGCTTCGGTCAGCTCTCGATAGCGCTCGTAGGTCGACAATCCCGGACGCTGCTCAAAACCAGCAGGCATGACCGGTGGACCGATGCGCACGTGAACCGGGTGACGACGCGGACGTCGGCTGCTGCCAGGCAACACGTCGAGACTGCCGGCCACGTGAATGGGAATGACGGCACAGTTCAGTTCGAGAGCCAGTAGCCCCACCCCGCTCTTGAACCCCCTCAGATGCCCGCTCGGCGAGCGTCTCCCTTCGGGAAACAACAAGATGGACTTTCCTGATTGCAGAGTGCCCGCCAGCCGCCCGATTCCATCCTCGAGTCGCTCGCAGCGATCCAGCCGCATGGCCCCGAGCATCCACGACCACCAGCCGACCTCCCACCCCTGGCGTTCGACGACGGGGCCTTCGACGGCCACCACGAGGTTGCCTGTGCGCGAACGCAGAGCCAGCTGGATGGCGACGGCATCCAGATCACTCACATGGTTGGCCGCGAACAGGCACGGACCGTCCGTTGGCAGGTGTTGGAGTCCATCGACGCGCAGAGACAGGTATCTCCGCAGCGGCACAGAGGCCATGGACCACAACCCACGCCGGACCAGCCCCATCCCTGCACCTGCAGCCTGAGGCGTCGCCACCGCTTGATTCCAGTACGTCGCGCCGAGAGATGAATCCTGCTCCATCTGGGACGTCAACTCTGTTGAGACGTCTTCCGATGACAGGACCTCCCGCCAACGTCCAAACAGGTCGGCAAGACTCACCTGACTTCGATCCAGTCCCATCATCTGCTGTTCGCCGACATGGGGCTCGAGCCAGGCCGCAAACTCGGCGACCATGAGCGAATCCAGCAGTGTATCCAACGGCGCCGTGGCGAGGGCTCGAATCTCATCCGTCTCGAGACCCGTGTGCTGGTGGAACCATGCATAGATCGGTCGTTCCCATGGTTCCACACCCACCGCCTGTGCAGGTCGATCAGGATCGGCCATCAGTTCCGCAACGAGAGCGTGCCGATCTGGCGTGCCGTTGTCCAGCCGTGGCAGAGAACGATCGCGCAAATGCAGGCGTTGGATTCGCTGATACGTGGGCAACTGTCGAGCCCTTGCATAGACCTGTTCGCGCAGTTGCGCTTGAGCCGCCTCCCCGTCGTCCTGGGTGGCCTGTCGATTCAGAACGGCGACGGCTCGCACCTCTTCACCCCCGGTTCGCGGTGACGGAACACCCACCACGGCGAGTTCGGCCACCTGCGGTAGATCCCCGTAGAGGGCTTCCACTTCCTCCGGATACACATTCTTGCCCGCGCCGGTGAGGATCAGATCCTTCGCGCGACCCTCGAGATACAGATACCCCTCCGTATCGAGGTAACCCAAGTCCCCTGTGTGCAGCCACCCGTCGGCGAGGCACGTCTCGGTGATGTCTGGGCGCCCGAGGTAACCGGCCATAACGTTTCCGCCTCTCACCAGCACTTCACCGAGCGGCACGTCACCACCATCTCCAATCTCTGTGGCTGAATCGATACGGATCTCGATCCCTGGCAGCGCCTGGCCCACCGAGCCGCGACGGGGGCGGCCGGGCGGATTGACGGTCACGATGGGTGCCGCCTCGGTAAGTCCGTAGCCTTCGTGGACATGGAAACCCAGCTCCTCGCAGGCGTCGAACAGACGGCCGCTCAATGGAGCACCGCCACTGACGACCAATCGAAGCCGCTTCAACGCCTCTGCCTCGGGTCCCTCACCCGCGGCCCCGGCCGGTGCAACCCGGCGCAGGCGATCCACGAGCAGTTGAAGGATCCGCGGCACCGCGATCAGGGCCGTCGTGCCCGTCGCCGTCATCGTCTCCACGATTCGACGACTGTTGAGGCCATCGAGAAAACTCGTCGTGGCCCCGCCCCACAGAGACATCAACAACCCTCCTGTGAACTCGAGGCCGTGATGAAGCGGCAGGAGCGACAGGATTTGATCTGTCGAATCCACAGGTTGCACTTCGGCCAGGGCCAGCACGTCGGCGACGAAGTTAGCGTGGGTGAGCACCACCCCTCGCGGATCCACCAGGGTCCCCGACGTGAAGATGATGGAGGCCTCCATCTGTGGGTCGATCGCTGGCTCGTCGAAGGGGCCGTCGGTAATCGGCTGGTCATTCATGCGGCCGCTGTGGAGCTCGATCCTGGCCAGATCGGCATCGTGGACGGCACTGAGCACCTGAGGTTCAGCGATCAGGGCGCGAGCATCGACGTACTCGATCAACCGCTCGATCTCGTCGACCTGGGTCTGCGGATCCACGGGCACGACAGCGAGACCGGAAATGGTGGCGGCGAAGTAGGACTGCACCCACTCCGGGCCGTTGGCGCCCTGCAGCAGCACACGATCACCTGCTGCGAGTCCGAGCCGCTGCCAGTGACCAGCGCGACGCCCTACCTCCACGACCAGTTGATCGTAGGTCCAACATTCCAGATGCCCCTGGCGCTGGATCTGCAGCGCCACGCGACCGGCGTGACGTTCACATGACCAACGCAGCAGATCTGCAAGCGTGTGAATCTGCTCCTCTGCATGCAGACGCTGCTCGATGGCGCCCAGCTCATCTGGCGATTCGGGCAGTTCCCTGTCCAGATCTTCACGCAGCACATGCCGCCGCAGGCCGGCGATGTGGACCTTGCCGATATAGTGGGCCCAATCGATGCCGCGCACATCCAGGTTGAAGGCACGCTGCTCATCGGCGGGGAGCGCTTCGAAGAGCGTCCGCGTCGACGTCGTCTTGAAGCGGCAATCGAGATTCGTGTAGGGGTGATAGATGTCCGTGTAGTAGAGCACCCGCTGCAGGCGAACCTTCGCCGTACCCAGAAAACGCCGCTGCCGACTAGATATCGTGTAGAAGGGCGTCCTGCTACCAAACCACTCGCGCAGTTGAATCGGCCACATGTACAACAGATGGAAGATGAACCGGAACATGCGCACCGATGGATATCGCCATTGGGGCAGCTTCGGCGACTTGCCATCGCGATCGATCATGGGCATGGCGAGAAAGTGGCCACGCACGTGCTCGAATACTTCGTGTACTCGAACAGGATTCTCGTCGCCTGTAGAGATGTGGTAGACGAGGACCTGCTCGGCGTTGGCTGTCGTCGCAGCAGCGAGGGTGGAATTGACCACCTTGTCCACGGGAATCAGATCGAGGATGACATCGGGTCGAGCAGGAAAATCCGGCACCATTCCGCGACCGTAAGCGGCCAGCAGCGGATCCATCACCTTGAGCCCGGTGATCCAACCCGGCTCCGGCTCCTGCAGACTGCTCTCGATGATGCTCGGTCGAACGATGACCAGGGGCAGGGAGCCTCGATTCAGCGTGAGCACCTGCTCACCAACGGCTTTGGTATAGGTGTACACATCGTTCCAGCCGTGAGCTCGTGCGCGTTCCATCCCCTCGTCGACAAGACGCCGATCGACCCAGCGCTGACGGCGCTCCTCGGTCAGTCGATCCAGACGGCTCTTGGTCAGTTTCCGGGAAAGGCTCTTGTGCTGTGCCAGAATCTCTCGTTTGAATCGGCGGATGTGTTCATCGGATCGAGACTGCTGCTCGGTTCGTTCGCACACGGCACGGCAGTCCGCAATATCGGCGATGGGATCGTAGCCTGGTGGCAAACCGTCGATGACCTGCCGCATATCCCGATCGAGGGGCAGTTCCTCGTCGGCGATGACCCCATGTCGCTGACCGTTGACGTAGGCGGTGGACACGTGGACGAAGTGCACCTGTTTGCCATGCTTCTTGGCACTCTCATGGGCGAGTTCAAGCAGTGCCATGGGTCCATCGATATTGGCCTGCAGCGAAACGCTGAGGGGCTCATCGAATACCACCGTGGCGGCACTGTTGAAGATCGTGTCCACTTCGGCCACGATCCGCTGACGATCCTCCGGTGACAGTCCCAGATCCGCTTGCCGCTCGTCGATGGCGATGGGGATGACCTTCTGCTTCAGGCTCTCCCATCGATCCGGATCGCTGCGTAAGGCGTCGAACAGAGAGGACTCATACAGTTCGATCAATCGCTGTGCGGGCTCCACGATCTGCCCATCCGCCCGGCGGCGAGGCCGGATGATTGCATAGATCCGCTCCACCTCGTCTCCAAGACCGGTCAGGATCTTGGCGATCAGCGCCTGACCGACAAAACCGGTTCCGCCCGTGACCAGAAGGCAGCGACCACGGAAATATTGGCGGATCATCGTTCAATGAGCATGGGTTGGGGAGACATGGCAGGAGGGCAGCAGCGAGACGCCGTATCAGGACGAGAAATACGCCGTAAACGGAGCGGAAACTGCAAGTTACGGCGATTGCGGAATATAGTGCGCACCTCGAGTTGGCGCCATGGACCCCCCTGTGAGCCGAGCCCTCTACCTGGCCAGTCTTGCGGGCCCTGTGCAAGAGGCCGACTGCTCAGCGCGTCAGGAGTCGCTCCGGTCTGGGTCGGTCTGGTCAGACGCTGACCACGCTGGCTCCGAGTTCGCCGCCTCGGACGTACCAGCGCCTTCGGATGCCGATGAATCGCGACCTTCCGAATCACGTTCATCATCACTTTTATCTAGGCCCTGCCCTGTGATATAGGGATGGCGAACCTGGTCCTTGATGGACCGCCGTAGGTCTTCGCCGCTGAGTCGCTTCTTCCTCATCTTGACCTGAAAGTAGTCGCCCCCGACGCGCCGGGCGACCTGGGGCCGCCCCAAAGAGCCGAGATCGGCACCGGAGGCCCCACTCCCTATCTTGCCCATCCCATGACAGACCAGAGACCATTCTCCCTCTCACGATGTCCATGCCGGTGATGACAAACTCAGCGGCACAGGGCCCCTGGACCATCATCGCCAATGCTTATGCGGGGCGTGGACGGGCTCGGCAGGCCGTCGAACGTTGCTCGGTTGCCCTTGGCAAAGCGGGTATCGAGACGAATGTCCTGTGGGGGCACGCAGTCGGTCAGTCCACGGAGGCGGCGAAGCAGGCCCTGGCCGATGACACAACGACGATCGTGATCGCCGGTGGTGATGGCACAATCAACGAAGTCCTGCAGGCCCCCATTCCAGCCGAGGTTCCGATCGGTTTCCTTCCCAGTGGCAGTGGAAATGATCTGTGCAGAGCCGTGGGAATTCCAACTGGGCCGGAGGCCATCGACATCCTTCTCGCGGGGCATTCGCGGCGTATCGATCTGGTTGGCTGTGGTGAACGCCGATTTGTCACGGTGGCCGCCGTGGGTCTCGATGCCGAGGTGAGCGAAGCGAAACTCACCGGCCGCGTCAGGCTCCCTGGGACGATCGGTTATGTATGGACGACGTTGAAGACCTTGGCCACGTATCGGCCTCGCCCGCTGCGTCTCGAGGGAGACTTTGGTCGAATCGAGAGTTCCTGCTGGCTGGTGGCGACGGCCAATACCGCCTCTTACGGCGGCGGCATTCAGATTGCTCCCGACGCTCAGCCGACGGACGGACTGCTCGACATCGTCATCGTCGACGGCTCGATGTCCCGGCTCTCCATCATGAGGCTCCTTCCACGGGCGCTACGCGGTCGCCACATCGGCAACGCGGCCGTGCGCGTCGAACGCACGTCCTGGTTGCGTGTCGAGTCCCTCGACGGCGTTGGGCAAGTGCTACACGCCGACGGCGAACGTCTCGCGCACACACCTGCGATGCTGCAGGTGATCCCAGAGGCGTTGACCGTTCTGGCCCCGCGACCCCTTGACCCCTGACTGGTTAACCAACATCTCTGGCACGGAGACCCAACCCATCTGACACGGCCACCGTGGCCCACCGGTTGGCAAAGGATAGGATGTGTGACCACGGTCACCGCCTTGAGAATCACACTCACCTTGGTTCAACGCCTTGTATGAGTTCACCCGTTTCATCATATTGGGCGCCCGTCGTGGCTGCTGGATGAACCAGCAATCTCGCGGTTGGCTGGAGTGCATGACGAAACTTGATCGTGCACTCGAGTATCACCATCACGGATCTCTTCTCTCTTCACGTCGACACATGGTTTGGCTACCCGAGCCCAGAAGATCCGCCTCGCACTGTTCCTCATCTTCAGCTCCTGTGTGCTGGCGGGATTCCTGCTCGTCGTCGCGGGTGCTCAGCTTTTGCGCCAGCGGATTGACTACAGCATCGAGTTCGAGCGATCGATTGGCGGGCTCACCGCCGGCGACCCGGTGAAGTATCAGGGCGTTACCGTGGGTCGCGTCGAAAACACACGCGTCTCTGCCGAAGACATCAGTCTCATCGTCGTCGACATCTCTCTCGAGGCGAAGAAGATTCCCAATGCCATCCGGCAGGATACGCAGGCTCTGTTGTTCAGCCAGGGCGTGACGGGGCTCAAATACATTGAACTGGTTGCCGGTTCGAACGACTCGCCTCCCCTGCCACCAGGTTCGACCATTCCTGCGAAGGGGACCTTTTTCGCCAACATGGAGGAACGGGCGGATGTTCTACTGAACAAGATCGAGATGCTCATCTCGAATCTCGGAGAGTTGACCAACCCCGAGAATCAGCACCAGTTCAATCGCCTGCTCACCTCGGGCGGCAATGTGATGGAGACGGCGAACACGCTCCTATCCGAAAACGAAAACGAGCTGCACGCCTCGATCCGTAATATGGCAGCCATGACGGAACATCTCGCAGCCACGACGCAGAACATGCGAGCCACCATGGATTCTCTGCATCATGCGGTGGCCTCCGAGCAGATGCGAGAGACCGCCAACGATCTGCACCTGGCCGTGAAAGCTCTTCGGCATCAGTTGGAGGGGCCTTTGCCCGAGTTGATGACACAACTGACCACGATGGCGGGCAATATCGACACGACAGCTCTGCACATCGATCGGACCGTTCTTCAGGGGCGAAAGAGTCTTCTCGATGCTATGGAGAATCTCGAGGAAACGCTGCTCAACGTGAGACAGGCGACGGAATTGATTCGTGAAGATCCGTCGATCCTGATTCGAGGTCGTGAGGAATGAGCGTGGTCAAGATGCGAAACTTCGTTGGCAGAATCTGGATCCTCCCCATTTGTCTGGGCGCTTGCCTGTGGTTGTCTTCCTGCACCCAGTTGATCGGCGGCAAGGCAGAACGACGTGTCAGGCGTCAATTCGTCATCGAAGCTCTTCCGCTGCGTCTGTCCATGCCCCTGTCGGAACGGCCATACGAATATCGAGTGCAGCTCGAAGAGTTTTCCGTCTCTCGCTTCTACGAACGCGACCAGATCGTCTTCCGCCTCTCCCCGGAGGAGGTTCGCTTCGACCCCGACAATGTGTGGGGTGTTCGCCCGAGTGATATGATCACCGACGCCGTCGAATCCTACCTGAAGCAAGCGCAGCTGTTCACCGATGTTCGTCAGGAATTCCTCGACGACGCCCCCGACTTTACACTCACGGGCTCCGTTGCCGCCATCGAGCGCCATGACAGCGGAGATCGATGGTTTGTTACGCTTGACGTGAGCATGCAGTTGCTCGACCGGCAGAATACGATCATCTGGCAGCGGAATTTCGACCCCGTCGAGGAGGAGGTCTTCGATCGAGATCCCGTGATCTCCGTCCGCGCCCTGCGCGAGTTGCTGCGCTTCAACGTGGAGCGTTCGATCTACGAGATTGACCGCCGGATGTTGCTGCGCAAGCTGCAGGCTGAGGGCCGAGACATTGCTGTCCTGCTCGACAATCAGAATGGCGATGCCGCCGTGGACACGCTCCCCAAGGCCCAGGAAGAGGAGATGCCACGCTCGACGAAAGACTACGTCGTGCTGCCCGGAACGCTGATTACGCAGGAGGAGCCATGAGCCGACGAAGCGGAATTGCAGCGGCTCTGCTTATCGGATCGGTCGTGCTTGCATCGGCTGACGAGAGCACGTGGACCGCGCTGCCGGCCCGGGCTCAGTTGCAGCAGGATCAGGTGTTGATCCCGAAAGGCAAGGGACTGCTCTTCGTCCCGGCCATGACCCTGGGCAATGAACCGAGCTATCAGATCTGGCGTGACGGCCGGATCGTTTCATCTGCGTCACCCGGGATCGGGATCCCGCTCGACCCGGGTACCTATGAGCTGTTTTTCGGATCCGGTGCGATCGCGCAGCGATTCAGCAAGACCGTACCGATCTTCGATGGCGAACGGACGTTGCTGAAACCGGACTGGTCCGGTCTGGTCATCGACGTGCTCGACAATACACGAACCGCCGTCAACGAGAGCTACGAGATCCTCGATGCCACCACGGGTGAGACCTATGGTCTCGGTTTCGGAATCGAAGAGGAACGCGGCGAACGAGTACGCACGTGGCTGCTCAAACCAGGCGTCTATCACATCGTCCGAGTGGGTGAGTCTTTCACGACGATCCGCAAGTTCAGTGTGCAGCTGCAGCCCGGAACCCTCACCCAGAGAAATCTCATCTTTGATTCAGGATCGGGAGACTTCATCGGTTTCTACCCGCGCCTCGTAGAGCAATCCCAGGCCTTTCGCTCGGCGACATCGGTTGTCTCGCAGACCGAATTGTCGGGGGCGGCTCAGCTGAACACCTCCCAGAACACCGGTGGTGACGATCGGGCCTCCCTCAACTTCACAGTGCAGGTCTTCAATCGAACCCGCTACAGTACCGATCGTGACTTTGCCAGCATCCGGGTCATTCTAGAGGAAGGGGCGACGAAAGAAGAGGGTGAAGATCTGAGAAAGAGTACGGATCGCGCCGAAGTACGGGCCACGTATATCCGCAGATTGTCACCGCGCTTTGGGCCTTATCTGCGTGGCGTTGTGCAGACCACACTGTTTTCAGATGATGCGCGTTTCGCATCCCCTCAAGACGTGGTGCGCACCCTGAAGAGCGGCGCCGTCGATACACTCCAGAGCCGTGAGGAACTGACCCTGGCCCCAGCCCTTTCGCCTCTCACCTTTCGTGAAGGTGTGGGCATCAACTCACAGTTGATCCGCAGCTTTGCCCTCAACATGGACCTTCGTCTGGGTGTGGGCGCACAGCAAACCCTGGTGACGGACAACTTCAAACTCGGTGAAGTCGACGACCAGCGTACCATCACCGAACTGGAGTCGACATCCAGCACCGGACTCGAAGCGCTGCTGATCATGGATGCACGTCTTTCACGCTACGTAAACCTCGACTCCGAGTTCGATCTGCTCATGACCTCACGAGACCGCGCAGACTGGTTTTTCACGTGGAAGAATCGACTGCGCATCGTGTTGACCAGTTTCATCAACCTCGATCTCGTCGCAGACCTGGAACGCAACCAGACGCTCGACGATACCCAGGGTCGCGAGCAGGTCCTGCTGCGCTTCTCCCGCTTCTTCTGATCCCGCCATGACGGCGCGCCTCGAACTGAGCGACGACGTCCTTCGCGTCTCGGGTGCCTTGACGGTGGCCAGCGTCGCCGACGCCGATGCCGAGTTGCGCCGACTCCTGCTCACCAACCCCGCTTCAGGCCTGCGGATCGATCTGAGCACCGTCGACCGCATCGACACCGGTGGCGCCGTATGGGTTCGACGGTTGCCGGTCGTTGCAGCGACGCTCGGACGGCAAATCGAGGTGGGTCACCTTCCCGAGTCTCTGCTGGGCTTCTATGAGGCGGTGGCAAAGGCCTCCACGGAGGTTGTTGTCGAGTCTGAGTCTGAGTCTGGGGCCAAGCCTGGGGCCGAGGCTCATGAGCCGAAGCAGATCGAGGAGACCGCTGAACATCTGCTCGATCGCGTCGGTGACCGAGCCTTCCGCGACGTCAATGCAGCTTTGCAGTTCCTCTACGTCATGTCCGATCTCACCTGGGCCACCTTCACAAGCCTCTTTCAACAGCGTGGGATGCGCCGCGGTTCGTTTGTCGAGCAGGCCAGCATCATCGGCGCCCAGGGACTGACCATCGTTACCCTCGTTCTGTTTCTCGTGGGAGGCGTGTCGACCCTTCAAGCGGCGGCTCAGCTCCGGCAGTTCGGCGCCAACGTTCTGGTGGCCGACCTGCTGGCCATCGGGATCACTCGAGAGTTGGGACCGCTCATGACTGCGATCATGATCGCGGGACGATCCGGGTCCGCCTTCGCCGCCGAAATCGCGACGATGAAGTTCACCGAAGAGATCGACGCGCTGCGCACGATGGCCATCGATCCACTGAAACTCGTGGCCGTCCCCAAGATGTGGGCCATGCTGCTCAGCGTCCCTCTGCTGACGATCATGGCAGACTTCGTGGGGCTTCTGGGTGGAACGGTCACGGGCGTTCTTTCTCTGGACATCTCCCCAGCCACCTTCTTCAACCGCGTCACAAACGCATTGTTGCTGAAGGATATCATCACAGGGCTGATCAAATCCCTCTCCTTCGCCTGGGTGATTACGATCATCTCCGTGTTTCGCGGACTGCAGTTCCGCGGTGGCGCCGCAGGGGTGGGCAATGCGACGACGTCAGCCGTGGTCAGTTCCATTTTCGCCATCATCGTCCTGGATCTGACCTGGGGGTTGATCTTCTACCTGCGGTAGAAACACATGCCGACGTCTACTTCATCTCAGGCCGTTGTCGAAGTCGAGAACCTCTGTGTCTCGTATGGCACCGACGATGACGAGCATCGCGTACTGGATGGGGTCGATGTGTGGGTGGAGGATGGTGCCGTCCTGTGCATCGTGGGCGGTTCAGGGTGTGGCAAGAGCACCTTGCTCAAGACCATCATCGGATTGGTGTCACCCAAGTCGGGGCAAGTCCGCCTGCTCGGTGAACCGATGCACGAACTGCCTGAGTCGGAGCAGGCGCGTCTACTCAAGCGCGTGGGAGTCATGTTTCAGTATGGCGCCTTGCTGAATTCTCTCACTGTGGGTGAGAATGTGGCGCTCCCCCTGCAGATGCACACGGAGTTGGCTGCCGACTACGTCGACGATCTGGTCCGCACCCGCCTCGAATTGGTCGGCCTCGGTGGCACGGTCAACCTGCTGCCCAGCGAGTTGTCAGGCGGTATGCGCAAACGTGCGGCCCTCGCTCGAGCCATGAGCCTGGAACCGGAGATCCTGTTCTGTGACGAGCCCGGTGCCGGCCTCGACCCGGAGACCGCCGCCGGCATCGACCGGCTTCTGCTATCGCTGAACGATCAACTCGGCATGGGGATCGTCGTGGTCACGCATGAATTGCTCAGCATCGATCGACTCAATGGCGATCTCATCATGCTCGACGCGGGACGGGTCGCCTACGATGGCACCGTCACCGATGCCCGCCAGTCTAGCCTGGAGGGACTAAAGCGCTTCTTCCATCCAGATTCAACGAACGCGGGAAGCGCTGGATGAAGATTTCTCTCATTGCCGCCCTCAACGAACAGCATGTCATCGGACGCGCCGGCGGAATGCCGTGGCACTACAAGGCCGACATGCAGCACTTCATGAGCACCACCATGGGCGCCCCCTGCGTGATGGGTCGAAAGACCTACGAGTCCTTCCCCCGGCGCCCCCTGCCGGGCCGACTCAATCTGGTTCTGACGCGACAAGAGCAGTATGAACTAGCCGAGGGTGCGCTGCGGTTCGATGATCTTGACGGCGCCCTCGAGCATTGCCGCAACCTGCCCTGTGAGACCGTGTACATCTGTGGGGGGCAGGGGGTGTATGAGCAGGCCCTGACCGTGGCCAACCAGTTGATCCTGACCCATGTGCCCGATGTCGTGGATGATGGCGACACCTATTTCCCCGTCTGGTCGGCCGAAGAGTGGAAGATCGTTGACGTTAGAGAAGAGGACGGATTACGTTATTTGACCTACGAACGAGTCACGTCCATCTCGTCGTAGATTGTCTCCTATCGTCATCCGGCTCTTTGAGCCCCGACCCTCCATTGGCGCCAGCCTAGAAACGGTGCGACGCTGTGTTCGAGCGTGTCCCTTCTGCCCCTCCCGATCCCATTCTGGGTCTGTCAGCTGCTTTCGCCGCTGACGACCGTTCGCACAAGATCAGCCTCGGTGTCGGCGAGTATCGTGATGCTTCAGGCAAAACCCCCGTCCTCGATGTCGTTCGCGCCGCCGAGGCCCGGCTTCTTGCGGCGGGCTCGAGCAAGACCTATTTGCCCATCGACGGCACCCCCGCCTATGGACGGCTCGTGCGTGAACTGGTCTTCGGGCAGGATCGCGCAGATTCGGCCGACACGGTGACCGTGCAAACCCCCGGTGGCACGGGCGCACTACGGGTGGCTGCAGACTTCATCGCCAACCATTTCCCCGATGCCCGCATCTGGCTGCCCGATCCGACTTGGGCAAATCACCCGAAGATCTTCGAAGCGGCGCGAGTTCCGTGTCTGTCCTATCGATACTACAACTCAGAGGCGAAAGGGCTCGATGCACCTGGCATGCTCGAAGCCCTGCAGCAGACCGAGAAGGGTGATGTGGTACTGTTACACGCGTGCTGCCACAACCCCTCAGGCGTCGACCTCGACGCAGACACGTGGCAGGCAGCAGGAAAATTGCTGGCCGACCGAGGGGCACTGGCCCTCGTGGATTTTGCCTACCAGGGCTTCGGCGACGGACTCGAGCAAGACGCGGCCGGCCTCCGGCTGTTCTGCGAGCAGGTGCCGGAAATGTTCGTCGCCACGTCCTATTCAAAAAACTTCGGTCTGTATCAAGACCGGGTGGGCGCCCTGACGGTGGTCACGGGCAGCGCAGATCGTGCCGAAACCGTCTTGAGTCAGCTCAAGATCTGCGTGCGGACGAGCTTCTCAAATCCCCCTGCGCACGGCTCTGCGCTGGTCACATGCATTCTGAGTGACGAAGGGCTGCGGGCCGATTGGCTGGCGGAACTGACGCAAATGCGCGAACGCATCAACGGGATGCGGCAGACCCTCGTCGAGGGGCTGCAGCGCCATGGGGCGTCGCAGGATTTCTCCTTCATCACCCGGCAGAAGGGGATGTTCTCGTTCAGCGGACTCGACCCAAAGCAGGTAGAGAGACTGCGCGAAGAACATGCCGTCTACATCGTCGGCTCGGGGAGAATCAACGTTGCAGGCGTGACGCCGGACAACGTCGACGCCCTTTGCAGGGCTGTGGTCAGCGTGTTGTAGGGGGACCTAGAAGACCGACATCTCGCGCAGACGGGCGATGAGGGGCGGCAGCATTTCAAGGATCTGATCGATCTGTGCCTCATCGTTTCCCCAGCCGAGACTAAAACGAACCGCACTGGACGCCACCCGGGGCTCCACCCCCATTGCCAGAAGCACATGCGATGGCTCAGGCGAATCCGACGTGCAGGCCGAACCGCTGGCCGCAGCGATGCCCACCTGATCCAGTCCCAACAACACCGCTTCAGCCTCGACACCGACAAACGACACGCTCAGGGTCTGAGCGAGGCGGTCGACGTTGCCTCCATGGACGACCACGTCTCCCACGAGGTCAGACAACCCGTCTTGAAGTCGATCACGCAGTTCCCCCAGCCGAGCCATCGACGCCAAGCCATCGTGCGTGGCCGCCTCGACGGCGGCGCCAAAACCGACAATGCCTGCAGCGTGCAGCGTGCCCGGCCGGCGCCCCTGTTCCTGTCCACCGCCGTGGAGTAGGGGTTCGATCTCGACACCCGGGCGAATGTAGAGAGCCCCCGTGCCCTTAGGGCCGTTGATCTTATGGGCCGATATAGACATGAGATCGACGACTTGAGCCAGTTCTTGCAGATCGACTTTGCCCAAACTCTGTACTGCGTCGACGTGGAACAGGACACCCCGTTCCCGCAGCGCGGCACCTAGCTGCGCAACCGGCTGAAGAACCCCCGTTTCATTGTTGGCATGCAAAAGTGAAACCAACTGGGGTGCCGGTGATGCAGCGACGGTCTCCATAAGGGCCTGCACATCGACGATTCCATTCTCATCGACGGGCTGATAGGCCACCGTCACGCCGTGTCGGGCCAAGGTGTTGGCCGTATCCAGCACCGCGTGGTGCTCCGTCGAACTCGTGACCAGGCGCCCGTGGGAACGATGCTTCAGCCAATGCGCGTCCAATACGCCCTTCAGCGCCCAGTTGTCCGCCTCGGTCCCCCCCGATGTGAAATGGATTGTATCCGTGGCGACACCGAGAGCATCTGCCACCTGTGCTCGAGATCCGTCAACGGCGTCAGCCACTCGGCGACCAACGGTATGGGGCGAGGAGGGATTGCCAAAGGACTCGTCGAAGAAGGGCAACATCGCCGTGCGGACTTCGGGCCGAATCGGCGTCGTCGCGTTGTGATCGAGATAGATCAAGACTCTGTGCTATTCGAAGCGAACGTGAAAACTGATCGCTCTGATCATGGCGACGCCCTGCAGAATGTCTGCATGATGCTCAAACACCGTGCCGTCGACGTAGGCAAAGGTCTCTGGTTCTTCGGCACGCTGCAGACCTTCGTTCCCCCGCAGAACGAGGGTTGAATCGATGGTGGACACGGCTTGCGGCAGAAAACCAGCCAGCGCGTCATCGACCAGTTCGAGCCCGGACATGCGGTCGATCTGACCCTGGGCCTGCAACTGAGTCACCTCCTCCCACAGTGCTGAGCGATCCTCATCGATTCGAGGTGCGACCAACAGATACAGAGTGTAGACCTGATCACCCTCGGTCAGCGTAATCCACGAGTTCTCCGCCGGTCCGTAGTTCCATCGCCCTTCGTAGACCCGCTGAGGATCGAGGAGATTTCGGCGCTCCCCACCCTCGGACGCGTAGAGGAAGGCGAACACTTCGCAGTCCTGATCCGTCTTCAGTCGGATCTGCAGCCGATCGCCTTCGATGAGAGTGACTCCTTCTTCGACGTCGATCAGCTCCGCAAATCCTGCCTTGTCCCGCCGCCCGACCACGTGGTACACCACGTCCACCGGTTGTAAAGCACCGACCGTATCCTCCAACGCCGAGGCGACCAGATCGTCGAGCCTCTGCTGTGAGATTCGTGTGGTGCCGTGCGCCCGCAGTTGGCCCGTCGTCGCATCGGCCAAAGCCAACCGCAGATAGGTCCACGCGTCGGCCTTGCGGATCTGCCCCGCCACGACGAGTCCGTGACGGGGTGTCGTGTCGCCGGTGAGATCCTGCCACCCGGTAGGTAGCACACCACCGTCACGGTAGCGCAGGGTCTCCGTTGAGGGGGCAACGATCCCCGCATCGGGATTCATCACGACACCGTGATGCCCGAGCGCGGAAAGCAGCGCAGCATCCAGTACATCTACACCTGCAGTGGACTTTCCCCAGTGATCACGGAAACCGAGGACGGTGACCGTGTCGACGGCACCCCATTCACCGATCGCCGCATGAAGAGCAGCTTCTGGCGACGGGCCCCGAGGCACCCCCCGATTCAGCCAGCCACACCCGATGCATAGCAGGGCTGCCGCCCACAGGACCCTGCTCACGTGACCTTTCCTTCTTCATCGTCAGGACTGGGATTGGTGGAAGAGCCTGTGTCGGGGCTCTTCCGGTGATCAGAGTCCCCCACTCCATCGTCCTCCACGGGTTCGGCTGCAGCTTCTTCCTCCTCAGCCATGGCCTGCGAATTGGCTCCCATGGGCAGTTCCCGATACAGCGCCACAAACCTCGGAGCCCCATCATCGTCGGCCGCCGTCGGGTTCTGTGCCACCTCTGTTTCTTCCTGTAGATGGGCATGACGAGCACCTTGCTGAGCACGTGCGCGCAGTTGCTTTTCCAGCAGGATTGAACCGAGGATTCGGCGACTGCGCTGAAGGATCGGTGCGCGGCGCTCGTCTCGTTCAGAGATCTGTTCAAGTACCCCGTAGAGGGCCGACACCGCCGGTGGCCCCATTCCAGGGATAAGCTCGACCCACTCTTCATATCGTTCGCTTTTGTCCATACGGATCAGAATGCTTGCCAACAGCGAATTCGTATCCGGGTCTGCGGGACCGAATTCGGCGAGGGTTCGCCGGTATTCGCGCGAATACATCAGCACAGCACTTGGATCCGAGGTGAACCGATGGGGACGGTCGGAGACCAGGGCCTGCAGTTGAAGGTCCTCATGAATGCGTCGGCGCGCCGCCAGATCTGCAACGCCTCCGTGATCCGCCTCGCCGTCCATGCCTTCCAGCAATTCGCACGCACAAGCCACGATCGCCTGCTTCTTCATCTTGAAGGTGGCCCATTCATCGCCGTCCTCGAGGCCATGATTCTGGATGAGCGCCAACAACTCGTCGTGGGCGCCAACGCCAAGGTCGATCACCTGCCTGGCGAGTTGGCGATAGCCGGGCAAACGGTCGAGGCGAACATAGATCCCCGTGAGATGACGATCGATCTCCCTTTCGCTGAGGGGAACCTGCCCCCCATCCACCTCGACGCCATCAACATGGCGTGCACGGGATCTGAGTCGCCCCACATGGGCAAATACGCCTGCCGGATCGGAGGACAGAGACACCAGATACATCCACAGAGAATGAACCAGATCGAGGGTTTCGGGCACGCCATGGCGATAGGCATCAAAGAAACCACGTAGCCCCGCCACACCGAGTTCGACCACCGTCTGCAGGAAAAGAGCGCGCGGTTTGGGCACGATGCCTCGGCAGAACTCCGTCATCAACGGGTGCCGATCGAAGCGGAGGGCGTCCTTGTAATCGTGGAGTGCGTCGGCGAAGCTCTTTGGTTCCAGTGGCTGTCTGCGCCGGGTCGCCAGATCTCTGGCTGCGCCGTGGATGATATCTCGATCGAACAGAAACATGCGAGGATAGTCGAAGATGTCGGCGATGCGCTCCATCTTCATCTGAGCCCACCGCTGTTCGAGATCGACGTCGAACAGATCGCGACCGATCTCCCAGGGCTCGTGAGACCAGACATTGAGCCCCTCCACGCGAATCAGAGCAGATCGGTAGCCGGCGATGAATTCTTCGACTTCTGACTTGCCCGGGTCGGGGTGTTGCCTGCGGTGCCGGTTGTTGTCCTGCACCAGGCGACGCAGCAAGGGCTCGCTCAAACGCAGCCCCGACCAGTTCCAACCGGTCAATCCGTCGTCACCCTCTGAGGAGGCACCTTGCTGAGGATCTGATTTCTTGCGGCGCATGGCTCGATGGCCGAAGTCGGTCAGAACGTCCACGAGCAACAGGTAGTCGAGCAGCATCCACCCGGCATAGATGAGGCCTTCGGCGATGGCCCAGTAGTCGTAGCCGCACTCTTCTGCCTGGAGCATCAGCAATTCGGGCAGGTAGATCGTACGCCGCCTGCGTCCAAGGTGAACCGCCTGATGATGACGCACATCGCGGAAGCAGAGCAGCGTATCGCCCTGCACCAGGGTGATACTGATCGGTGCTTCGATCAGAGCTCGACGGAGGTTGGCTGGCACTTTCTTGAGGACTCGCCAGAAAAACAGGACGCGTTCGTCTCCGGCGTGCAGGCGCGACAGGCGGCGATCCTCGGGAAAATGAGGCAGGCGCGTCTGCTGACCGAACAGGATCGTCTTGTCGGCACCTGTGATGGCCCGATTGACCTCGTCGTGGCCCACCTCTCCATCGAGGATGCCCAGATTCGCTTCACCAGTCGGTGGCGATTCGGACAGATCGGGGGCCGATCCGTTGTCGGGGGATGACGTTGGCGGTGGCATGCGACTCAATATACACAGGTGACAGATGCTCGTGCGCTATGTTATCATTGAAGTTACGTATGATACGAGCCATCCATTCCCAACTGCGCAGGCGATTGTTGGCCGCCAGTTGGGCTATCACCCTTACGATGTTGGCCTGCAGTTCACCTCCTGCGCCGCAGCGAACCGACACCGATCCGGTTGCCGATACGGGCGCGGACCGTACGATCGCGCTGGGCACGACCCTGGTGCTCGATGGATCCGGCTCGCGTGATGACGATGACGACCCGTTGAGCTACCGGTGGTCTCAAGGTCAGGACAACCCGGAGAGTTTCGTCCTGGGGAGCGAGGCCGTTGTCGAAATCGCACCGGCTACAGCAGGACCTTATCTCTTCGTTCTGACCGTAATCGCCAACGGCCGAAACAGCGAGCCAGACACGCTTCGGATCACCGTGACCGGCAGTGACAACACACCACCGGTCGCCGTAGCGGGGCTGGACTACACGCTGCCCATCGGTTCGAATTTCTTTCTGGACGGCACGTCGAGTTCGGATGCTGACGGCGACTCTCTGCAGTTCCTGTGGGAGCCTGTCGAGGCGCCCGCAATGGTCACATTGGTCGACTCCTCGGTCGCGCAGACTCGCTTTACGCCGTCAGGCTCCGGGTCCTTCCTGTTTCGCCTCACCGTCAGAGATGGGCAGTCAACCCACACCGATGAGGTGGCGATCGTCGTGACCGGTGCCGGCAATCAACCGCCCGTGGCCGAAGCGGGCGACCAGCAGACGGTCGGTGTGGGCCTTGAGGTCACACTCGACGGATCGGCCTCCAGCGACCTGGAGGGAGACCCCATCACCTATCGTTGGATCGTGGGCAACAACCCCGGCGAGGTGGTCACCCTTTCAGATTCCACCGACGCGATGCCGCGCTTCACACCGAATCTGGTCGGCGACTATGTCTTCGGCCTCATCGTTGAGGACGCGACATCGGAGAGTCTGCTCGATACGGTCGTGATCGAGGTCGTGGACCAGGTGTATTCGGCCCGCTCGGGGATGATCGAAATCCCCGCGGGATCGTTCCTGATGGGGTCAGAGGCAGGCTTGGCCGGCGAGAGTCCGGTTCACGTCGTCAATGTGAGCACCTTCTGGATCGATTCGGTGGAAGTGACGGCCGCGGAGTATGCCGTGTGTGTGCGGGAGGGAGCCTGCGACACACCAGGAGAACAACCCGACTGCAACTTTGGCCTCACCGAACGCGACGATCACCCAATCAACTGTGTTGATTTCGCCGGCGCGACTGCTTTTTGTGGGTGGGCCGGCAAACGCCTACCGACGGAAGCGGAATGGGAGAAAACCGCTCGCGGTCCGAATGACCAGCGACGGTTTCCATGGGGTAATGAAGACCCTACCCTTCTGGCCTTGCAGGATCCGGATCTTCGGCTGCTGAACTACAACAATTTTCTTGGTACGACTGCGTCGGTCGGCACCTTTCGGGATGGAAAGAGCCCCTTCGGCGTTCACGACCTTGCGGGCAATGTGATGGAATGGGTCAGCGATCGCTACAATCCTGATTACTACGCCGTCAGCCCTCTGAGCGATCCTCAGGGGCCGAGCAGCGGCGAACAGCGCGTGGCACGTGGAGGACACTATCTTGCCATCCTCGATGCAGCCACCGTCTCAGTTCGCAATCGCGCTCAGCCCGATGGCCGGGTGCCCGTTCTTGGATTCCGCTGTGCACGCACGGATACGCCTCCATGATGGCGACCCTATGACGACGACAACAGAAACCAGCGCACGCGTCCTGATCGTCGACGATGAAGCGACGATTCGCCAGTTCATGATCGAGGTCTTGAGCCGCTTTGACTTCACTCCGATCCCGGCATCGGATGCAGCTGAGGCGCTGCAGATCCTCGACGGGAGACGATTGATCTGGTCCTGCTCGACCTGCACATGCCCGGCCAGGCCGACGGCAAGGACCTGCTCTATCTGCTGCGAGATCGCGGCGACGACATTCCCATCGTCATCGTCTCTGGCTGGGTGGATGACGACGCCACTCGTGAGCAACCAGATTGCGTCCATGCGGTCCTGAAAAAACCGGTGGCCGTCGAGACCTTGCTGTCGACCGTGCGTCAGGTCCTCGAGCAGGCCTGAGCATCTGACGGCGCACCGCCTATCGCGTCGCCCGCTTCAGGGCGGCGAGCAGTTGTCCTCCCACTACCCGCTCCCACGACATGATCTCGGCCACGGCGTGCCCGGTCTCCAACAGTGACTGGCGATCAGAATCATTGGTCGGCAACGCGTCGAACAGTGCATCTGCAACGACACGACTTGGGGCCGCCTCCCACGCACTCGGGCCACCGACGATCGGGACGGCCCCTTCTAGTTGCCCCTGGGAGTATTGGCCCAGGATGTGGACGGGTGGGACGGTTCCACCCGATCTTTGGGCGACTTCCGCGTACGCAGTTTCTAGAAAACCGACACATCCACACGCATCTGAAACCACACTCAGAGCGCCGAAGCCCACCGGTTCGATCTGAGCAATTCCGAACGGTTCGTAGATCGACTGACCGAATTCTGCATCCGTCCCGCGGCGCAGATCGTCGAACACGACCGCTTTGGGAAGAGCCCCGCCGCAGGAAAGCGCGTCAAAGCCAAATTGGTTGATGAACACGACACGGCTGTTTCGAGCCCGCGTGTTGTGCCGGCGCACGAGCAGATCGAACGCCAGTTCCCCCGGCGACAGATCCGGATATCCTTCGCAGTGGACGACGGGCCAATCGTAGGCTGTGTGCATGTGTTGTGTGCTGGCCGGTAATCGCGACCCTGCCTCAGTCGCCAGAACGAAAAGAACTGCCGTGCGGCGACGTTCCTGGAGCAAGGGATCCAACTGCTGCAGGACGAGCAGGTCCCTCCACATCGCCTTGCTGGGAACGAGGCGTGAGACGTGAGAAAAAGTCAGATCCGGACGAAATCCCAAGAGCGCCTCGGCCGCATCCGCAAGCTGCCGCCGCGCTCGTTTCCTGCCCGCCAAGGGCAGACGCTCTGCCTGTGGCAGTCCGTTGTAGACCAGATCGATCGTCGCTTCTCGAAAGCCCGCACCGAGAAACCTGAGTTCGTCGACAACTCGGTCGCCCACCGCAAGAATCGCGTCACAGTGAATGGCCTGACAGACCAGAGCGTGTTTGAAGAAGTCGTCCTGGCTTCCGAAAACAGCTTCCACCGACTCCTCTTGCTCCAACGCCTTGGACAGAAGTGGGTAGAAACTCGCGTCGTGACCGGCTTGTCCCTCGATGATCTTTCGGGCCGTAGCGACCTCGTGTGCGTAGAATGCGGTATGAAACCGGCGGTCCTCAGACACGATGGCTCTCAACGCCGTGGGCAGGCCCATGAATTCGTGAGCGATGAACCAGATGGGCGAATCCACGCCGGCCACAAGCGCCTCGATGCCGTCGAGGGCGGGCTCGGCGAGGCGCATGAACTGCTCGAATTCCCACTGTCCTTCATGCCGATCAGAGGCGAGCCCAAATCGCTCATACAATACGTGCTTGAAGGCATCCAATCCGTTGGGCACGCTGCTTTCTACGTCCACGAGAAGAATCTCGGGCTCGGAGATCGTCCCATCGGGGCACTTGAAAGGACGACGGCCATAGACGACTCGAACACCACGGGCCGTTTCGATGGCCCGTAGAGCAGATCCGTGGTCTTCTGACCAGATCCCCTGCCAGTTATCGTAGAGGATGATCCCCTCGGGCCCGAGGGGATCGCGTCGATGGCGATCTACAAGGGGTCCAACCAGAATGATCCGATCCACGGCGGCGCGATAGGTCTTTGCCGTGACAAGTCCCTGCAGAACCGCGCCGATCCCGCCCACTTTGCGCACAGCCTCGTGGGTGACGTGGACGTGAACCACCTTACCCCCGACTCACGTAGAAGGGGCTGCTCCAGGCTCGGGCGCCATCGACTTGCGTCAGACGGACATAGACGGCGGTCGCTTCCGTGGAAGGGGCTTTGTCGTCTCCTGACAGAGGGATCTCGGCGTCGAAGCTCACATGGCGCGAGCCGGTTCCTAGGGGAACATACTCGACACAGACCTGCAGTCCCTCTCCACCCACAGGATGGACGAAGGGGCCATCCTCGATCCGATCGAGTTCGAGATGGAATTCGGTCAGGGCTGATTGAAAGTGCAACCGGGCACCACGACCCACGTCGGCCAGCTCGACGATCACCCCGTCTTCATCACCGGAAGTGACCGATTGCCAGGCCACATGGTCGGCACTGACCGAACGGATGCCCTCAGCGGCTGAATCGAAGGCGTAGCCATCAGCCTGAGAGATCTGGGCGCCCTCGAGACGAAGTTCGCCGTCCCACGTTGCGATACGATCTCGTCCCTTGATCCGCGCACCAGACCAGACTACACGCAGCCGTCGCTTGTCTCGCTCGGTGGTCTCCGGGAACCTGTCGACGACCTTAGTCCCCACGCCAGGATGGCCTCGCACAACGAGAACCTCCTCGATGTCGTGTGTACCCGTCGCGTCAACATGGATGGAGAGATCGGGTCCCGTCACTGAGAAGGCCTCACCCATGAGCCGTGAGATCCCCTCATCGTCCTTCGCGCTGACATCCAGCGCAATCCGTTGCCCACTCGTTGCATAGCAGCGCCGGGCCTTTAGGGCCTCGAAGATTCCCGCTCGCGTCAACTCTGCTGCGAGAACACACGTGAGACCTCCATACACACCAAAGGAACTGGAGCCAGGGTAGCTGGCACCGGGACGCCCTTTGTGATCGTCACTCCCCCCGCTGAATCCCACCTGGTAGCCCCGAACAATGGCCTCTTCAAGCAGCCACTCGAACTGCCCCCAGGCGGAGTAGATTTCGATGATGGGTTCCAGGTCTGGGTCGTGAAAGGCGAGGTTGGCCGGCCGGCCGCCGATGTGGGGGACCACCAGTGCGGGCCGTCCCTTCTTCAGCTGCTCGAAGAGCTCGCCCACGGGATATCGATCACTGGCGCGTCCGGACTCATCGCCGGCGATCTGCCAGTGCGACGTACGGTGAATGGTTTGGCCGTCTTCGAGGTAGTGAACATTTCGATCACCACCGGCGGGTGTCGTGGCCGACCACTCATACCCGGGAAACACGACGAAACGACCCGGATCGTCGAAATCCTTTGCACAACGTCCGATCCGTTCCCAGAATTCGGGCGTAATCTGGAAGTCGTTTCCCTGGTGACCCGTGAAATCCACGAGAGAAACATCCCTCGCGAAGCGGAAATAGTCCTCCACGGAGTTGGTCCCCACCGTCTCCTCACTCTGGCCGTGAAGATCACCCCAGAAGGGCCGAAGCGGCCCCATCTGCTCGACCACATCGATAGGCGGACCTTCCCCTGAGTCGAGTCCATCAGCGGTTGCTTTAAACAGCAACCGACCCGCCTTTGTGCAGCGCACCCCTTCGATTCGAACAACGCCCTCCTGGTCGGCGAAATCGATCGATGTGGGCATTCCGTCGACCCCCTCAGGGACATCGACCTGCACTCGGCCCCCTTGGCCAACAGCAGGATTCCCCCACGTGTCTTCCACCTTTACGCCGACCGCAAAGGGCTCCCCCACCTCGACCCGTGTCGGTGTGATCACGACGAGCTTGGCGGCCTCAGCCGGTACGATCTCGAGCGTCGGCTGATCGTCGAGCACGACGAACTGTCCCGTGCCAAAGGCATCGACAGCGACACGAAACTCGAATGTGTATTCGCGAAAGGTCTGGGCCACCGTCCCTGGGCCGCCCTGGGATCGATCACCATAGGTGACGGTGATGCGATCTCCCTTTGACAGGGCCCATTCGGCATTGTCGATGACGAGGCACTTCTGCCAAGGGCGAATAAACCCCTTCGGATCGAATCGGGCCTGGATACGCCCGGGGCCATCCGTATGAACCGTGGTGTAGTTG
Source organism: Gemmatimonadota bacterium (assembly GCA_002712305.1). Lineage (GTDB taxonomy): Bacteria > Latescibacterota > UBA2968 > UBA8231 > UBA8231 > UBA12574. The sequence goes on along the minus strand of PATE01000115.1, from coordinate 3,801 downwards.
AGCCCTTTAGGATCATCGAACTGGGGTTTGCCCCAGTCAGAAGCGAATCGGACCGAGACCTTCACGGTGCCACCGTCATCGATCCCGTATTCCCCCACGTGGTAGGTCAGTTGAAATGACCCGGTGCTTCCCGCCACCACCGGATCCTGTGGCGACAACTCTACCCATCCAAACATCTGCCGTGCATCCGGTGCTGTCGCCAACCTGTCTCCTCCTGACGTGTGATACCTCGTGCTGTGAGAGGTAAGTAAACCGTCCCTGCCTGGACTGTCTACGTCGGTCCTGCCGCCTGATTCGAGGCTTGAAGCTCTTGGATCCTTCCGTCGCCTGTGTCCTGGATCACGCCCCGATCTTTGCTGCATACCGTTTTTTGGGTATCATTCGCAGCGACTCAGGGCCATCTTCGCCTTGCAAGAGTCTTCCCAAATCCTGACCAGACCATGCCGAAACTGACCGCCAAGCTGCGCGAACCCGCCGGCGTCTCTCGCCGTCGCTCACCGCTGACAGCGGGTCTTCCATTCGCCCCGGGCGAGCTACGAGATCCTCAGCGTCTGGTTGTGCGTGACGCTGAAGGCCGATTGCTACCATCCAGCGCAGAGACCCGGGCAACCTGGCCTGACGGATCGATTCGCTGGGCCCTCCTCGACGCGCAGGTGGACGTCGACGCCATGGACGAGTCCGAGCTGTGCATCGACTACGGCCACGATGTGCAACCCTTCCCTCCCAGCAAGTCTCCACTGGTGGCCACCCAGCGGCCAGATGCAATCGATGTCGCCACGGGCGCATTGTTGGCTCGTGTGGCACGGTCAGGGCCCCGGCTCTTCGTCTCCGTCTCGAGCGAGCGGGACGAATACCTGGACCTGTCCTCGGGGGCTTCCGATCTGATCGCCTGGGATGCCGAGGGCAACTCCTTCGACGGTTGCGTCGATGAGCTGGATGTAGAAGAGGAAAACCCTCTGCGTTTGGTGCTTCGTGCCCAAGGGGGTTTTGACCGGGAAGGCCAGCGCATACTCTCCTGGATCGCGCGGATCTGCTTCTTCGCTCACAGCGCCACCCTTCGTACTTATCTGACCATCGTACACGACCAGGATCACCCTGAAGTACACCTGCAGCGAATGACGCTGGCTCTCCCCCTGTCATTCGGAGAGGACGCACAAGCTACGGCGGGATCTCCCAGTGGACTTTGGCAATTCGATGAGGCCGTGGGCGTACATCGTGATGCCCCCCTCCAGATGACCCAGTGGAACGTGGAGCGTCATCGCGTCACACACTCTTCCCCTGAGATCACCATCGATCGGCGGTCCAACTGCACCGGTTGGCTACAGGTGGCAGACGCGGATCGTGCCGTGACGCTGAAGGTACGCCGACCGTGGCAGAGCTTCCCCAAGAGATGGTGGACGAACGGTTGGCAGATCGGTCTGGATCTGTATGCAGATGTATCTCCCCTGGCGGACACACCGGACGATGAGGGCGGACGCCGATACACAGAGATCGGTTACGAACCGCACCCGGCCCACGATGAGCCTTTGCGCATGCCGCAGGGCATGGCTCGCACTCACGAACTCTTCCTGCACTTCGGCGCCCCGGACACCAGCAGCGTTCGTGTCGATCAGTGGGGCTTGAGTCAGGAGATGCCTCTGTTGTTGCAGGTGCCTTCACAACGATTCGCCGACACAGGGGTTTTCGGGACCTTTCAGCCCTTTCGCGAATCGTTGTGGCCCCTGGAGCTTAGCCTGCGGCGTTTCTGCTCATCACCAAATGGCCGCGGTTTCGTGAACGATGGGGATGTGGTACAAATCGAGCGCGACCCCGATGGACGCCAGCGAACCCGCACGACCGAAAACCTGGCCTACGATCTTCCACGCTCCATGCTCAGACAGTATGTGCGCTCGGGTGATCAGCGTCTGATGTGGGAGGGGGAGGCGGCGATCATGCACCTGATGGACGTGGACACCTGCCATCATCAGACAGAGCACCCCGAATGGATCGGCGGACCGTATTTCGAGTGGTCACAGAACCATCATTATTCGGACACGGACGAAGAGAAACTCAGCGGACCTCGTACGAGCCACACCTGGCTCGGCTCGCTTCTCGACTTCTACTTCCTCACGGGTTATCAACGCGCTAGAGAGATCGCCGAGTTGTGCGCCGACTACTGTCGACGGGCGGCGCCTTATGAGTGGTCTGAAACGTTGACCGAATCCCGGCGCCAGGCGGTGCTCGATGCCGAAACCGAGCAGTGGCCCTACAGCACGCGTCGAGTCGGGTGGGCACTGACCGCGATGGGCACCTACTACGAAGCCTTCCCCGAAGAGCGTTTCCTTCCTGCCATGGAGTCCCTGGTAGAATTGCTCGAGTCCTGGCAGGATGAGGTCGGTCGCTGGCGAGATCAGATTGGCAGCCACAATCGAGGCTCCACACCTTTCATGCTCTCCTCCGTTCTGCAGGGGCTACAGCTGTTTCACGCCGCAACAGGTGAAGAGCGGGCCCGGAGAATGCTGATCGACGGTGCTCGATACCTCGCACGGCACGGACGCACTGTGGAGGGTATCTTTTACTACAAGGAATCGCCCATCAGCGACAACCCCCATTCTTCGACGGTGATGCTCCTGCCTGCCCTGGCTCATGTGATTGAGATGACGAAAGACCGACAGGTGCTGGACGCGGGGTATCGCCTGTTCCGGTGGCTCATCGATACCGGCGGCGTCTCCACGTACATGCTGAAGGATCTGTTCGCTTTCATGCCCGTTCTCGAGAAGGAAGGCCTGCTCGATCGCTGGCGTGATACGGAGCCCCTTCCCCACGATGATGGAGCCGAGTGATGTGGCTCGGACTGTCTGCCGTTGCGACGGCCCTGATCTTTGCACTGGTGAAATTCTTCTCCAGCCTGCATATGCGTCGCCTTCGCGAGCGTCACATGCGGTTGGCACAGGAGATCAAACGGGAGCGCAGTCGCAAACATACCCTGGATGACAAACTTCAGGTAGAGACGTCACGGCGTGGAGCGGCGGAGAACAAGCTGGCGACGGCACGCCGCTACAAGGACGACCTCTACGGCCGCCTACGCGTCGAATTACCCGAGACGATGCAAGCCGAATTGCGCAGCTGTATCGACCGCCACCCCGTTCCCGAACCCTCGGGCGTTCGTGTCGCACACCAACTCGGGCTGACAGAGCGGATCACCCAGGCTCTGGGCCAGTTGTCGATTCTCGTGATCGAGTTCCCCACCGCGGGAGCCGATGAACTTCTGGACGATCTTGTTTCACAACTGCAGGAGGCAGAACTGAAATACAGCCTGCCCGACGAAGGAGACGACACCTGTTTTCTCACGACGGCCTTCGATCAGCCCGACGATGCCATCACGTTTGTGAGACAGGTGTTGGGAGCGCATGAAATCGAAAGGCTATCCGGCATTCGCGGAATGTTGTTGGCCGGTCTCAGTGTCACCGACCTCGATTCCGACAGCGTGAACAAGCTCTTCGCACGAACCTTGCATGGGGCTCGAACGATCCTCGAAAGCGCTCCAGAAGAGGGCCTGCTCATCGATGGCAACGCTTACGAACATGTCACCGGCCGTGAGGGACCCGAGCTCCATAGTCGGGCCGAGAATCTGTGGCATCTGGCCTGGGAACACCTGTCCGTGCCAGATTGGCCTGGGCACACCTGTCCGGGCCAGATGACGGACGATGAGACGGACGAAAAGACCGCCCCCACCTCTGAAGCAGATGCGCCGACACGGGATGCAGCCGACGCCGATGCAACCGGACTGGAGGAGAAATGATCGAGGCTTTCTACGCCCTC
>PATE01000114.1 GCA_002712305.1 Gemmatimonadota bacterium | reverse complement strand
GGTACCGTCTTTGGTCACGATGCCTCTTTGGCGGTGCTGGAGATCCGAGGTGGAGCCGGCCATCTGGACCCCTGGATGGTGGCTCTGTTCCCCGCTTTTTTCGGACTCGCCGCGTTGGCCGGTTACTGTAGTCTGGGTTTCGCCATCGGCTCCTACCAGGTTCTACGCGCCTTCGTCGGCTGACGCGTGGCCACTCCGCTCGCTGACACGCTCCGACGGAGCTTTGATGAACTCCTGCTCGGGGCCCCGCAGTTCGATGCGACAGGGAATCTCCCCAACATGGTCGTCTACCCGATCTTCCCCACCTATCTTGCACCCGATCCACCCGATGTGGTGAGTTTGACTCAGGCCCTTCGCCGCGGAGTCAAGTTGTCGGACACCGGAATCGTTACTCAGGTACACGTAGACAATCCGTTGCCGACGGCGGTCCTTGTGGGAGAGTCTGATATTCTCGTGGGACCGACACAGTTGCGTTCTGTGCAGTTCAGTTGCCTGGTTCCTCCTGGCCGGCGTGCTTCACTGCCGGTCAATTGCGTCGAGGCGGGGCAGCCCACGGTGTATCAAGCCGAGTTTACCGACGCTACCGCCTGTCCCTGGTATCTGCGCTCTTACAAGCTGGAGCAACTCGGACGTCATGGAGACAATCATCAACACCGGATATGGGATCGAATCAAGACATACCTGCAACACACAGGAACGGTGAGTTCGACCCAGGATGTGTGCGCCATCTTTGATCGTTTTGGTGACGATGTTGACAAGCTCAGACAGGTCTTTCCGCTTCACCCGGGCCAGGTCGGCTGCGTGAGTGCCGTCGCACAGGATCTGTTTGTCGAGATTTTCGGCGATCCTGAAATGCTTGAAGAGCGTTACGACGATGTCCTCAGCAGCGCTCTTGTCGAGGCCGTGGCCCACCCCACCCGTAAAGTGACGCCGACGTCGCAGGTCGATGGCGTCCTCGACGAGTTGGTCGAAGCAAGTCGCAGCAGCAAGGTGGTTCACAGTCGTTCTCTGCGAGACAGTGGCCGTACGCAGGTGTTCAGTAAGGGAGCCATCACAGGTTCGGGCCTTGTCTCTGCGGGCCATCTGGTGCACCTGTCGGCCCACAAACGTTGCTGGGGAACCGGTCGCCCCTTCAGTGATCAGCTGCCTCATCTCGAAGCCGAACGTGCACAACGTACTTCCGACCATGCACCACTGCTGGCCCAACTCGATGACGACTACTCCCGTCGCCACAAGCGATATCGATCATTCCTACGTCGTCTCACCCCTTCGCGGACCACGAGTGAGGAGCCCTACGTTGTCCCGGAAGACGAAGAGGCAACAGAGGGGCCCGAGGCCGTCCAGCCCCTGCCACTGAGTGACAGCCTCCATGACTTCTTCCTCCGCTTGTTTCGCCGCTGAGTCGTCCCGGTGACGCGATCTTGACATTCCCAGACACGGCGGCTACACTCGCCCTGCGTCGTTCACAGAGCCTCCTTCCCCCGGACGCTTGTAAGAAACGACGCTTGTAGGGCTTGTAGGTAACGGCGCGTGCAGTTAGGGGCGCTCTTTCATGGTCTCGCTTTGCACTTGCATTCCTTGACCAGTACCCTCCCCCAGCGACCCCCTTGTCCTGACCCGCGTCGACCATGGCGACCCGCCTGTCCCGACGACCGAATCTCCAAGGATTGCATGTCCCGATGCGACTGATTCTTGCCATCACTGTCCTTCTCACGGGCATTGGTGTGACAGCGTGGGTTCTGAACAGACCCACAGGGACTGCACAAGCCAAGATTTCGATTCGTACAGGGATGAGTGCCCGTGCCATCGGCGGCCAACTCCACGAGAACGGTCTGATTCGCCACGCCCGATTCTTTGAGTGGTTCGCTCGCTGGCGAGGTGTAGCTGATCGCCTCGAGGCGGGCAACTACCAGCTCGATGGCTCCCTGACGACGGGGGAACTTCTCGACGTGCTGCTCGAGGCGCCATTGGAAATGGTTCGTGTCACCATACCCGAAGGCCTGACGCGATCCGAGGTCGCCTCAATTCTGCAGTCGTCAGGAATGGCAGACTCGAGCCGATTCATGATGGTCACCCGCGACCAGGACCTCATTTCTCAACTTGGGGTCCCCTCGGTTTCGCTGGAAGGTTATCTGTTCCCCGAGACCTATTTCCTCCCTCCGGACATCGAGGAAGAGCAGATCGCACGTCTGATGGTCGAACAGTTCTTCCGTGTTTTCTCCGACGATCATTTCGCCCGACTCGAGGCGATCGATCTATCCCTGCACGAAGCGGTCACTCTGGCGTCGATCGTCGAACGCGAAGCCGTGGCTGCCCAGGAGCGCCCAACCATCTCCGCCATCTTTCTTCGTCGACTCGGGCTGCGACGACGCCTCGAGTCCTGCGCCACCGTCGAGTTCGCCCTTGGCGTCCACAAGAAGCGTCTGACCAATACCGACCTTCGGGTCGTGTCGCCCTACAACACCTATCGCCATCGCGGCTTGCCACCGGGGCCGATCGGCAGCCCCGGTCGCGCCTCGATCGAGGCGACACTGAATCCGGTGGAAACGGAGTTTCTCTATTTCGTCGCTCGTGGAGACGGCACACACGAATTCAGCCGCACCAATCGTGAACACGAAGCCGCCAAAAGAGCGATCCGCCGCGCAGAACGCAGCCGCCCCAACTGACTCATTCCCTCTTAGAAAATCTTCTCCAAGGAATCCACAAAAAGCTCTTGTACAGCCTCGCAGATCTGAATCCTGAACAACGCAGTGCCGCCGAAACCACGTCCGGTCCCCTGTTGATTCTGGCTGGCGCCGGATCTGGGAAGACACGGGTCCTCACCTACCGGATCGCCCACCTGATCGACGCCCACGACGTGGCCCCGTGGAACATCCTCGCCGTGACCTTCACCAACAAGGCGGCCGGCGAAATGCGACAGCGCGTCATCGACCTGGTCGGGCCTGTGGCAGAGCGAATCTGGATAGGCACCTTCCATTCGGTCTGTGCGCGGCTGCTACGTTATGAGGCCGAACCCTTCGGCCTTCACCGCGACTTTACCATCTATGATGAAGAGGATCGTCGTGCTCTTGTGCGACGCATCCTCGATGCACGCGATCTGTCGGACCAGGACTTCCCACCCCGCCAGGTAGCGGGTCAGATCAGTGGGGCCAAGAATGCGATGATCGACGTGGAGACCTTCGCTCGACAGGCGGGGGCCGATCCGCATCGACGACAGATTGCGGATGTCTATTCCGACTACGAACAGGGCCTGCGAGCCAACAAGGCCCTCGATTTCGACGACCTGATCGTTGAACCGGTGCGAGCCTTTCGTCGCTGCCCCGAAGTACTTGAGAAGTATCGGCAGCGTTTCAAATACATCCTCATCGACGAATACCAGGACACGAATCGGCCCCAGTATCTGCTGACGCGTTTGCTTGCCGAAGAGCACCGAAACATCTGTGTCGTCGGTGATGACGATCAGTCGATCTACCAATTCCGCGGCGCCGACCTTCGCAACATTCTCGATTTCGAGAAGGACTATTCAGAGACCAAGGTGGTCCGTCTCGAGCAGAATTATCGATCCACAGCACGCATCCTGAATGCCGCCAATGCCGTCATCGGTCACAACCTCGACCGCAAGGGCAAGAAGCTCTGGACTGCCGGTAGCGACGGCGACCTCATCGACTATGCCGAATGCGGTGACGATCGCAGCGAAGCACGTCGTGTGGTGGCCAAGATCGAGGATCTGTGCCGCGTTCAAGGCTACAGCCGCAGCGAGGCCGCCATTCTCTATCGCACGAATGCGCAGTCACGCCAGTTGGAGGAAGAACTACGCCGCAGTGGCGTACCCTATACGATCATCGGCGGCGTTCGCTTCTATGAACGGCGCGAGATCAAGGATGTGTTGGCTTACCTGCGACTGCTGGTGAACCCTGACGACGATGTAAGCCTGCTTCGTGTGTTGAACGTACCAAAGCGGGGCATCGGCAACACGACCATCGAGCGGCTCGTGGGATACGCTCATCAACAGCGGCGGCAACTGCTCGACGTCATCGTGCACGAGTGTGACAAGGTCGAGGGACTCGGTGCGCGGGCTTTGAAGTGCCTCACCGAGTTCGCACAGATGATGGAGGCTCTTCTCGCTGCTGCCGCCCCCGGCGTGATGCCCTTGCCCGAATTGGTCGAGGAGGTCCTGGAAAAGACGGGCTATCTCGAGGCCTTGCGAAGCGAGAGCACGCCCGAAGCAGAAGCACGTGAGGAGAATCTGGGTGAACTGGTGTCCAGTATCGCCGAGTACGCGTCTGATCATTCCGACGATGAGGACGCTGGGCTGAGTGCATTCCTCGAGGAAGTCTCCCTCATGACGTCGGAGGACGAAGTCGACGAGGAAGGGCGCGGCCAGACGCTGACCCTGATGACACTGCACAGCGCAAAGGGACTGGAATTCCCCATCATCGCCATTTGCGGGTTGGAGGAAGAACTGTTCCCCACACTCAGATCTGTCGAGGAGAGTCGTACCAACCCGGGTGCGATCGAAGAGGAAAGGCGCCTCTTTTACGTGGGGATTACTCGGGCGCAGAAACACCTAATCCTGACCAGCGCCCGCTGGCGCTACGTGTTCGGTCAAAGTCGAGAGATGGAACCGTCTCGATTTGTCGCCGAAGTTCCCACAGAGTTGGTGGAGGTCACAGAGGTGGCACCCCAAGCGCCTTCGCGGGGAACCCCACCGGGGGCCACCCGCCGGCAGCGGCGTGCATCTGGCGATCAGAAACAGTCCTCGTCGCGAGCACGCCATCTTCCCGTGGCGGAGTTCTCCACGCCAGCACCAAAGGCACCCACAGGCGTGCATTACGAGATGGATGAGGATGCTTCAGATGGCACCGATCCCTTGGCCGTAGGGCGTTGGGTGAAGCACCCGAATTTTGGCCGGGGCATGATCACGGAGAGAGAAGGGATGGGGGAGGATACAAAGATCACGGTTCGCTTTGGCAGCATGTCCAAGCGGATCCTCGTAGCCTACGCCCAACTCGAGCCTGCATAAACTCATCACTGGACGTCGCTATCGGCGTAAGTTACGATGGCAGTGAGACTTGCGTCGCCTTTCCTAAAAGCGTAGTTTCGCATTCTGATCGCGGGGGTCTGCGCCTTCTGGCAATCAAACCGCGATGCCTGCGATCGCATCCATTCACATTCTATCCTCGTCTGCTCATCTATCCTCAAAGATCGACGCCGATCCCTATCACGACCCATGCCTGTGTCAGACTCGCACGTCGAACACCCCCCTGCCGTTGATCATCAGCCGCTTCGAGTGGCGATCAAGAACATCGGCTGCAAGCTGAACCTTTATGAGAGCGAGGCGTTACGATCCGGATTCTCTCGGGCCGGCTTTGACATGGTCGGATTCGAGGAGGAGGCCGACGTGTACGTCGTCAACACGTGTACGGTCACCGGTGCTGGAGATGCAGACTCTCGCCGAGCTGTGCGCACTGCCCGGCGTACGGGCGAGGAGGCGATTGTCGTAGCAACCGGTTGCTACGCACAGCGTCGTCCCGGCGAGTTGTCAGACGCGGGGGCCAATCTCATCGTCGCCAATGGCGAGAAGACGCAGTTGGTCGAGGCCGTTCAACGTCGAATCCAGGGTTCACCGGACCTAAACCTGAATCCGATGAGCCCCCCCAAGACTGAAAAGTTTCTACAGATCGATGGCATGGTCGAGGGCGGACGAACACGCGGCACCCTTCAGATTCAGGATGGCTGTGACGAGCACTGCACCTATTGCATCATTCCCCAGGTTCGGGGAGTCAGCGTGAGTCGCCCCGTCCAGGAGATTTTGACGCAGGCCCGCGCCATGGTCGAGGCAGGCTATGTCGAACTGGCCCTCACAGGAGTGCACACGGGAAGCTTCGGACACGACCGGCACGGAACCGACTCGAGCCCTACCGAATTGGTCGACCTCCTTGCCCAGCTTGAAGGGGTTGATGGGCTGCGACGAATCCGTCTCAACTCCGTGGAACCCAATTTCGTGACCGACGAGTTGATCGGGTTTGCCGCCCACTCGAGCCACCTGTGCCGTCACTACCATATTCCACTGCAAAGTGGCGATGATACCGTGCTTCGCCGAATGGGGCGACGATACGACCGCCAGCACTACGCCGACCGAATCCAGCGCCTCGCCGACACCGTCCCCGGTGCTTGCATCGGTGCCGACGTGATGGTGGGCTTTCCGGGCGAGACGGAGGCGCAGTTCGAGAACACGCACGAACTGCTCGACTCCCTCCCCATGAGTTACCTACATGTTTTCTCCTATTCCCTGCGCCAGGGCACACCCGCCGAGAGACTGCCCGACCACGCTCCCCGCGCGGTGAAGTCGACTCGAGCGCGCAGGCTGATCGAATGGAGCCAGACCCGACGACTCGCCTTTCATCGATCCCATGTAGGCCAGCAGGTTGAGGTCTTGATCGAAGAGACTCGTCGATCCGATGGCAGTGGTCTTGCCGTGGGGAGGACCGACAACTATGTGCAGGTCCTGATCGAAGATGGGGGTGGCGTGGAAGATCCTCGGGTTCAGGCCCATCAACTGGTGAATGTCAAGATCCGTGAAGCCCGCGAGCAGTTCGCCTTCGGCTCTCTCTCTACTCCGATGACAGGGACTATACCTGCCGTACCCCTGACAGGGGTTGAGACTGGAAGTGCTGAGCATCCAGGCGAGCATGCGATCGGGGTACATGACGACGTACAGGCGGTGGCATCGTCGTGAGCCAGTCCCTCCCCGACATCGAACTGTTATCCGAGGTCCCCTCACCGACCTCGGCACACGCACGGACAGCTCCCCTCCACCACCGAAGCGTCTACATCGAGACCTATGGCTGCCAGATGAACGTGGCCGACACGGAGGTTGTGGCCAGCATCCTCTCAGATGCAGGATACCGCATCGTGGACGGCCCAGAAGACGCGAATGTCATTCTCGTCAACACCTGCGCCGTGCGAGAGAATGCGGAGAAACGCGTTATCGGCCGGGTCGGCCAATTGCACGGACTTCGTCGAACACGCCCAGACCTCACCATCGGCGTGCTCGGGTGCATGGCGCAACACTTGACGGACACGCTGCCTGCGAGAGCGCCCTTCGTTGATCTGATCGCAGGCCCAGACGCCTATCAACGTCTTCCTGAGCTGCTCGCTCAAACGGCGGATGAAACCCTCCTCGACACGCGTCTGAGCCGCACCGAGAACTATGTCGGCATCGATCCGGTTCGTAAGGAGGGAACCAACGCATGGGTCACGATCATTCGAGGGTGCGACAAGTTCTGCACATTCTGTGTCGTTCCTTATGTACGCGGACGAGAGCGGAGTGTGCCATCCGACGAGATTCTGCGACAGGTACGTGAGTTGGCCGAATCGGGTTTCCGCGAAGTCACTCTCCTGGGCCAGACGGTGAACTCCTACGACGACGGCCAGCGAAGTTTCGCCCAGCTCCTCGACGAGGTAGCGCAGATCGATGGAATCCGCAGGATCCGCTTCACATCCCCTTACCCCGCCGATTTCAACGACGAGACGATAGAGGCGATGGGTCGCCTCCCACAGGTCTGCCCGTCCCTTCACCTTCCCGTGCAATCGGGTTCTGACCCCCAATTGGAGGCGATGAGGCGCGGTTACTCGATTGGTGAGTATCGACAGTTGGTACAACGACTGCGCACCGAAATCCCCGATCTTGCCATCACGACGGATATCATCGTCGGCTTCTGCGGCGAGTCCGATGACGATTTTCGCCAGACCGTAGAGCTCATGCAGGAGGTACGCTTCGACAGTGCCTTCATGTTCCGCTACTCCGAACGATCCGGCACCTTCGCTCACAAGGGCATGGCTGACGACGTGCCCGACGACGTCAAAGGGGCTCGACTCCAGCAGATCATCGAAATGCAGGAGAGCATTTCGCGGGAGACGAACCAGACCTGGGTCGGACGCACGGTTGAGGTGCTCGTCGAAGGACGCAGCCGTCGTCCCGACGCCGACGGGCAGCCGACCTACTTCGGCAGGTCACCGCAGGGCAAGGTGACGATTCTCTCCGATCCCGTGGAGATGAATCAGTTGGTCCAGGTAAAGATCGAACGGACCACGTCGCACACGCTGTACGGAGCGCTGCAGCGTTAACCGTCGTTCCCCGAGTTGATCCTTAAGTGCTGACGCACGCCCATTCGGCCGAGAGACTCGACTCTGCCTCCGGGCCAGTGAACTTCAATCTCGACGCTGTCGATGGTCCCCGTGCCGAAGTGGAGCCGGTGATCATCCTGTGACAGATACCCCGTTCCGGCGTGGATCTCTCGAAACTGACTGTGGCCATCCTGAGAGCGCACCACGACGCGCGCCCCGATGGCCATTCGGTTTCGTCGGGTTCCTTCCAGTTCGACACTCAGCCAACCCGCAGATACTCCCTCGTTTCGCATGAGGCTCGGGATCGAGTCGAGATTCACGATCACCACATCGAGATCTCCATCCTCATCGAGATCGCCCAGAGCTGCTCCTCGACTCACTGCGGTGACGCGAAGACCGGATCCAGACAATACCGTTACATCGCGAAGGAAACCATGATCGTTGCGGAAGTTGATTGTCTTGGCGATAGGTCGTGCCGATCCCTGCCTCATCGACCTGTGGATAGACGTGTCCATTGGAATACGAAAAGATCCAGATCCATGTCGTGGTCAAAATCAGCAAGCCCTGTCCCCCACCCGAGGGTGGGAAGCGTCCAGCGACCGAGGTCACTGGCGAAGGCTGTCTCTGAAAATCGAAGAGGGTCCAGCTGTCGATAGTGAGAGACGTGATCGTGAGAGAAGTTGCTCACAAGCAGGTCGACGTGACTATCTGAGTCGATATCTCCCACGCTGATTCCCATTCCTGCTTGCCGTCTGCCATCACCGCTGACGGCGACACCCGCCACGCGGCCGACTTCATGAAGTCGATCTTTCCACCGGGCATCTGCGGTATGGTGCCGATTCTCATAGAGGAAATTCGGCGTCGCGTCGTTGGCCACATAGAGATCTGGATCCCCGTTGGCATCCAGATCGCCTACCACCGCCCCAAGCCCATAGGCCGGAATCTGTTCGGAGATCTCTGCCGCCTCGGTGGCATCCCGAAAGATCGAGGGGCCATACCAGGTCCGTTCGTATAGCCTGTCGGGCGCCGCCGGCAAACCGGCAGGTCCGCAGAATGCGGGGATCCCCCGCCACGTACAGGAAGGGATCGCCTCCAGTTCCGCAGGGCGGTCCACATATTGTGCGACGTAGACGTCGACATCGCCGTCCAGATCGTAGTCTGCCGCTGCGATGCCTGTACTCCAACCATCATCACTTGCCCCCCCGGCCGAGGGAACCGACCCGAAGGTGCCATCGCGCTGATTGAGGAATAGATGGTTGGCTCCCCATGCACTCAGGAACATGTCCGGCCATCCATCGCCGTCGACATCCCACACGGCAACCCCCATCCCCCACGCGGTGACGTCAGCACCAGATTCTTCACTGACATTCGTGAACTGGAGGCGACCGTCGTTTCGATACAACATGGAGCGGGGCACCTCCTCATCGTACGGGCTTCGTGCACCGCCGTTGACGAAGAACAGATCCCGATCACCATCCTCGTCATAGTCGATGATGGCCACACCGCCCGTGTTGGCTTCTAGTACATCCGCCTTCTGCGCATCTCCAGCTCGGACCGGTTCTGTCAGACCGGAGGCTGTGGCTCTGTCAGTAAAACGGGGCCACTCCGGCGATGATCCTTCGGTGCCGCACGCGGACAACCCAACACCCAGCAGACACAGTGCCCAGCAGCAACACCTTCGTGAGGCCTCAATCTTCCAGGTCATTCGGCCCTTCGACGACTCTCATCGACTCCTCGACTCCGAGTAGCTGTTCGGGCTCCATCTCTGGGCCCGCCACACGCCCCCTCTCACAATAGGATCGATAGGGACAGTGGCGACACTCTCCTTCGTTCGGTGTACGGACGAAGGCACTTTCCTCGCCGCTTTCAACGAGATCCTTTAGTTCCATGATCACGGCCGACAGTCGTCGATGTGCTTGTTCATGGGAGGCCTCATCATACGGCAGCCGAACGGGCCGGTCGGCCTCGCGGGCGTGCCAGTAGGTCAACCGAACAGACTCGGGCGACACCGGCGTTGGCGACGCGGATGCGGGGTCGACAAGCTGACCTCCGCATTCGGTCGCGACGAAACAGTAGACGATGGTCTGCCACGTTGCCGACAGCTGTTGGGCCGTGCGTGGAACACCGGTCTTCCAATCGAAGATGACCAGTTCGCCCTCGGCGTCGACCACGACAAGATCGAACTTGGCCACCAGCGTGACCCCCGCCAGACCAAGGCCGAGTTCGACTTCACTGAATTGAGCCCGGGCCGTGGACGGGATCAGCGCCTGAGCTTGATTCAGGTAGCGCTGCCACCAGTCTCGCAGGATCTGGTCTTCACTGGCTTCCACCATGGGCGTCACGTCCAGCCCCAGAGTATGTTGCTGTATCAGAAGATGGAAGTGTTCGCCCCGGCGCATGGCCTGCTCAAAGTCCAGTTCTGATGACGTGAGTGGTGCAGGCCAGTCCAGACCCTGCACATATCTGAGGTAAAAGCGGCGTGCGCAACGTTGGTAGGTGTCGATGGCACTCTGGCTCAGCGTGTCGATCATGCTCCAGCGCCCTTGTCGCTTGTCACGGTTCTGGCTTGATAGAGCGTCTGCAACTGCTCGAATGCCAACGCCGGCTCTACACGCCGCGTTCGCTGGCCCATCGGCACGTACTCGCTGAAGCTGAGGCTCAGATAGCGACAGGCGCGTGTAATGGCCACGTACAGCAGACGTAGTCGCTCGGCGATCGTATCGAGCCGCCCTTCGGTGCCGCCATCGAGGGTTGCTTGCCCGCCATCGGCAGCATTCAGCATCCACGTGCGTGCGAGCTGTGCTGGGTCACCTCCCAGGTGTTGCTGATGACCACGGAACTCATCCTCTAACGTGGCCGGATACTCGACCGAATCGACACCAAGGACATAGACGAGATCCCACTCCAAGCCCTTTGCTTTGTGAAGGGTCGTCAGCGTAATGCGACCGGGTTGCGGTTCGTACCCTTCATCGGGTTGGGAGAGCAACGATCGCCCTACGGCGGCGTCACTCAGTTCAGCCACCAGTTCGGGCAATCGCCAGGCGGGATGCTCATCGCTGAGCCGGCGCAGAAACATGGCGATCTCATGGGCCATGGCCAGATCGTCTTCTGGCAGCAGGTCATGGGCCAGAGCCATCGTCAACTGGTCCACGGGAAGTGCTGCCGCAGGCAGCCACTTGGCTACACGTCGGGCGAACCGATCGATCCGATGCCAGGTGTCCGAATCGATACCCGACACGGGAGGAAAGGCATCGGACGTCACCCAGTCTTCCTCCTCACGTGGCGCCAACAGCTGCTCGGGGCGATAGCAACTGCGCAGAAGACGGGGGGCCTGATCTGGCGTCGCCCTCGGCGAATCACCGCCGGCCAGTTCCAGCGACTGCCAGGCGCGCTCCAAGGCACGGGAGTTGGCTGGTTGTGCGACCAGCGAGAGAGCTCTGGCCATCGTGTCGACGACGGACCGGACGTTGCGCGAGCTCTGCAGACGTTCGTCGAAGCCGACCTTCCGCTCTCGCAACAGTTCGGCCACGTCAAATCCCATCTTGTTCGTGGGGACCAGAATCGCCACTGTCGCATCCGGCTGCGCACCGGCGAAACGCGCCGCACGAGTGCTCGTGTCCAGCAGCTCTTCATGGCGATGTTCGAACTGGCGAAATAGAATGCTGTGCCCATCACTGTCGACGGGGTTTCGTTGTGGATCACCCACTTCGGTGAGCTGCATCGACTGATCACGGAAGGCACGGGCACGAATCGCCTCAAGGGGATACCTGTCGCACGTCCACCGGACCAGGTCGTTGGCCAGATTCTGAATCCTGTGCGCACTCCGCCCAGAGACGGACATCTCTACGGCGATCACATCGTGACGCTCAAGATATGCGCGGAGCAACTTCGGATTGGCGGCGGTAAACGTACTGGTGATGGACTGATTGGGATCACCGACGCGGATCCAGTTGCCCGTCGCCGCCGTAAGACGACCGAGCAACTCCTCCTGCAGAGGAACACTGTCCTGCGCCTCATCTTCCAGAATAACGGGCCAGCGCTGAGCGAGGCGTTCGGTCACATCCTCTGCCTGTTCGAGCAAGGCGACGGCGAGGCGAACCATGTCGTTGAAGTCGATGCTACCGGATGTCTCTACCAGTCTCTGGTATCCCTCAAAGATCTGACCGCCGATGCGCACCAGTTGGGCGGCCAATCCCTGCGCATGTTCGCCGGTTGCCAGGCGGATGACCGCCTCGGACTCGAGGCGGCGGTTCTTCGCGGCCCCGATGATACTGCTGGCCAGCGATCGTGCGATACGTTGCCACTGCCCCTCCCACCGCTCGTCGTACACATTGCCCTCACCAGGTGCCAATCGCCCCCAGGTGGAGACATGTGCCCGACTCCAGTCTGCCACGGAACGATCGACGAAGGCATTCGCTGAGGCTTCGTCCAGGACACGGAAGTCCGTCGTCGTGCCCACGTGCCCGGGATAAGCCTGAACCAGTCCGAAGGAGAGACTGTGCAGCGTGCGCACATCGAATCCGGTGACAGGCAAACCGCGCTCGCGCAGTCGCGCCCCGATTCGACCTCGCAGTGTATCCACTGCGGCGTTCTGATACGTCACCACCAGAACGCGTCCCCGTCGCCCAAGCGGTCCCTTCCCGTCCACCCTCTGCTCGAGCAGACGGGACGTCAACGCGGCGATCGTCGCGGTCTTGCCGCTGCCCGGAACGGCGGCAACGCCCATCCGGCCGCCCTCGTATTCGAGGATTTCGCGCTGTCCTGCACGGGGTTGAAAGCCGGTCGCCTCAGTCATCGGGGTCGGTGGGGCCCGCATCGGGGACGGCGTCGAGTCCAAGCGTATCGAACCCTCCTTGGTCGGGTCCCTCCTGTCGAGAATCGATCCCCTGAATGACGGATCGATCGAGGACGAGATCGGTCACCGCCTGCAGCAGAGGGCTGTCCTGTTCGGCCCCTGCGGTCTCCAGTTCACTCCAGCAGAGGTAGATCCTCTCACTGGCACGGGCACACAACCCACGCACGAGACGGCCGAGCACGTCGTTGCGCTGTTGAAAGTCGAGGCGGTCCGTCCAGGCTTGGCCGATTGGCCAACGTCTCGCCAGTACATGAGGGTTGGTCAGAGGTTGATGAGGAGGGGCCCACCAGTGAATGGAACCGATGTCCAGCCAAAACTGGTATCGAGCCTGTCGCTCGTCGAGTAGATACGTCGTCACCGGTGCCACCACCAGAACCGCATCGGACACGGCTTGCGACATGGGTGCTTCGTAGGCGGCCGCCACAACGCCTTCTGCCACCATCTCCGCATAACGCTCGCCAATCTGTCGGCCCTCCAGATTGAGGGCCGGCGCCGTCTTACGGAAAGCCTCTGCAGAGGCAATGAATCGCGCGAAGAGCGTGCCGTGTGCTGGGTCGAGATCGGGTCGCGAAAGAATCTCACCAAACAGTCGTCGGAGGAAATGATCCAGCGGCATCGATTCGGACTCCCGCATACGCTGAATCCACTGCCATACCCCCTCATAGATCGTCCTCTTCTCGTTCCCCAGACGTTCACGCAGATCAGAGTCAGCCAGTTCGGTCGGACTTCGCAGACACCCGTTGCCACGATCGTAGGCGGCTCTACCGAGGATGGCTGCTCGAACCGGATCCAGATCCATCACGGCCGCCAGCCCCTCGGCCACATCCCATGGGTGGGGCCTCATCGTCCAGCCTTCGTGGGCAAGGGCGGCCAGGGCAAGGGCGCCGCGAACCAGAGGCTCCTCACGCAGACTTTCGAAACGACGCACCACCGCGAAAGGGATGTCGTGCTCACGCAAGGCCTGCTGAAGAACGAAGCGCAGCACCCCGTCTGCATAGGGAGCGACGATCGCGATCTGGCCGGGCTCGGCGTCGCCACTGCGAACCAGTTCGACCACCTGTGTTGCCACGCGGTCGATCATCTCGCCACGGTGCCGCGCCGCGATTGGACATACCGTCGTCGAGGCCGTCTCCGCATGGGGGCGCTCACCACCTGTGGGCTGGACCAGATCGTTCAGGTCGGCAATGATGTGTTCAGCGAGCGTGTCCACGGGCCGTAGCGGGCTGTCGACACCAATGGATCGGTTGCATCTGTCGCGCAGGTCGATGGCTCCGAGCGGATCGACGCCGAGGAACACCCGAAATCCACCGTGCCTGCGATGGACGAGCAGCGAAGCGGAGGTACGGGACATGTGGTGAGCAAGGAAATCCTGGGCCACGGGTACTGATTCCTCGACACCCTCCACCGCCAGATAGGTGAATTGGGACAGATAGGCTTCACAGGCATCGCCCGGTCGCAGAAACCGATGGAACAGGTCGATGGCCAGGGAGATATCCACCAGATTGTGCTGCAGACAATGAGTTCGGAACACTTCGATGCACGTCTGTGCCTGATCGAAGTATCGGAGACTCTCCGCCTCACCCGTCCAGGCGGCCTTCAGCCGTTGTCCGACCTCTTCCAGGGGATATCCGTTGACGGCGGCCTTGTTGAGATTGTCCAGCAACTGCGAGAGAATGCGCTGAGGGCGCATGGTGAGCCCTTCAAAGTACCCTTCACTCACCTTGGGCTGAACGATCTGGCTCATCAGATATTGGGCCGTTTCGTAGGTGAGGAAAACCGGTGGATCCAGCGGGTTGCCAAAACCGGCTGCAGCGGCGACATCGGGCCAGAGCAACCTTACCGCCCGCGAGGCAAGTCCGTAGTAGGTCTGAATGCCCACGCCGGCCGACAGGGCGGGGTCATCGAGCATCGCCGCCAACGAGCGACGGTAGTGCTCACGACGATCCAGCTGTGGCAGCAGGACGAGGATGTGTCGAGGAGCGATCCCGGCGCCGAGCCAGGTCTGCAGTTGGGTCAGGATCAGGTGGCGCGCTGTGGGGCCCTGCGGTGATTCGACCCAGACATTACCCGGAGTCGGGTCCTTCAGCCGCTCAAGGACACGATCGAGAGGAAGGTTTTCGGGGTCAGCCATGGGCAACACGCTGCGCCCACACCGGACTCACCCGCCAGATTTGAAGATGGCGAGCACATCGGCGGCACTTGCTGCCGCCACGAGATCGTCGCGAACCTGATCCTGTTGCAGCAGCCGGGACAGCTCTGCGAGCAGTTCCATGTGCTGTTTCTGGTGTTTCCGGGGCGTGCCCAGCAGCGCGACGATGTGGACGGGGGCATCGTCGGCGGAATCGAAGTCGATGCCCTCGCGAGAGATCCCGATCGCCAGAATCTGTCGAAGGATGGAATCCTCGTGCGCGTGCGGAACGGCAACGCCTTTGCCGATACCGGTCGAACCCTGTTGCTCGCGGCGAATCAGATCGGCGAGAAACTGCTTCGGGTCCTCGATCGCGTCGTCGTTGTCGAAAACGGCGGACAGTTCGCGCAGGACGTCGAACTTTCGTCGTGACTGAAGGTCGACGACGACGTTGTCCTTGCGGAGGATTCGATCCCATTTGTCCATAAGCGGGGCGGCAGGTAGCCTTGCGAAATGCGGTGATTAGGTGGGGTCTGTCGCGGATAAACGGGCCACTACGAACCTCAAGCCGTAGCCTCTACAAGACGGTCGCGAAAGTAACGGGGTCCACCCTGGAAGTCAAGGAAAGACCCCCCAAAATTGTGCTCGTTTGTGCAGTTGATCCCGTTCGTGGTTCCGTTCGAGTCCACGAAGGATCTGAGAGGCCAGACGATAAGGGCCCTCCTGCAGTGGATCGATCGAAATCGCTTTCTCTATCGTTTCAAGTGCTTCTTCTAATTCGTTGTGGTTCAACAATCTAAGGCTGACATTGTAGAGCGTCGACTGAGATCGATCGGCGACGTTGGCCGCCTCCAGATAGGCGGCCACAGCTTTGGCCGTATCTCCACGGGCGCCAAAGGACTCCCCCGCCATCCACCAATAGTTCGCCGCCAGTTTTGCCAGCCGCGGATCCGCAACCTGATGCCCTCCCGCCCCAGCCTGCAACAACCGTTGGGTTGGGTCTACGATGTCGGCCGTGCGTGGCGGCGTCCTTGGCCCTTCCAACCGGTAGGCCAGACCATGCGGAACGAAGCGAACCCCTGCCACGGGTGGCCGGCGGATGACAACCACATAGAGATCCCTGCCCTGTCGCCACAGTTCCGCTTCGCGCCGTTCGTGTTCTCGCTGTCGCCCAACTCTGACACCATTCTGGGCCAGAGTACGCCCGCGGCCCTGTCGGTTATAGACCTCGATATCGGGACGAACGCCTTCCAGTCGCTGCAGATAGTCTACGACGAAGGCGATGTCGTCTCCCTCGATCAGCAGGACGGCCCCCTCGGGCAGACCGGCCAGCAGATCTCGGCCGTATTGCCCCGGGAGTCGAACCTGTGAATGATCGGCCTGGGAGAAATGAGTGGTCACAAGCCACAGACAAAACCCGATCAACACGCCGGACGCAGGGCGACGCCATCGAGAGATCAATTCATCGGCGCCGTATCCGATCAGAGAGGCACCGCAAGTGAGTGCGAGCAGGAAGAACACGCCGAAACCGGCAGGATCTCGGTGATAGTTGAGGGCCACGAGAAGATTGAGCAGCAGGGCGCCTCCGATGATCGTCAGCAGCGAGCGATCGAGACGCCACAGTCGCAGGATGCCCACCAGACCGATGAACACACCCAACAGCGACCATTCCTGGAGCCAGATCTCCATGAACCGCTCCGCATTGCGCATCACGGCGGCCCAAGGAAGATCAAAGAAGGAGGCCCGATAGTCTGCGGCCGTCAGATAGTGCCAAAATCCAGAGGATGTCGTGATCTCGGCCCAGTGGAAACCCGGCCCCCGTCCATTACGCAACGGTAGGTAGAGCCAGACGCTAAGTCCAAGCACACCCCCCCCAAGAAAGGGCCCCACAGCCAACAGCTGACCTCGGCTCTGCGATCGTGCCCATTGCCATCTTGGCCACAGAGCCAGCCCGGCAGCCATGGGCAGAACGAGGATGGCCTGCAGATGGGTCGTGACCGCGAGTCCACACAGATACCCGGCCAAGATCGCTCGGCGCAGCGAGGTGGGTGCCGCAGACGCAGCCAGGCAACTGGCGACGGCCAGCAGGGTCACGGCGACAAACAGTCCATACACTTCGGCGATCACGGCCTGCGTCCAGAAGACCTGCCCCCAGGCCAGGGCCAGGCCCGCCACCAGGGCAGCTATGGACCCGACACCGCGAGATCGCAGCAACCCGGTCAGCGTCGCTGCAGCGATCGCGGCGAACAGAGCCGTGGCTACATTGATCTCGACAGCAGGACTCTGGAGGGGTAACAAGACTGTAACCACTCGCCCGAGCAGGACGAATAGCGGATATCCTGTCGGATGGGGTGTTCCGAGCAGATAGGCCGCACCAATCAACTCCCCCGCACCCTCGGTGTAGACGCCCGGGCACAGGGTCAGCAGATACGTCGCCAACGCAGCGAGGAAGACGCCGACGCTCGGCCCGTACTCGGCGATCTTCATCGGCGGTGTCTCATCTGGCGGATCGCCGTCCGGCCCCGGCGGATTGTCATCCGGCACCGATCATTTTCTGCACATCCAGCCGCTCGCTCCACGACAGCCACTGGCTTGTTCGCATCGCCAGGCCATACAACAGGAGGATGAGGACGCCCTGGACGAGCCAGGCTCTGGAGCATACGGGCAACTCGCTCGTGGGCGAGTCCTGAAATACATGCTGACGATCCTCCGCCCGGCGTCGGCGTGTCCACCAGAAAGCGCCCAGCCAACAGAGACCTGCAACGCAACTGAGCCAGCCGCCAACCATCAGCGACGCAGGTTCGAAGTCGAATACCACCCGGCGGGCGGAGGGCGGCACGCGGACGCCTCGAAACACATGATTCGCCGTTTCGATCGGTGTCACCTCGCCATCGACGCGAGCCACCCATCCCGGATAGGCCGTGTCGGTGAGAATCAGATAACCAGTCTTCGTCAGGCGTGGTAGATCGATGACAACCCGGGTAGGATCATACGCCGCAACCCGAGCCGCCTGTAGTGAGCCGTGTTCTTCAGCAAACATGGACTGCCCCGAACTGAGCAGGGCACGTCGGAAGGGATCGAAATTCGACAACAGAGCGCGGACACGGTCCTCGTCATCCTCGATGACGATCGCCTCATGAACGACATACGCTCTCGGCAGTGGCACGGGGACGCGTTCGACGGCAAACATCGATGTCGCAGGAAGCCGAAGGTGAGAAGCGTGAGCAGTCGACGGTCTCGGAATCACCAGATACGCGACGCTGGCCAACGGTAACAGGGCCGGAAACCCCTGCGCCACCTCCCAGTGCCTTGCCAGGTGCAGGGGGCTCCAACCTGGCTCGGCATTGGCCAGCCCGAACAGCCCCCCTGTGTAGTGGCGGAGCGTCTCAGGATACTGACGATAGTCTTGCAGATTGCGGCGCCATCCCGAATGCCAATCGAGATGACTATTCGATTCGTTGACGAGACTTGCGACCCGATAGAGGGCTTGACCCGAGTCAGGTGTCATGGGCGATGTCGGAGGGGCCTGATCGAGCAGGATGGCCGACACCGTTTGTGGCACCCGCTCGTAGACCGACGGGTCGATGACGGCATTGAATCCACGTCCGAAGCCACCCAGATCTGCAAGCACAACCAGGGGGATCACGATCCCAACACCGGTTCGCCCCAATCCCTGGCGCCAGCGATTCGACACGACCAGGAGCGCAAACAGCCCCAAGATCAACGTCGCCCTGAGCAACTCCTCGATAAGCTGGCCCCGCCATCGCACCATTCGCTCAGCCATCACATCCAGATCGGACGATCGGCCCAGCAGTGTGGCGACGACCGCGATGCACAGTAGCAGCAGACACGCACTCACCAGCCAATACCGTCGTCGCACGGGTCCCTGAAGCAGACGGTCGGTCCCCAACCCCACCAAGGCAGCACCGGCAACGGCCCACCAGAGCAAGAATCTGGTGGGAATTCGGAAGGCGCGCATGGGCGGCAAGGAATAGAGCAGTTCGAACAACCCCGTGTATTTGCCCAACGACAGAATGAGACCCGCCGCAGCAATCACACCGAGAGCGAAGGTCGACGCTTCACGCCGCTCGCCGAGCGCCAGCCCCGCAAGGGGCAGTGCCAGGATTCCGAGATAGGGACACATCTGAATGAAGAAGTCCCCCTGCGCCCCCCAGTAGGTGCCTGTAGAGGCGTCGCCGAGCAGGGACGGCAGCAGCAACGTGAGTAGCCGTTCGGGCGCCATGGACATCTGCACGAACCGATCGAAACCCACGCCCTCGGATCGCAGCGACAGGGAGGCCAATTCGAACGTCGGCAAGAGCTGAACCGCAGCCAGACAGGCGCCAGCCCCGGCGACGATGACGGCGACCCACACGACGCGACCCCACAGACGTCCACGGCGCGTGCGCAATGCTGCGTAGATGATGGCCGCACCGACTCCGTAGGCGGTCGCTTGAGGATGACCGGCCAAACACTGCAGCGCAACAATGGCACTGGCCCACAACAGCGGCCGTCGCCGTGCCTCGGTGACGGTGGCATCCACAAAGAGCAACAAAGCGGGCAACAGTGAGGCCACGGCGAGAAAGTTCGGAGACATGGCACGCACCACGAGATACCCACTCAAGCCATAGCTGAGCCCCCCCACGATTGCGCCACAGAGGCCTGACCCTAGATGCCGAAGCAGGACCACCATCGTGGCCGCAGCCAACATCAGGTGTGTCACCACACTCGCGTTCACCGCCTGCCAAGGCGACAACCACATGGCGAAGAGCAGATTCGGGGGATACAGTGCTCCCACCTGCCCCTCGGCAAACAGCGGAAAACCTGCATTGATCTCGGGCACCCACAGCGGAAGAGTACCCCGACTCACTGCGGCATGCAGGTGATGGCGGAACGGTACATTCTGCGCCATCACGTCCTGGACGAAGAACGCACCGCTGCCCAAGGCGGCGTCGGCGAAAAACCAGACGACGAGGGCACACACGCCCCCGACAGCCCAGAGCGTTTGGCGATCGAAGTTCCTAGCCGTCACGGTGGAGCCGATCCTTCACGTTCGAAGGCCCCGCGTTGAGAAACACCTCGCGCAGAAATTCCATCGTCTCTCTGGCGGCGAGACGATGCCCTTGCGCACGCCAGTGACTGTCCTCGTAGTAGAGCGTCTCGCCCGCCATCTGCCTTTCGAGAAAGGCGGGCTGCAGGTCGAGATACGCCACACCTTCGTCGAGTGCCCACTCGGACAGAATTCGATTCGGCTTCTGCAGGTCGTACTCCCGCGTCAGTCCGAAACGCGTGCGTTTTTTCGCCCAGTGAACCGAGTCAACCTGTGCGATGGAGGGAACGTGAATCACGGCGAAAGCGCGACCATCGGCTTCCACGTCGTCACGAAATCGAGCGAGCAAGCGACACGTCAGTTCCCACTGTGCCTCGATCTCCGACGACCGCTCCCCATAGAGAGCTGCATAAAACGCATCCTGCCTGCCCACGGTGATCTCGGTCTTTTTCAAGGCCTTCTCCAACAGCGAGAAGATGTGATAGTGCCGTGCGCTGTGGTCCAAGAATGATGGTAGTCGATCCCACCCCGGGTCTCGGGGCACCGGCACCCCATGGAGGCGAAGTCGGCCGTCGGTATCGAGACGGAAGAACGGCTTATCCCCTCGCTGCGCTCCGATCCCCTGTCGAGAGGCATTGTTCCACAGGTCATTCCCGTAGAAGAGGACAAGGACGATATCGTGCGCCTGGAGTTGGGCAGATCTCTTGTACAGCAGAAGTTGCTGGTCCGTACCGTAGCCGGCGACACCCATATTGTCGACTCGAGCTCTGGGCCAGTCCTGCTTGAGCAGGGCCTGCAACTGGCCTGACACGCTCTGTTCCTGGTCGACCCCCCACCCCTCGGCGAAAGAGTCGCCGTACAGGCCGATCCCTGGCGATCCATGTTGAGGGGCGGTGTCTTGAGGAGGCGAATCGCCATCCGTGCGGATTCCCTGCACATCAAATCGGTACAGGACGTCGAACTCGGGGGTCTTGAGTCTGCCCGTGGCAGAAGGCCGATGGCGCCAACCCAGTTGGGGGTCGTGTTCCCAGACATCAGGGAGCCGGTGAATCTGCGGCGCCAGAACCGTGAGCAGGATCTCTGCAAGACTCACCGCCAGTACGGTTGCCACCACGGCGAGGCCGGCTGCTCTCACAGAGGAAGGTGCCACAGTTGTCTCACGGTCGTTGCGAGTCGAGCTGATCAAGGAGAGAGGAAAGTATTCGACGGGTTTACGAAAGTGTCAACAGCCTTCGCGCGTAACACCGTGTGAACACTATATTTGTATCCAACGCAAACAACCTGATACCCCCTTTCGATTCCCGACCCGATGAAGCGTATTCTCGTCACG
Organism: Gemmatimonadota bacterium; assembly: GCA_002712305.1. GTDB lineage: Bacteria > Latescibacterota > UBA2968 > UBA8231 > UBA8231 > UBA12574. The sequence goes on along the minus strand of PATE01000114.1, from coordinate 9,394 downwards.
GGTGGCGCCGGTTTTATCGGCTCCCATACCGTCGACCATCTTCTGAGCAAAGGGTACGAGGTTCGAGTCCTGGACCTTCTTCAACCGCGCGTTCATCCACACGGTTGGCCTGCCTATCTACCTACAGACATCGAACGAATCCAGGGCGATGTACGCGATCCGATCGCCATGCGCCAAGCCCTCGACGGAGTCGAGGGTGTTGTCCATCTGGCCGCCTATCAGGACTACATGCCAGACTTCAGCACCTTCTTCGATGTAAACACCACCAGTACGGCTCTGCTTTTCGAGATCATCGTCGCCGACAGACTTCCCGTGGAACGTGTGGTGCTTGCCTCCTCCCAGTCCGTCTATGGAGAAGGGACCTACACGTGTGATCAACACGGCGTTTTTCAACCCGGCTTCCGCAGCGCCGAGCAACTGGAACGAGGAGAATGGGAGGTACGCTGCCCGGTTTGCCAGACCCCCGCGTCCTCTGTTCTGATAAGCGAAGAGAAGGTCAAGCCACACACGGCGTATGGCATTTCCAAATACGCCCTCGAATTGACCTCCCTGAACCTCGGGCGCAAGTACGACATCGGCGTCACGAACATGCGGTACTCCATCGTTCAGGGCCCGCGGAACTCGTTCTTCAATGCCTACAGTGGGATCGCGCGAATCTTCACCCTGCGCTTACTCCACGATGAACCGCCGATCGTCTACGAGGACGGTCTGCAGAGACGTGACTATATCCATGTCGAAGATGTGGCTCGCGCCAATGTCCTCTGCCTTGAGCATGCCCAGGCCGTCGACCGGTGCTTCAACGTAGCCGGGCAGGATGCGACCACGGTCCTGGAGGCAGCGAATCGGTTACGATCCGTGTGCGGCAAGGACCACATCGAACCTCTGATCAGTGGTGAGTTTCGCTTCGGCGACACACGCCACACGGTGTCCACTGCCGCCGCCCTGGAACAACTCGGCTGGGAAAGGGCCCACGACCTGCACTCGATCTACGGCGACTACGTGGAGTGGGTGAAACAGCAACCCACCCTCGCCGACTTCTACGCGAAAACCCAGACGGCGATGCGAGCAGCCGGCGTGCTGCGCCAAAGCCACTCATCGGCATGAAGGCGATGATTCTGGCCGCCGGTCGCGGAGAGCGACTGCGCCCACTTACCGATCGAGTGCCAAAACCGATGATTCCCATCGCCGGGCGTCCCCTGCTCGAGCACGTCGTGCAGTTACTGCGTACACACGGATTTGACGATCTCGTGATCAACCTCCACCACCTGCCAGAGGCCATCAAAGACCACTTTGGAGACGGAGATCGCTTCGGCGTCCGCCTCCGTTATGCAGATGAACCCCGGTTGCTGGGGACGGCCGGTGCTGTCCGCGACGTGGCACGATCGGGGTTCTTTGAGGATGAAGATTTCCTCGTCTACTATGGTGACAATCTCATCAACGCGGATCTCAGCGCCTTGTGGGCTGAACATCGAGTCCGAAAGGCTGCCGCGACGATCGGCCTTGTCTGGATGCCCGATCCGGGCGACCGAGGCATCGTGGGCCTGACGCAGGACGCACGCATTGATCGACTCATCGAAAAACCATTGCCTGATCAGGTTTTTGAGGACTATCTGATCAATGCCGGCGTCTATGTCCTGGAATCCACCGTCGTGGCTGCCATTCCGCCGCAAGGGACACCCGATTTTGCCACCCATGTCTTCCCGGCAATGCTTCAGGACGGCGCGCCTCTGGTTGGACATCGCCTTCAGGGCCAGCTACTTTCCACCGATACACCTCAGCGATATCAAGCGACGTGCGAGCAGGTGGCGGATGGACACTTTCAGCTTCCCTGACCCCACGTCGATCTACACCTCGGAACTGACCACATTGGTCGACACACTCTGAAAGGGCGCGACCGGAGTTCATCCGAATAATCCGCCCATGATCACGACAAGAGCACCGCTGCGAATACCCCTCGGCGGCGGCGGTACCGACCTACCCTCCTACTACCGCGAACATGGCGGCTTCATCCTCAGTGCGGGGATCGACAAGTACGTCTTCATCCAGCTCAACACGCTGAAGGTAGAACCGTTCATTCGGGTGAAGTACTCGCAGACCGAGCGTGTTGACGATCCGTCTCAGATACAGCATCCGCTGCTGCGCGAATCGCTCTTGCACACGGGCATCGATTCGGGGCTCGAGATCGGCGCCATGGCCGACGTACCCGGACGAACAGGCCTGGGCTCTTCGGGATCCTTCACGGTGGCCCTGCTAGCCGCACTGCGGGAACATCAACGCCTGCCGATGCCTCGCCAGCAACTGGCGGAAGAAGCATTCTACGTGGAGACCGTCCGCGCCGGCCAGCCCGCCGGCAAGCACGATCACTACCTAGGTGCATTCGGTGGACTTACCTGTCTTGAGATCGACACAGCGGGTGATGTAACCGTCAGTGCACTCGATATCTCTCTGCACACCTTGGACGAGTTACGCAACAGCATGGTCGTCTTCTTCACGGGCATGGTCCGCGAGAGTTTTGACATCCTGTCCCAACAGGAAGCCGATACCGCTGCTGGTGAGCCCGATGTCGTCGACAGTCTCCATCAGGTGAAGGAGCTCGGCCTACAGATCAGATCCGCTCTGCAAGAGGGGAACCCGGACCGATTCGGCGAGTTGTTGCACGTGCACTGGGAAGCCAAGAAGAGACGGTCGACGAAGGTCTCCAACCCAAAGATCGATGCTTATTACGAGACCGGACGAAGGCAGGGCGCACTCGGAGGTAAACTTCTGGGCGCTGGCGGTGGCGGATTCCTCATGTTCTATTGCCCTGCGGAGTTTCGAGGTCAGCTTCGCGAAGCAATGACCAGCGAGGGACTTCAGGAGATGAGTTTTCAGTTTGACACGGACGGCGCCAAAGTTCTCATGAATGCCTGATCGATGGTTTGGCGATCGACATGCGAGGGACACGGATGCTTCAATGAAGAACGATCAATACATCAATCGGTTTCTGCTTCAGATGAATCAGGCTCTGGAACAGGTGTCGCGTCCGGACATCGATGCCGCAATCGAGTTATTGTTTCAGACATGGCATCGAGGCGGAACCGTCTTCATCGCGGGCAACGGTGGCTCCGCCTCTACGGCCAGTCACTTTGCGTGTGACCTGGCTAAGTGGACCATCTGCGAGGGCAAATCTCGCTTTCGGGTGATGGCGCTGACCGACAACATGCCCCTGTTCTCCGCCTTGATGAATGACGAAGGCACGGCATCGGTGTACAGTGAGCAACTTGCCCCATTCATCGGCGCCGGAGACCTGCTCATCCTCATCAGCGTTCATGGTGGGTCTGGCGAGGGCAATGCGGGTTCATGGTCGCAGAATCTGCTGCGTGCATTGAGTCTGGCTCGTGAGCGAGGTGCTGACTGCTTGGGCTTCAGCGGCTTCGATGGTGGCGCTTTAGAGCAGATGGCGGACGTGTGTGTCACAGTCCCCATGGAGTCGACCCCTCACGTGGAATCCGTTCACCTGGCACTAGAGCATCTGATCTGCGACTGCCTCCGCCAGCGTATCTCTTCCTCCTGACCCTTTTTCGGACGATCGATATGGAGCTCTTTATCGACAGCGCGGATATCGCAGATATCCGTAAAGCCGTGGCCCTCGGTGTCATCTCCGGCTGTACGACCAATCCGAAACTGGCAGCTCTGGCCGAACCGGGTGACTTTCGTCACAGGGTCGAGGAAATCCTGGGCATTATTCCCGGCCCCATCAGCGTCGAGGTCGTCGCGGAACAGATCGATGACATGCTCTGCGAGGCCGAAGAATATGCCGCCTGGCATGAACGTGTGGTCGTCAAGATCCCCATGTCGCTGGAGGGCCTGGAGGTCGTCGCGAAGCTCGAACGTGAGCGGGATATTCGCGTCAATGTCACGTGTATGGTGAATACGAACCAGGCGACCATGGCCATGATGGCGGGGGCAAGCTACGTGAGCCTATTTGTGGGTCGCATCAATGATCTGGGAGATGATGCGGATGCCGTTTTGCAGCAGACGGCTCACTCTATCGACAGAGGCGGTTTTTCAACGCGACTCATCGCCGGCAGTATGCGGTCGGCAGATGATATTCGGCGATCTTTCCTGGCCGGCGCCCACATCGTGACGACACCCTATCGATTCCTACCCGAGATGGCCCACCACCCACGAACGGTGGAGACGATTCAGGAATTCAAGCAGGCATGGAATCAGGCGCGATCGGAAGGCGGACTGAGTTAGCTGCCCATGTTGAATCCGTCGATCCATCGTCTTGACCTCGGTGGGTTCCGAGTCACCTCAATCCTGGCGGGACGTTTTTCTCTGGATGGCGGCGCCATGTATGGCGTGGTCCCTCGGCCGTTGTGGAGCAGAGCAACCCCTCCGGACGATCGTCATCGAATTCCGATGACCTGCAATTGTTTGCTCGTCGAGGCGGATTCGGGGGAACGCGTTCTGTTCGATGCGGGAATCGGGCAGAGATTCGACGAGCGCGGCCGAGATCTCTTCGCCGTCGATGGCAACACCTCGCTGACAGGCAGTCTCCGGCTGGCGGGAACAGCACCGGAACAGATTACGCACGTGCTGTTTTCTCATCTGCATTTCGATCACTGTGCCGGCGCCCTGGTCAGTGACTCAGGGCGCTTGCGTCCTACCTTCCCCGACGCGATTCATCTAGTGCAGGATGGCGAAATCGAGGACGGCATGCGGGGACACAGCATCATGAAGTCCAGCTATGTGTCCGAGGACATCGAGTGCCTTCGAGCCTCGACTCGCTTCGAAGGAATTGACGGCAATCAAGAAATCCTGCCCGGCTTGAGTGTCGAGATCACAGGAGGACACACCGCCCACCATCAGGCGATCTGGCTGCACGGAGGCGACCAGAGCCTGGTCTATCCTGCAGATCTTCTGCCGACTCGCCAGCACCTGCGGCCGTATTGGATCATGGCGTATGATATGTTCCCCCACGACACGCTGACGACGAAGGGCTTGTTCACCCGACGGATCCTTGACGATCAGTGCATCATCGCCTGGGACCACGATCCAGGGTCGCCATTCAGTCGCCTTAGCGAAACCAACGAGGGCGTTGTGGCCATCGATGTAGAGACAGCATGAGTCCGCGGCGCTCGATCACCGCCGTCGTCGAGAGGAATGTCACCTGGGAGGGTGACGTCACGACCGAACCATGGGAAGCGGGCTGGGCCTCTGAGGGTGTCTTCTTCATTCGCGTTCTCGAGCGCACATCGGCGCACACCAGTACGTCATCGGAGCCTACTCTTCTGCGCGTGCAACTGTCACCTGACGGAATGCACTGGGTCGACGAAGGAACGACACTTACCGACGACGGCGACGCGCTGATGTGGGCTCGGGTCCGTCATTTTGGTGGCTGGTTGCCTGGCCGGGACCGTCTCCCCCGAACAGCCGCTTCGCGTCATCGTCTATCTCAGTCTCAAGGAGTGAACTATGGCCCTGGATGCCATCCCATTGACCTTGCAGCACCAACAGTTGCTGACCCGACTCAGCGAACTGGTGGAAGATCTGGATCCAGATCAGTTGGAAAGCCTCCAGCGGATCTTTGGCCTCGGACTGATCGCCTTAACCATGCAGATTACGAACAAGGCCAGATCTGAAGAGAAAGACGAGCTGGTGGAAGAACTCGGTGAATTGGCACGAGAGATGGTGGAGGCGGAAAGCTGATGGATCCCTTGACGACGAACTCGCAATCCCTATTTCGACTCGATGGTCAGGTCGCTCTGGTGACAGGGGGCAGCAAGGGGCTGGGCGAAGCGATGGCACGAGCCTTGGCCGGCGCCGGAGCCCAGGTTGTGATCACGAGTCGGCACCAAGAAGAAGCCAAACAAGTGGCCGATGAGATTGCCAGCGACTGCGGGGTTCGAGTGCTGGCCCTCGAGGCCGACGCCGGAGATCGCATCCAGGTTGAGGATTCGGTCTCCTCTACGATAGAGCAACTCGGTCAGCTCGATATCCTGGTCAACAACGCCGGGATCAACCTGCGCAAACCGATCGTTGAGATGGAGGATGAGGACTGGCGCGCCGTCATGGCCATCAACATCGACGGACCGGTCTACTACTGTCGTGCCGCAGGACGGCACATGCTTGAACGAGGATATGGTCGAGTGATCAACATGGGATCGACGTTGTCGACCATCTCGATTCCCGGCCGCGTTCCTTATGCCTCGAGCAAGGGAGCCATCGTGCAATTGACTCGCACTCTCGCGCTCGAGTGGGCAGAATCGGGGGTCACGGTGAATGCGATCTGCCCCGGCCCCTTCGCGACTCCCATCAATCAGCCCCTGCTCGACGATCCGGACGCCACGGCGGCCATGGTGTCCAAGGTCCCCATGGGGCGCTGGGGCGATCCACGGGAGTTGGCTACGGCGGCGCTCTATTTCGCCTCCCCCGCGTCGTCCTTCACCACGGGCGCAACCCTGCTGGTAGATGGTGGCTACACGTCGCAATAAGGGTAGCCGATGACAAACTTTACATTCCAACAGGGGGCGCTATATTTGCCCGCCCCGGGTCATCGGTTTGGCCTTTGGTTGGTCAATGCCGCAGTAGATGTGCCGGAATCCAAAAAGGAACTGGGAATCGAACTCGAGTCGACTCCCGGAATCGTCAACCATCACCCTTTTCGATCTCGTCTTTGACTCGACATGGCTGGCAGCTGGACCCTCGTCGCAGAAGATCTAAAGACTCCTCACGGCTTGGCCTTCGACGACGAGGATACGCTCTTCGTCGCAGAGATCGAAGGCGGCCGCATCGTCCGAATTGTCGATGACCGTGTACAGGTCTTTGCCGAAACCGGCGGAAAACCCCGAGGCATTGCCTTTGATGACTCGGGCGATCTGTTTGTCGCCGAGTCGGCTCGGCATCATCTGCTGCTGATCTCCCTCGACGAAGCGGTCGAGGTCTATGCGAATCAGTGCCGTGGCCAACGATTGGCCGCTCCCCAGGAGCTGTGCTTTTCCCCTGAAGGCGACGTGCTCTTCACCGATTGGGGTCGCGAGGGAGCCGACGGCAGCGTCTATCGCGCAGATCTCGACGGTGAGGTCAATCGCATCGCCAATGGACTGGCGTCACCCACAGGGATGGTCTGGTCTCAGGATGCCAGCACACTCTTTGTCAGCGAAACCGGTCAGAACCGAATCGTATCCCTCGATCTCGATGACGCTGGTGAGAATCTGGAAAACCAGCAGACGTTGGCCAACTTCGAGAATGGCACACCCGGCGCCCTCATGTTTGACAGCCAGGGCAACCTTTATGTCGCGGTACAGGGCGTGGGCATCGTCATCCTCGACGATGTAGGAGACGTGGTCGAGACGCTCGAGATTGGCTCGGGAAGGCTGGCGGGGATGGCCTTTGGCGGTCTCGACTACGACGACCTTTACGTCGCTGATACCGAGGAAGGCAAGGTCTATTGCTGCCATCGCGAGGTGTCGGGCCAACGTCCCTTCGCGGGGCCACGCTCTGTATAGGCCGCCCCTGCCCCAGTGGACGAGTTCGGCTAAAGTAGCGGCCCTACGACCGCGCAGCTCGCCGATAGACAGCACCGAAGATCAATCTGAACAACCGCGGCACATGCCGCTTGCATGCGATGACGAAAGCAACCCCTCGGTCTGCAATCGTGTGGGGGGTGCTGCGTTGTATGGCTTGCATGATGATCTGTGCAGCCTGCGCCGCCGTCTTGGAAGGCACATGTCGGAATCGAGCCATCGGCGCCGAGGCTTGCTGTGCAAACTCCGTCTGCACGAGACCAGGTTCCACCAAAACCACATCGATCCCTCGCGGCTGCAGTTCGTAAGCCAAGCTTTCGGCAAAACCGCTGACCGCCCATTTGCTGGCGGCGTACACCGCATGTTCTGGCGCGGGAAGACGTCCTAACACGCTGGATACAAAGACCAGTTTGCCGCACCCTCTGTTCAGCATCTGCGGCAGAAAGGCATGCGTGCAGGCGACGACGCTGTCGACATTGACCCCCATCACCTGTCGATGCGTCGCCATATCGACATCATCGAACGGCCCATGTGCGCCTCGACCTGCATTGTTGATCAGAACATCCACCGGACCTAGATCTGTCTCTACCTGCCCTGGCAACCGTGCCAACGCATCGACGTCGGTGAGATCACATGGCAACGCGACCGCCACTCCCCCGCCAGCGGTGATCTGCGCTTCGAGCTGACGCAGTCGGTCCGCACGTCGAGCGACCAGTGCCACGCAGGCGCCACCTGCGGCGAGGCGCAAAGCGAGCTCCCAGCCAATGCCGCTGCTGGCGCCGGTGATGACCACAACCGGTGCTGGTGTCTGCGATATGCGGCCACTCACGAGAGTCGTCCCCCTACTCCTTCTCCAGCGCCCAGCCCTCGCGCGCCTTGATCACATACCTCTTTCCCCCTCGACGACGAGCCGGAACCAGCTCGCCCGTATCGGGATCTCGCTGTGCGATGACGTGCCGTTCGGCATCATCCGGGTCGGGCATGATCTTCTGCGGCCCCTGCCGCACTCGCCCGGCAACGCGGATGGGAATTCGATGAATCTCAACTCCCATGCTCTTCTCTTCGGCACTCAGATCCTCGCCGTCGCCATCTCCGTCAGCCATGTCCGTGGTCTTCTCGGTCACGCCTTGGGCAGCACGCTCGGCGACGACCTTCTGCTCCACTGCTGGTAACATCATCTCGCCCTGCTCCTGCATGGCTTCTGACTCTTCGCGACTCAGATCTGGATAGAGACTCTTGAGTCGCGTCCGCAGGAACTCCTGCGCCTGGTCACGCGCGTGATCGATGTCATCGGTGGAACGATAGAACTCCTCGATGATCAAATTCACCTTCAATAACCGAATCTCTTTGCGGATCGGTGTGGGCTTGATCAACCGGCCGAGGAGCACCGTCATCGTGATCATCTCTGCCGCCGGCCGAGCTCGCTCTCGCTTGTCGCCGGAGTGCAGTTGAGCCGCGATCTCATCTGGGTCGGTCTGTCGCAACTGGTCGATTAATCCTTCCGTTACGGCGACACGCTCAACCCGCCCCTGGTCACGCCCCACGATGTGACTGTAGGGAGACAGACGAGCACCGACCATGCGCACCTCCGCGTCCTTGCGATCCATGAGATCGATGAGCAGGCGCAATGTGTCGACGTCCTCGAACAAGGCCAGCACCATCTCTCCGAGTTGGGCGACCTCCTCGTCACCCGCATCGGCGTTCACAATGGGGCCATTACGAGTAAGGAACTTCAGCGCGGGATCGAAACGCTCCTCGATTTGCCCCAGCGAACGAAAGACCTGCAGGTAGACGACGGCGTAGTCGAGGGCCTCTTTGACACTGCGCTCAATTCGATCGCGAGCTGTACCTGCAAGGACACTGTTGCGAATCCTGCGGCCCTT
>PATE01000113.1 GCA_002712305.1 Gemmatimonadota bacterium | reverse complement strand
TCCTCGATTCCCTGGCCGAGCGTTCGAAGGGCCCCAGGTTCGATGTCGTCGTCGTCGACCCCCCTTCGCTGGTGCGCAAAGGGCGGGATGTAAAGAACGCACTGGGCGTGTACACCAAACTGAATCGAAACGCCCTGCGCCTGGTTCGAGATGGCGGCTATCTGATGACCGCCTCGTGCTCAACCCGGGTCAGCGAAGATGATTTTTTCCAGGTCGTGCGCAGAGCAGCACCTGGCGCCCGCGTCTCGGTTCGACTGTTGCACGCCAACGGTCACCCTGCCGATCACCCGATCGATCCCGCCTTCCCCGAGGGACGGTATCTCAAGAGCCTTCTGCTGCGCGTCTTCCGCGACTGACGCCCCGCGGCACCCGGGACACCTTTTTTCGATATCGTATCTCTACGCGTCCCGCTTTACGATATCTGAGGGCAATTCATACATTTGCGATGAATCTCGCCAGACGTGGAGATGCCTCGCGTTTTGGAGTAGCCCCCTTCAACAGGATGTCAGGCGCTCTTGAAGCTGACCCTCTCAGAGACGGTGCGGCACAAGCTCGACACGCTGCCGAGTGCGCCCGGTGTCTATCTGATGAAGGACGAGACCGGCAAGATCCTGTACGTCGGTAAAGCCAAGAGTCTGCGATCTCGCGTACGCTCCTATTTCCAGGAGTCCGGCGTTTCAGAGCGCGGTGCACGGATCGAGTTGATGGTGCGCCGCGTGGCCGACCTGGACGTCATCCTGACGCAGACGGAGCAGGAAGCCCTCATCCTTGAGGCGACGCAGATCAAGGCCCACAAGCCTCGTTACAATATCAATCTCAAAGACGACAAGAAGTATCCCTTCATTCGCATCACGGACGAACCCTTTCCGCGGATCTTCTGGACTCGTGATGTACTGAAGGATGGGTCGAGGTATCTGGGTCCCTACAGCAGTGCACGACAGATGCGCATGATGCTAGACGTCATGCACCGGATCTTTCCGGTACGCAGTTGCCGCTACGATCTGCCAGATCCGAAGGTGAAGTTGTGCATGGAATACCAGATTCACCGATGCGAGGGTCCCTGTGAGGGCATCGTCAGTCAGATCGACTATCGCAAGAGTGTGAATCAGGCCGTTCGTTTCCTTCGGGGTGACAAGACGAGTGTCATTCGCGAGTTGCGCGAAAGAATGGCGACCGCGTCAGAGGAACTGAAGTTCGAGGTGGCTGCCCGATGTCGCGACCAGATCGAGGCCCTCGAGGTATACCAGCATCGCCAGAAAATGGTTCTGGAAGAGCAGATTGATCGTGACATCATCGGGTTGGCTCGCCATGACGACGAGGCCTGCTGCACCGTTCTCGAAGTTCGAGAAGGCCGAGTTGTGGGGGACAAGCATCACTTCCTCGGTGGCGTGATCGAGGCCAGCGACGCCGAGATCATCTCAGCCTTTATCCGCCTGTTCTATCTCCAGTCCGACTTCATCCCTCGTCAGATCCATGTCAATGTGGCCTTGTCCGATGGCGAGGAGCTGGCCGCGTGGTTGACCAGCAAGAGTGACGTGAAGGTGACGGTCGCCGCTTTCCAACGTGGTCTCAAGGCGCAAGCGCAGGAATTGGCGGTGAGCAATGCGGCGCACATGTTGGAGGAACGCAGGCTGAAGAGGGAGGCCCTGCGCGATCGCGTGCCCCAATCCGTTCATTCGCTGCAGCGCGACATCAGCAGTCCCACGTTGCCACGGCGAATCGAGGGCATCGACATCTCCAACTTCCAGGGGACGGATACGGTGGGCTCCCTGGTGGTGATGATCGATGGCAAACCGAAGCGCAGTGAGTATCGCCACTTCCGTATCCGCAGCGAGAGTGAGCAGGGGCCCGACGATTTCGCCAGTATTCACGAAGTGGTCCCCCGCCGCATCAGTGGTCTTCGTCGTCGTGGAGAGGCCCTGCCCGACCTGCTGATGATCGATGGGGGCAAGGGACAATTGTCGAACGCCATCGATGCATTGCGGCAACTCGAGATCTACGACCTTCCTGTTGTGGGTCTGGCCAAGCGATTGGAGGAGATCTTCGTTCCGGGGGAATCCGAACCCATCTTGCTCCCCAGAGCATCGGCCAGTCTCCGGCTCCTGCAGGTTTTGCGAGATGAGGCGCATCGATTTGCTGTCACCCACCACCGGAAACTCCGCACCAAACGCACGATCGCATCCGGTCTCGATGACATCCCGGGTATCGGCCCCAAACGCCGCCAGGCTCTGCTGCGTGAATTCGGTTCTGTACGGCAGCTACGCGAGGCAGATCCAGAACAGATTGCCGCCGTAAAGGGTGTCAGTCTGAAACTGGCGAATCAGTTGAAAGAGCACCTCCAGCCACCAGGTGAAGAGACACGGAGCGACGACGATGGTGTGACTGAAGGAGTCGCCGCATGAGCGATGACGGGATTCGTCAACCCTACCGGCCCGCTTTCTACGATGAAGTCGACGATACGTTGACAGCGTCGACGGACGTGATCACGAAGTTTGGTACCGTCCGCATCTGCTGGCATGAGGAGACCGTGATCAATGTCGTGATCGGCCCCTTTGACCCGGAGGATCGGCGCACGACGCTTCGTCGTTTCCTGCCACCTCACCCGGCGGGCCAGGAATTGATCGCCAAAGTCATGCGGTATTTCATGGCCAAACCGACGAGCTTCGAAATCCCTTTGCCGCCAAAGATTGGTACCGATTTCCAACGGACGGTCTGGGAAGCGCTCAATGAGGTCCCCTCTGGCTCCTACGAGACCTATGGGGAACTCGCCCTGCGCCTTGGCCTTCCGGTCAGTCGTGCTCGGAGCGTGGGAAACATCGTAGCCCAGAACCCGCTCCCCATCATCTACCCCTGTCATCGCATCGTCGCCTCTACGGATGCGCTGACCGGCTATTCTGCGGGCCCTCACTGGAAGAAAGCTCTGCTCCAACACGAGGGAATCGCCTTCGACGGCAACCGTGTCCAAATCTCGGAGCAGCGTTAGCGCCGAAGGCGAGGCCTCCGGACTTGCGCCAGAACTGGACGGCGCGCTGGAGAGATTTCTCGCCGACCTGAAGTCTGAGCAGGTCAGCAAGAGTACTCTCGATGCCTACCGCCGTGATCTTATGCGTTATCTGGCCGCCGCCACCCAGGCGGGTGCCCGAGGTCTCACAGACCTGTCTGCAAAACATGCGGCGGCCCTGGTGGAGTCTCTCCACCAGTCCGCTCTGAGTTCGGCCACCATCGCCCGCAACCTGTCCTCCTTGCGCCGATTCCACGATCACCTTCTTCAGGAGAGACTCCTCACCACCGACCCGACGGAAGGACTGTCGCCCCCCCGAGTGGGCAGACGAGATCCTGATCCGCTCAGTATCGATGAGGCGATTCGCCTGGTCAGTGCTGTTCAGGGCGATGATCCTCGATCGCTGAGAGATCGCGCAATGCTGGAGACCCTGTACGCCACGGGGGTCAGAGTCTCGGAGCTGATCTCGCTTCGATGCGCAGATATCCAACACGAGCAGCGTCTTCTGCAGGTTTCCGGTGAGGGGGCTCGACACAGGATCATACCTGTCGGACAGGCTGCATTGCTGGCATTGTCTGTCTACGAGCGATCTGGCCGCGACCATTTTGTTCAGGAGACCACGACAGACACTCTGTTTCTCAACGCGCAGGGCAGGGCCCTTTCAAGGATGGGTATCTGGAAGATCATCCGTGCCGCCGCTGCGTCGGCTCACATCGAACGCACCGTAAGCCCACAGACCCTTCGGCATACCTTCGCCGTCCACCTGCTCGAGGGAGGTGCCTTGCTGCAGGATGTACAACACCTGCTTGGCCACGCCGATATGGCCAGCACACAGGTTTATGTGCGTGACGTACCTTCAGACCTTCCTGCGGCTGCGGTGGATGCCCCTTCGCTGCCCACCGATCCCACCCCCCCTCGCCCCTGAGCGTCTTGCGTGTCAGCTGAGTTCATCGAATTCCTTCTATGGTTTCCCGCGATCGTCGTTGCACTGACGCTTCACGAGTTTGCCCATGCCGTGGTGGCCGACGCTCTGGGTGACCCAACCCCACGAGCCCTGGGGAGGGTAACCCTCAACCCTCTGTCCCATCTCGATGCAGTTGGCACGATCCTGCTCGTCCTCGTGCATTTCGGCTGGGGGCGGCCCGTGCCGGTGGATACACGTTTCCTTCGCAATCCACGTCGCGACCTGGTGCTGATCGCCGCCGCTGGCCCGGCGATCAACCTCGCTACCGCCGTCGTCGTCGGACTGTGCCTGCGCGTCCTTGCACCGACGCTTCTGGTGACGTCGATGGGAACTTTCCTGTTTCTCTCCATGCAGGCGCTGGTGCTTCTGAGCCTGCTCCTCGCATTCTTCAATCTCATTCCTCTGCCGCCGCTGGATGGCTCCAAGGTGCTCGGCAACCTGCTGCCCGAACCTCTTGGCAGCCGCTATCGAAACTCAAGCTGGCTCATGTGGGGTCTGTTGGCGGTGATCTTGTTCAGTAGCCTCACCGGCACGTACCTCATCACGGGGCTCATCTTCCCACCTGCCCGTCTGCTCTACGGTCTGTTGGTCGGTCTCCCTCTGGGTGGCTGAAACGTCTCGTGCCACTACTGCGTGATATTGCTGTAGGTCGCTACGTTGCAGGAACGGGTTTGCTCCACCGACTCGACCCGCGCACAAAGCTGCTCTCTCTCGTTGCCCTGATGGTGGCGGCTTTGGCCTCACGCGATGTGGCACCTGTTGCCCTGTTCACGGTATTTGTCGCCCTCGTCGCCCTCGTCGGCCGTCTCCCTCTCAACATCCTGTTGCGGAACCTCCGATCCTTTGCCTGGCTCATTGGCGTCACCGCCCTTCTTCATCTGTTCATGACCCCGGGCACGACACGATGGGTGGTCCCTCACGCATCTCTGGTGGTCACCGATGAAGGCCTCAGTGCCGCAATCCTGTTCAGTCTACGGCTGGCCTCGCTTGTGACAGCGGCCTCCATGCTCACTCTGTCCACAACTCCGATTGCGCTGACGGACGGCCTGGAATCCCTATTGAAGCCCTTCCGCCGGCTCGGCGTTCCGGCCCATGAGTTGGCGATGATGGTTTCCATCGCCCTTCGCTTCATCCCGGTCCTGGCAGATGAGGCCGAGAGACTGCAGAAAGCACAGATGGCGCGGGGGGCCGACTTCACCGGCGGCCCCATCCGCCGTGCCCGCAGGTTGGTCCCCCTTCTGGTGCCCTTGTTCCTGTCGGCCTTTTCCCGAGCCGATCGACTCGCCGTGGCGATGGAGGCACGCGGCTATCGAGGAGGCGATGGGCGAACACGATTCAGACCTCTCCAGATGGGCCGGGCAGACGCGGGCGCCGCGATCCTCGTCGTGCTGGCCGTGGCGGGACAGATCTGGTTGGCCACCCAGGGGCAACCATGACACAACGCGTGATTCGCCTCGATCTTGAATTCGATGGCACCCACTTCCTCGGTTGGCAGCAACAGACCCGAGGACGCACGGTTCAAGGGGAGTTGAGTCGTGCCCTTCGACAGTTCCTGCAGGAGGAATCTGCACCTGTAGGGTCGGGGCGGACCGATGCGGGAACTCACGCACGGGGGCTTGTGGCACACATCACGACATCACGGCCCCACGAACCTGAGCGATTCAGACGAGCCCTGAATGCCCTGCTGCCACCCGATGTCTCTGTCCGCCGCGCGCTGGACGTGGCAGGTGATTTTCACGCCCGCTACAGTGCCCGCGGCAAACGCTATCGGTATCGACTCACAGCGACACCTCATCCGCTGCAGCGGCATCTGGTCTGGATCATGCCACGCCGTCTGGAACTGGATCCCATGCAGGAGGCAGCGCGTCTGCTCATCGGGAAGCACGCCTTCCGTGCCTTCTGCAATCCTCATCCTGAACCGGATCACCACGACTGCACCATCTCCGAGGCGGTCTGGTCCGTTGCCGATGGCGAGTGGGTGTTCGAAATTCATGGCGACCGCTTCCTGCGCCATATGGTGAGAATCCTTGTGGGCACGATGACCCAGGTAGGCGAAGGCAAACGACCTGTGGATGACGTGGCCCGATTGCTCAGTGAACCGGGGCTCCGGACAGAGGCGGGCCCCACGGTCCCCTCCCGGGGGCTGTGCCTGCTGGGCGTTGACTATGACGACAGCATGGGTGGCCCCTCAGGCGATCTTCGCCGGCCGCAGCCTTGAGTGTGATTGGGCACAGGCCTCGAGGCGTCAGGACCATGAGCCGACCCGTGGCCGACGGCTCTGGCGTTGTGCCGATTGGCGAACATTGTTGCGATCGTAGAAACGTGTTAACGTACATGCATATATGATAGTTACGAGATCCAAAAGGGCCCTGTTCTTGAGTGCAGTCGCCGTTCTGCTTGCCCCGTCGAGCGGGTCCGCGCAGGAGATCTCCGCCTCGAGGCGAAATGCCGTGGTTCGAGCGGTCGAGCGGGTACAGCCGTCTGTGGTGAGCATTCATGTGCTCCACCGAGAAACCGTCTACTATCGCGATCCGTTTCTGCAGCATTTCCTCGGTCCCCACTCCTCTCTGAATCGATTGTATGCGGCTGAACGGGACCGGATCTCGGGTGGCTCAGGTGTCGTGGTTGACCCTTATCGGATCCTGACCAATGCCCACGTGCTCGGCAACCTGAAAGCGGTCAGGAAAATCAAGATCTTCTTGAGCGAAGAACGAGATCTCGAAGTGATCAATGTTGAGATCGACCCTCTGCTGGACCTGGCCGTTCTCGAGGTAGAGGGGGATCCGCTTCCGGTTGCACCTCTGGGGGATTCCGACGATATTCTTGTGGGCGAATGGGCCATCGCCATCGGCAATCCATTCGACCTTGGACTCACCGTAAGTATTGGTGTTATCAGTGCCTTAGATCGAGACTTCCAGGAACCGCAGGGGAACTACCACTATCGCGACATGATCCAGACGGATGCCGCCGTGAATCACGGCAACAGCGGTGGCCCGCTGGTGAACGCCCTTGGCGAGGTGATCGGCATTAACAGCTTCATCTTCCCGGGTGGCGGCGAGCGCGGATACGACTTCGGCTCCATCGGCATCGGTTTCGCCATCCCCATCAAGGCGGCCCGACGCTTTTTGGATGAGATCCAGACCCACGGTCGAGTGCGGCAACCGTGGCACGGAATTGTTGAGTTACAGGATTTGACACCCCGACTCGCTCATTACCTGGGTCTCGATCATACCGAAGGTGCACTGGTGGCTCAGATCGCGGTAGAGAGTCCTGCCTACATGACGGATCTTTCCCGTGGCGATGTGATTCTGTCGATCAACGGGGAGGTCGTGCGATCCGCTGATGAAGCATGGGGAATTCTGACGCAGATGAGGGTCTCTGAAACGTGTACCATCGACCTGTTCCGCAGCGACAAACGTCGCCGAGTAGAATTCGAGGTCGAGGAACGTCCGCGTGCCGGATCCGAGTGGGATTGACCCGGTATGGCTCGTGAAGGTTATCCATTCCTGGCTGTTGCCGCTGTGCTCGCCGCGCTCTGTTGGTGGGTGGCCCAAACGCAGCCCATCGTTGCGGCTGCGGCGGTTTTATTTACCATCCTGGCCGGATTCATGGTGTTTTTCTTCCGCGATCCAGGGCGTCGCCCACCGGATGTGGCAGGAGCGGTCGTGTCCGCCGCCGATGGTCGTGTCGTGGCCATCGAGCCCTTGGACGGGGCAGATGAATATGTTGGAGATGCGGCAACGAGGATCAGTGTGTTTCTGTCGGTCTTCAATGTCCACATCAACCGCATTCCCCTGGCCGGCGAAATCGACGTGGTCGAACGTCGCTCTGGGCGCTACAAGGTGGCTTTCGCCGAGGATGCGTCCGAGCAGAACGAGCAAAGCGTGATCGGCATTCGTCAGGGAGACACGCGATTGGTGGTGAAGCAGATCGTCGGCATTCTTGCACGACGGATTGCATGTTATCTGCAGCCGGGGCAGCAGGTGGATCTTGGGGAACGTTTTGGCCTCATCCGTTTTGGTTCTCGTGTAGATTTAATCGTACCGAACCATGTGGAGATCCGCGTCAGTGTCGGCGACCGAGTGCGAGCCGGCGAAACGGTAATGGGAGTTATCCAGTGATCGATCGTGGCGTCATCCCCAGTCTATTTACGCTGGGCAATCTCGTATGTGGGTTCGTCGCTCTGAGTTTTGTCGCCGAGGGCCGGTATGTGCCAGCTGCCTGGCTGATCCTGCTGGCAGCCGCTCTCGACAATATGGACGGACGACTCGCTCGTCTGATCGGCACAGATTCCAAGTTCGGGATCGAATTCGATTCGCTCGCCGACGTGTGCACCTTTGGCGTCGTTCCCGCCTTCATGCTCTATCACAGCCTGCTGCCTTCCCCATGGGGAGCCGTTGCGGCGGCCTGTTTTCTGCTGGCTGGTGCCTCACGGTTGGCTCGCTTCAATGTGATCAGTCACGAAGAGGGTGAAAAAGGCGAATTCTTCATGGGTTTGCCCATCCCCTCTGCTGCCATCGTATTGACGCAGTATGTCGTGTACACCGAACGCACCTGGGATACGATCCATGCCGCTCAGTTCGGCATCGCCTTGATGGTACTGCTGAGTCTGTTGATGGTCAGTCGCGTTGAGTACGACGCGGTGCCGAATTTCCGTTCCAGCGCGCTGCGCGATCGACTCAAGGTTGTCTATTTCCTAATCTCCGTTGGGCTGATCCTTCACCCAGCTACGTCACGCGAGATCTTCTTTCCTCTCGCCATGCTCTACATTGCCTCTGGTCTGTATCGGCGACTTTGGGGTATGTTCAGCAATGAAGTCACCCAACACGCCTGAGATCGGCCACCTTTATGCTCCAGGACAAGCCGATCGGACATCTGATCGTCATTCTCTTCATCAGTGCCATCGGTGGCAGTGTCGTGGGCGAATCTCTTCGACTGATCCTGCGCTTCGTCGCCAGTGATGGCAGTATCGTAGAACGGGCCCTGCTTGATTATTTTCAGTACGACATTGGGCCCCACATGCTCAACCTCATCATCCTGTCGTTCCAGTTCGAACTGGCCCTGAACTTTAATGTCATCACCCTGCTCGGCCTGTTCGTCGGTTGGTACTACTTCAAGTATTCGTACTGAGCCGGCTGCCAAAGGAGCTACATCATGCCCGGTCATTGGGAAATTCTCGTCATCTTCCTCGTCGTCCTGCTGCTGTTCGGCGCCCGTCGTATTCCCGAAATGGCACAAGGGCTCGGCAAGGGCATCCGTGAATTCCGCAAAGCGGTCAAGGATGTGCAGGAGGAGGTAGATGTGAGCGGCACCATCAATCCACAGAGCGCACAGACGATCCCGCCCCCTGCGGGTCAGGTGTCACGCCAGGACGCGGCCCCGCCCCAACAGCCCGCAGCACCGCCGCAGCAACCCACAGCCGCGGCGCCAACGGAGACTGAATCCGGCGGCGAAGCGCGGAGTTAGGAATGTCCGAGGCGCAGTGGACGGCGCACGAGGCAGTTCAACGACTGACTTCCGGTGACATCGGCTCCGTCGAGCTGATCGACGCGCTCATCACACGGATTGAATCCGAAGACGAGCGCGTCAACGCGTACGTCCACCTCGATGCCGACGCGGCTCGCGCTCAAGCACAGGACGTCGATGAGCGGCGACAACGCGGCGACACCCTTGGCCCACTCGCCGGTGTTCCGATAGCCATCAAAGATGTGATGTGTGTTCGCGGTGGTCGCACGACGTGCGGTTCGCGAATCCTCGCCGACTATGTCGCTCCGTACGATGCGACGGCTGTCGCCAAACTCCGTGCGGCGGATGCCGTCCTGTTGGGCAAGACGAATATGGACGAGTTCGCCATGGGCTCGTCGAATGAAAACTCCCATTTCGGCCCGGCCCGGAATCCTCGCGATCTCGACCGAGTTCCTGGCGGAAGCAGTGGTGGCTCCGCCGCCGCCGTCGCCGCAGACACGGCGATCGCAGCGCTGGGATCTGATACGGGAGGCTCCGTGCGCCAGCCCGCTGGATACTGCGGCATCGTCGGACTGAAACCGACCTATGGCCGTGTCTCTCGTTACGGACTGGTTGCCTTTGCCAGTTCCCTCGACCAGATCGGCCCCCTGACCAAGGATGTGGAGGATGCTGCCCTGCTTTTGGGTGTGATCTCGGGGCATGATGCCTCAGATGCAACCAGCGCGGATGTGGAAGTACCTGATTATTGTCAGAAACTTCGAGCGGGGGTCGAGGGTCTAACCATCGGACTGCCGGAGCAGTTCTTCGGCGAAGGTCTCGACGCAGAGACGGCCGCTGCGATCGAGGCAACGGCGAGTCGACTGGAATCGGCAGGAGCAAAACTGCAGAACGTCTCACTGCCCGTGGCAGGACATGCCGAATACTGCATCGGTGCATACTATGTGGTCGCCACTGCAGAGGCGTCGGCGAACCTGTCTCGTTATGACGGTGTCCGTTTCGGTTATCGCTCTGGCGAGGCATCCGACCTGCAGCAGATGTACCATCAAAGCCGCAGTGAAGGCTTTGGGGATGAGGTCAAACGCCGAATCATGCTCGGAACGTACGTACTCAGCGCCGGGTACTACGATGCGTATTATCTCAAGGCGCAAAAGGTCAGAACCTTGATTCGCGAAGATTTCTCCCGCGCCTTCACCGATTGTGACCTGTTGCTGGGGCCCGTCTCACCGACGACGGCGTTCTGCCTGGGAGACAAGATCGACGACCCGCTGCAGATGTATCTGAATGACATCTACACGGTGACAGCGAATCTCGCTGGGCTTCCCGGTGTATCAGTGCCCGTGGCAACCGCCCAGAACGGCCTGCCCATCGGTGCTCAACTGCTGGCCCCTGCCTTCGCGGAGGAAACGCTGCTTCGTGCCGCCCATCACATTGAACAGACCGCTTGAATCGAGCTTCGGCTCCGACTGGATAGAATCGATGAGGATGCCACGTATCACCCTCCTGGCTGTCGCCCTGAGCGCATTGTTGTCACAGAACGTTCACGCAATCAATGACAGCGCCGGCACGACGGGTTTCAGTTTCCTCAAGGTTGGCGTCGGCGCCCGTGCCGCGGGCCTGGGCGGCGCCTTTACGGCGATTCGCAGCGATATCGAAGCACCTGCGTGGAACCCAGCCGGGCTTCATGGACTGCAGGCGCGCACAGCCTCGCTTGCCTACACCAGCTATCTCGTGGATACGGAGGCGGGCTTTCTCAGTTTTGCCATGCCTGGTGGCGATCGCACCTTTGGCGTGAGTGTGAACTACTTCAACTACGGCGACCTTCATCGAACCGATGCCGATGGGCAGGATCTGGGTACGTTCAGTGCGAGCGACCTGGCCGCCGCCGTCACAGCAACCCAGTCACTGTTTGGTGGCCGCCTGTCGGCCGGTGGCAGCATCAAATCCATCCACTCCAGTATCGACGACTACTCCGCCGCCGCATTGGCCTTCGATCTCGGCCTTCTGTTCATGGGCCCCCTGGAGGGAATGACGCTGGGTGCGTCCATTGCCAACCTCGGTTCTGTCTATAGTGGCTACACCGATGGGTTTGATGACTCGCTGCCCGTTCTGCTTCGGGCCGGGATCGCTCACCGTCCCGCACACTTTCCGGTGCCGTTGCTGATCGTGGCTGATTTCACCGTCCCGAACGACAACGACGCGTACGCCACATTCGGCGCCGAGATTGAGTTCGGAGGAGGTCTGACCTTGCGGCCCGGGTACAGCCTGCAGCAGGGTGGCAGTGCGGGAGACGAGACACTCGGGTTGTCCGCCGGAGGCGGCCTCGAGCTGAGGAGCTATCGCGTCGACTACGCCTTCTCCTCCTTCCCAGATCTGGGCGATGTGCATCGAGTATCCCTGAGTCGACGCCTGTAGCGATTGCGGGTCGACGCCTGTAACGATTGACAGTAGCGCGGTAACCTCTACGCCGATGATGGTCCCGGCATGCGCCCTGG
>PATE01000112.1 GCA_002712305.1 Gemmatimonadota bacterium | reverse complement strand
CTGGCGAAGCAGTTTCAGCGACATGAATTGAGTGCGACTACGGCAGTTGGATCGCGGGTTCGTCCGGGTCTGGACGATAGAGCAGGACCGTGCGCCCGAGGACCTGAATCAGGTGTGAGTCGGTGGCGTCAGCCAGTTGCGCTGCCGCTTCCTTGCGGTCGATCTCGCACGCGCGCTCCAGGCGGATCTTCACCAGCTCAGCCGTGTTGTAGGCATCCTGGATAGAGGCCAGCACCGGCTGCGACAGCCCCTGCCGTCCGACGGAGACCGTCGGCTTGAGTCCGTAGGCGAGAGATCGGAGATGACGACGTTGTTTGCCACTTAAGTCTGTGTGTTCACTCATGAATCCGAGACCGTGTAGGTGGTGTTTACCTGTGCGTTTCTCGTGGGCATGCGGCGGCGAACCGTTCCCTTGAGCGCCGCCTTGATCAGGTGACGACTGCCGGGAATCAGCACGCTGAAACCAAGCAGGTCTGTGAGAAAACCCGGTGTGAGCAGCATCAGGCCGCCACCGAGTATGAGGACGCCATCAAAGATTTCGTCGCCGGGAAACTGTGCGGACCGAAGCGCGTCCTGCAGCCGCATAAGAGCTCGCAATCCCTGCGTGCGCGCAAGCCAGGCGCCTGCAGCTCCCGTAAACAGGACGACGGCAATGGTTGGTGCCACCCCGATGTGACTGCCCACTTCCACAAGCAAGGCGAGTTCGATGACGGGTACCAAGGTAAACAGTAGAAACAGTCGTAGAAGCAAGGAGACTCCATCGGTGACGACGAGTGCCAACAGGTGGCGCTACTAGTAGAAGATCCGCTTCACAGGTAGCCATGCGCAACTGCCCAGCCGGAGACAACGCCATTTTGTGTCGGTCGAACTCCATTTCTGCGGCTGCGGGTCCGGCATTTGCGTCCTGATGGTCATGGAAACGCCTGGAACATCGTCTGGGACCTCGTCCAGGATCCATCGCCGTTGTCCGGCACTGGTAGCAGCGGTTTTCGTCGCCATGGGCATCGTGGTCTCCGATCGTCTCTGCCTGCCGATCGGTGTCTGGATGGTCGCGGCGTCGGCTGCCTAGTTGCGTCGGTGCGCACAACAAATTCCGCCATCCCTCGGCGGCCGTTATGGATCGCCTGAGCAGCTATGCCCACGTGCGGCGCACCGATCAAGACGGGGCGATCAACCTCCATATCACCGACGTGGGAACGTTGCGCATGCAACAGCAGATCACCGGCGCTCCATCACATACATGCGTGGATAGATTCCGCCTGTTTCGATGACACGCGCGTGAAGGCGTTTGAAATAGCCCTGCTGCTGATTGGCCTTGTCGACGATCCCGCGCTTCCAGGCGAGGAAGACAAGTCGCCCACCGGGACGCAGTAGATGGGCTGCCGTATGCAGAAAACGGAGATAGAAGATGAAGAAGTTCATGCCCTGGCCCACGCGGATCCCATATGGAGGATTCGTCACGAGCAGATCGAAACTTCCTGCCGCGTGGACGTCGAGCAGCCGACGCACATCATGATGTTCGAGTTCGATCCGAGGAGCTACTCCGGCGGCGGCGATGTTATCGCGAGCCCCGGTGATGGCCTCTTCGCTGTAGTCACTGGCGCAAATCTCAAGCGTGTCACTGTACTGGGCTGCTTCGATGGGGATGGTGCCTGATCCACAGAACGGATCGATGAGTCTGCCTTCATCTGCTTTGGCAAATCGCAGTAGTGCATAGGCAACGTTCGCTCGCAGGGAGGCACGTGGGTGGTAGCGGCGCCACGACCGTTTGCTGAGTCTTTCCCGGGTCCACTGAATACCGACCAGGCACTCGTCGTTGTGAACATCGACCCGGATTTCGTGGTCGAAATCAACCAGGTCCACACCCATTCCATACCGGTCGATCAGCCCTGCGCCTGCGAACCTCTGTACGTCTGTGCTGGTGAACGTGTGCTCGCCGTGTCGGTGGGACGTGACTCGAAAGGCGCCGTCCGTTGCCAGCTCGCCTTCCATGCCACGCTCTCGGAGAGTGCATCGAATCTGCTCCAAAGGTTCGTCGCCGGCGAGCTGGAAGGTATATCGGGGTTCGATGATGTGGTGGATGGAACGCATCTGCAGCGCAAGATTCCTCATTTGAGGATCAAGTCTGGGAGGCAGGATCAACACTCGACCGTGAAATCCGCGGGGTCGCCGCTCATAGAGACCGCCCTTGATGGCCGACCCAAGGCGGTCGGCCGCCTCGGCGGCGACGAGGTCCTCGAGTCCCGCGTCTGTTGTCAACAGCAGAGCCGGCGTTTCACCCGTCAACTGCTGAACGAGATGCTGCTGGTGGCGCAACACCTCCCCCCGTGGGGAGGTACTCATCTGAACGTGGAGAAGAACGGTGCGAGGGAATCGACGACGACGTGCGCGACCTCTGAGAAAAATGGCAGCAAACGCTGCTCACCGGAGGCGTCTACGGCGCAGTGATCGATATCTTTGAAGTAGACGGAGCGATCGCTCTCGGTGTCGACCACATCGACGCCGACATCGATACAGGGCTGCAGGTTGGTGGTCAGCCCGCTGAAGCTCAGTTTCCGGGCCCGGATGCGGATGTCATACACCGGATCGACCAGGGCCGTCAGATCGCGCTGACGGAATGCCCACGCAATGCCAGGTACCGACGTGAGTCCGCGCACGACGCCGGGCACGATGAAGCGCTGAATGTCTCGGACGGCCTCGGTGGCCTCCGCCTCATCGTCCGTATCGAGGAACAGAAGCAGCGGTTCGAGTTTGAAGTCATACCTCTCCGTCCAACCGTTGACGACGACCCCCACCGGTTCGACCGGCTTGGCCAAGGGGTCGTTCGACAACTGGCTCGTCAGCAGACGTCGGAGGAACTCAAGGGCCTCCTCGGGTGGGATCCGTGCACTGCGGGCTGCCCACCGCAAGTTCGTGTCGAGCAGATAGTCATCGGAGGAGCTGAGGATCCGGGTCAGGCTCTCTCCAAGATGCTCCATGAGGCGAGACAACTGGCGGTGTGACAGATCCCCTTTCCTAAGGCGCAAATGATCCCAGCCAGCGCCCTTTTCCTGTCGCAGGTCTTCCAAAGCCTCGAGCTTGGACAGCAAGTGGCTACGCACATCGTTCTCAGATCGTCCCGTCGCCTGTGCCACTTTCGGCAGTACATGGCTTGATCGGACGGGTGACGAGGACCGTAGTCCCTCATCGACTAGCCGAAAGGTCGCCATCAGGACCGGATCGTCAGATACGACAGGGCTCGTCGTCGAACCGGTTGGCTGGGCGAAGGCGGCGGTGCCCGTCAGAGCGACCAGCATGAGGATTGTCCAGATCCAGAGGCGCATGTTCAGTCGGCCGGGGCCAGCAGAAGAGGAACTTCCATCTCATGCGGGGTCAACCCCGCGTGTCCACCGAGCTGTGGAAACACTCCATCACCGTCATCGATCAGGAACTGCACCCCATCATGGGCCAAGGCCAGCCAATCTCCGATGCGCTGACGGAAGACGGGTGACAGGGGGCCGCCAAACCAACCTGCGTCAATGACCTCGTCCATGGGGAGCAAGTCTGAGGCGTGAGGCACGACGGACTGCGCCAGCTCATCGGGATGGTCACAGGCCAAATACGCAGCGCGGCGCCCGCCGGCAGGACGCTGCCTCAGATTGGCGAGCAAATCCCTGGGCAGGGAGCAACTCAGGTGGGGATCGAGGCTGGCCTGCCCATGATCGGCCGTGATAAGAAGGGCACAGCGATACCGTCGACAGATGTCGGCAGTATGTCCGATCATCTGATCGACGAACTCAAGCTCGAGGGCGCTCGCCTCGCAGGGCGCCTCAGGCAGATCAGGACCATACACGTGGGCAATCGTATCTATGTGGGGCCAATACATCCCGACGAAGCATCTGCCCTGACCCGATTTCGCCGATAGCGTTTGCTCCAGCAAGTAGGGCATCTGAGACTGCGTCTGATACCCCACGAATTCTCCGCCTCGCTGCAGCAGGTTCGTGAATGCTGTTCCCTCATAGGCGGCGGCCGTGATGGCCACTGAATCAAACCCGGCGGCCGCCACGCGCTCGTGAATGGTTGGTTCGCAGCGTAGCAGGTCATCGTCGATCGGTTGGTCGGGCCGACCCACAGGTGTGAAATGCAGGACATTGCAGGCGGCACGAACCTCTTCAATCCACAGTACGTGTCCGAGGATTCCGTGTTTCGACGGTGGCTGTGCCGTGGCCAGTGATGTGAGTGCTGCCGTCGTTGTGGAAGGGAAAATCGATGTGAGTCGGCGGGGGAGACCATGCTCGTCGATGAAGCGCTGAAGACGGGGTGCCCGCGAAGCAGCAAGTCCAGCCTGTAGTTGAGCAAGACCCAGGGCATCGACCACGAGACACACCACACCACCGGGTGCCTGGGAAAGGACCGCCGGATCGAGCAGATCTGTTCGCAAAGGGGCCGACGGAGGTTCGCAACCGAAGGCTTGTAGAATGGAAGCGGTCACGTTGACGATCGAACCGCCATCGTACTCCGGCAACACACGCGTCCCCTGCGCGAGTCCTGCGCTGAACGGCCCGAACGCGGGACTGCGAGTGATCGTCATCGACGACGGTCCCGCAACTCTATCCAGTAGCGGAGTTTCTGGATGTCTTTCTCGCTCTTGCGACCCTCTGCGCGGCGGATGGCTCGATCCATCGTCAATCCGGACTCGAAGGTGCCCCCGTTGGCCTCGATGATGCGGCGTGAAGGCATGTTGTCCTCATCGCAGGTGATCAGGACACGATCCATCCCCAACCGACTACACTCGTCCAGCGCCAGAGACAGAATCCGTCGACCATACCCCTGTTGCCGCCGATCGGGTCGAATGCTGTAGCCGATATGTCCGCCATAGGTGATCAGATAGGGAGTACCGAGTTCAGGACGGATCGACGTCTGACCGATGTATTCACCGTCATCGATGAGCCAGAACACGTGATCCCGGTAACCACTCGAGTGCAGTCGGGAATCATCGGCCAGTTGTTTCAAGTCCCAAACGAACGTGCCGAACTCTCGACGCAGTCGGTGCACATCGTATCCGAGAAAGGGGGCGTAGGTGGATTCCAGTCGTTTCTCGGCCACAAAAGCCGTAGCGCCAACAAGAAAACTCTCGCGATACATTTCAGCGGGAGTCTCCAGCGAAACAGCGTCGACGACGCCGAGCAGTGCGCTCTCGGGACTGGTCACCTGCGGTAACACCTGATGCGAGGGATCGGGGTCCAACATCCTGTCGAAATTCAACCTTACAGGGCGACAGGTTTTTGAGCAAGAAGACACGACAGCGCGGCCCCGACCGAGGCTGACCGGGTCCGCGTTGTCTACGATGGGGTCTACGCCATTGGGTGGACCCGCGATGGGAAGACCATCCCATTCAGGGGAGGACGATCTTCCCGATTAGGGATATGCAGCGGGTACGACGTGGGCTTCCGGCCCGAGGTATTCGGCTGTCATTCTGCGGTCATCTCCATCTTGCAGATCGACGCTACCTACGTAGCTGCGCGGCTCCCCAGAAGCATGGCGATCGTTACGAAGGCGGCCACCACAGCGTAGAGGTAGCCCACTTCGGAACACCAGGTCCGGAAGTCCTCTCGGCGAACGTATTCCACGTTTCACCTCCAGGGGTGTGGGATCTCTGTTAAACCGAACTGGGCCGGGCGTGGACGCAGTGCCGGTACTCTGCGCCCACCCTCCCTTCACGATTCGGCGCTGATGCCATGCTGCCGGCAGAGCCGTCGCAGGCGGGGGACGGCTCCCCCCACCTGGCGACCATTGCGCCGGATACCGAACAGGTGCTGGCTCACGACGCGGCGGTTGATGCCCATGATCTCGGCAACCTCCTCCTGCGTCTTACCGTGGACAAAGTAGAGGAGAAGGGCCTCACGCTGACGCTGTGTCAGCGATGCGGATACAAACTCCATCACAGGCCCAAAAAGCCGCCGAGCTCGGGCCTGGCTGCGTCGCTGCAGACGACGCTCCTCGATCGTTTCAAACCAGAGTGCTGATTGATCCGGATAACGCTCCAGATCGGAATGATCGAGACGGACTTCCCAGAAGTCAGGGTTGTACACGAACGCTCTCTCCCATGTGTCTCTTTCTCGAGTTTGAACGCGAAAACGTCTCGCGCTGAGCACGAAAAAAGCCGCAGTGCCTGTGGGGGCGGCTGCGGCTTGTAGGAGAGAGATGAGACCTTCAACTTAACGGTGTTGGTCTCTACTCCTGCACAGAGGCAGCCGCCCATCACAGATCGATAAGAAATCTGCGAATACATGAATAAGCATTGACTGCCTCCTTCCTTGCGCGTGTGTTGTCAGAAGTTCAGGTAAGAGCGAGACGCGCCGCTCGTCTCCACCGTCGCTGTATACTGAGCGTAATCAGGCCCACTGATACGATGTCAAGCCCGAATCGACGACCTGCCCGTTTTTTTCTTAATACGTCGCGACTTGATGCTCGCGATGCGATCAGGCAGATCACCTTACCCCATAGCGGATGCACTTTTTAGGCTGCAACGAGAAAAAAGTTATAGAAAGACAAAACGTCCCAGAAAGATTCCGGTAATCTCGCATGGCTCGCCGATCTGGATGATCGACGATAGGAACACCTAGCCTCGGGCGAGCTGGCGCTCCCGATCTCGTCGGGCGGATGGCGAACGTCGCCAATATACCCCGACTGCCGAGAGCTGAGCATCCGTACAAGTACTAAAAACTGGGAGCGGGCTACACGATTCCTGCATCGTTGCTCGATGAGAAACGGGCCTTGATGACGGAATCGACGCACCCGATCCTCTGCATCGGTTGATCTTCAACGTGGGTGAGGAGAACCGACGATGGCCACCACCAACGAGGAGGGAGACGCTTATGCGCTGTAAGCATGGCTCGAGAACGCCACGCGTCGCCCAGAGGTCTTTTCGACTACGATGCCACCTCTAAGGATATGGGGCTGATCGCCCGCAAGGCATGAGGTAGTTGATGACAGACCTGTTCAGTTCACCTCCTCTGTCGCTTCGCGGCTGTACTTGGAGCCTTTGGTAACGCTGGCTGGTGGTGTGCTCTTGCTTGGCGAGGGAGTCGGTCTCTTCACAACGATGGGCGGGTTGTTGATTCTACTCGGAGTCTATCTTGTGCAGCGGCCTTCCACGGACTCAGCGACGCCTGAGGCGAACACGGCAGAGGAACGATGAAGCACTACCACTGGCAGCGTGACAGCGACGAGATCAGCACCGATCCCGATCTGCTGAACATCGATGTGATCCATCGGTTTCTCACCACGTCCTACTGGTGTCCCGGCATCGAGCGACACGCCGTCGAGGTCGCCCTGAAACACTCGCTGTGTTTCGGTCCGTACCGGGAGGGGGAGCAGATCGGACTTGCCCGGCTGGTGACAGACTACGCGCGATTTGGTTATCTGCTGGATGTCTTTGTTCTGGAAGCCTTTCGAGGTCAAGGTCTGGGAAAGTGGCTGATCTCCTGCGTTCTCGAATGCCCGTCTCTCAGGGATCTGCCCAGCATTGGACTTGCCACCCGTGACGCCCATTCCTTCTACGAGGCTTTTGGTTGGGAACGCCAGACTTCAGCGGATCATCTGATGAAGCTGACTCGATAGATCGCGGATCCATGTCCCCCATCCGACGTCTAGTGAAGAGAGGATCATGTCCGTCCACGCATCGCTGACAGACGCGGCGGCAGATTTCTGCCAGTCTCAACATTTCATGCTCCTCAAGACCGAGATCAAGCAGAATGCGGAGAGCTTGTTAGCTCACTGGGCGCAGACGGCAGGTGGTGATCCGACGGCGTTGACCGTCAGAGATGCTATGCACGGTGTGGCCCGTCTCGATGTGCCGCTGAGTCAGCGACGCCAGTTTCCACACTTGCTGACGGCGTTTCTCGAGTACCTGCCGTCGACGGGCCGGTTTCCACACGCCGATTCATGGCTCACCGTCGTCGAGGGGACAAGGTCGGCCTACGAGGCAGGATTTCGCGAAGATGGTTCGGTTCGTGGAACGACGGTGCGCAAGCCAGTGGCGGGTGTCGGCCGCAACGACCCTTGTCCCTGTGGCAGTGGTCGCAAGTTCAAGAAGTGTTGCGGAAAGGGATGACAAAGTGGCCAATATGCCGGGGCAACACGCCGAGACAGACGGTTTCATTCGACACGTGACACGTCGTGTCGGGTGGCTGGTTTCGGCCTGCCAGATTGCTGTCCGCCCGCCTGCTGCCCGTCTGGTTACTGCTCGTTTGGGAGTGATCGGTCTGCTGCTGTGCGCTTGTGCGAGTGGTTCCTACACATCGGTCTCGCGCAGTGCTGCAACGTCAGCTCGCAGCAGCCAGACAGGTGCGACGGATTCCAAGGAGATCATTTGCGTCGCAGAACCCATGGCCAACTACGTCATTCATCTGACGAGTCTGGCCGGCCTGCCCTGGCCCACAACCTATGCTGACCTGATGAGGCCCACCCAATCGGCGCGCAATCTGAGTCGTCTTCGACAGGCAGCGGCGGCTCTCGCCTGGGACCGGGAATACACGGGCGAACTGACGCCCTATTTCGTGTTCCTGCCGGCCTATCTGCGGCTGCAGAATGAATTCGACCTCGAGCAATACTTCATCGGCTTCGAGAACGCGATTCAGCGAGACGAGTATGCTGCCTTCCGCGGCGCTCACGCGGATGGCCATGATCGGCTGGCCAACTGGCTCTTCGATCTGGAGGGGTTCTTCTACGAGCGTCTCGATTTCTACCACAACGGATTCACCTTTATTCGCGAGCTCGGCCGCCTCTATGTGGGGGCCTATCGCGACTACGAGGATGATCTGTGGCCCGATATCGAGAGAGACCTTGAAGAGGTGGGCGACCAGATCGAGAGTCTCACGTGGTCGTCTGACGTCGTCATCACCTGGGAGAGATTAACGAAGGAACAGTACGATGGCCGCGTTTTCGTCGTCTCCCTGATCGCCGCCCCCACGTCCATTCCGGCGACGGGGCTCAGCTATGGTGAGACACTGCTGGCCGTCGAAGAGGATGTGGAGGCGATGACACGAACGGTGAGCTTCGAATTCGGCCGACATCTTCTGGTAGATGTTTTCAACGAGACCGTAACGGAGGCCGCCGGAACAGGTGGTCTCGATTGGACACTATTTGCAGCTTACCAGGGCCTCACCGAGCATTACAATCGTCTGATCTTCCCCGGCTACCGTTCGGAGATCGACAACGATGTCGAGCGTTTCGTCGCCGTCTTTCGTCAACTGCACGACCAGCGTCCCGAAGCGACAGCGCGCCAGTTGATGCGCCAGGGACTCATCGCCTTTCGTCGTGAGCACATGTGATATGATCAGCGCCCACAACACGGGAATTAGGCCCTGCACAGATTCGCCCCGGTACTGGCAGTATCGCGGACAGACACAAGTCCTTCTTGGTGGCAGTGATGACGACAATCTCTTCCAGATGCCAGAGGTGGAAGAGCAACTTGACCTCCTGATCGCCAATGGTGGCAACTTCCTTCGCAACACCATGTCCGACCGGCCCAACCTGGGGATACGAGATCAAGGCCTTCGGTCGCACCGACGGGGGGCTCTACGATCTGGCCACGTGAAACGACGAATACTGGGATCGTTTCGAGCGTTTTCTGCAGGGAACGCGTGATCGCGGGATCATCGTGCAGATCGAGATGTGAAATCGCTTTGACCACAGCGGCGACCCATGGCAAGACGACCCTTTCAATCCAAAGAACAACATCAACTACGATGAAGACGAATCCGGCCTTGCCCCAGACTATCCACAACACCCGGGTCAAAACCAGCGGCCCCTCTTCTACACCGTGCTGGGGCTCGAGGGCAACCAGGTTATTCTGAAGTGGCAGCAGGCTTTCGTAGACCGGATTCTCTCGTTCGCCTTTCAGTACGATCACGTTCTGTACTGCGTCGACAACGAGACCTCAGGAGATCCTGCCTGGGGTTGATACTGGGCACGAGCTGTTGGCGAGGTGGTCGTGATGGGGATCGACTCGGCGACGATCGGTGCCGCGAAGAGTATTCCCAGTACGAGAGTGGACAGGGTCCGCATGATCAACTCGATTCGAGGATGTTGGGAACCGTTGCCCATCAACGATAGGGTGTTGCAGAGGCGCAGATTAAGAGGGGAGCAAGATGCAGTGATTCAGCTCGCGACCAGCGCACGTACCCCGGCAGAAGGGTGTCGAGCCCGATGAATGACCTGAGGATTGCGACGGCGCAGTTCGAGCATCGAGACGGCGACAAGGCCTACAACCTCGCTCGCGTGGAAACGCTGACTCGTCGTGCCGTGGAGGCGGGCGCGCAGATCGTCAGCTTCCACGAAGGCTGCATCCCCGCCTACTCGTGGCTGCAGCCCCTGTCAAAGAGCCAATTGGCCGATGTCGCTGAACCGGTGCCGGATGGACCCTCCGTACTAGAACTCATCCGCATTGCCAGCGATTACAGGACGATCATCATGGCGGGGCTGATCGAGCAGGACTCAGGTCATCTCTACAACACCTACGTCACGGTCTCGCCAGAGGGTTTCCTGACACGATTCCGCAAACTTCACCCCTTCGTCAGTCCGCACCTGTCACCGGGCGAGGGCTACAATGTGATCGAACTGTGCGGCTGGCAGGTCGGCTTTCTCATCTGCTACGACAACAATCTGGTGGAGAATCCCCGAATCACGACGATGATGGGGGCGCAACTCATCGTGGCCCCCCATGTGACCTGCTGCCTGCCATCGAACATGCCAGGCCGTGGTATTGTGGAGCGGTCGTTGTGGGACAATCGCCATCGCGATCCCGTCTCTCTTCGTCAGCAATTCAGTGGGCCCAAAGGGCGCGACTGGCTAATGCGCTGGTTGCCTACGCGGGCCTACGAAAATGGTGTCTACTATGCATTCAGCAATCCCATCGGCTGGGACTACGACACGGTGAAACCTGGCCTGTCGATGATCATCGATCCCTTCGGCGAAATCGTCGCCGAGTCCGACGCACTGGATGATGATGTCGTGGTCGGATTGCTGACACCGGAGAAGCTCGACAATACCTCCGGGTCGAGATATCTGCAGGCACGCAGGCCAGAACTGTATGGGCCCATGGTCGAGCCCCATGAATCGGTCACCCTGCCAGGGTGGCAGTTGGAAAGCGACGGGGAGGATGACGGTGGCTGAGGCGCAAATGGATCGGCCCAATTTCCTGTGGATCTCTCTCGAGGATACGAGTCCTCGGTTCGGCTGCTACGGCGACCAGATCGCCCGCACACCAAATATCGATCGGCTGGCTGCGGGCGGCTGTATCTATCCCAATGCCTTCTCTGTGGCTGGTGTCTGCGCGCCAAGTCGCGCCGCGATCATCACAGGCATGTATCCTACGTCGATCGGTGCGCACCACATGCGTACGAGCACGTCCAATGACAATACAGATGGCATGCCGACGCCCTATGAGTGTTGCCCACCACCGCATGTGAAGTGTTTTACCGAGTATCTGCGTGCTGCGGGATACTTCTGTACCAACAATGCAAAGACGGACTATCAGTTCGTTCCGCCCCGGACGGCCTGGGACGAACTGAGCCATGAGGCCCACTGGCGTCATCGCGACCCTGATCAACCCTTCTTTGCCGTGTTCAATCCCACCGTCACGCACGAGAGTGGCATGTGGCCGGAGAAACGTCACGGCAACCTGCGGACCGATCCCGATCAGGTCGAGCTACCACCCTATTTGCCGGACACACGCGCTTGTCGTGAGGCCCTCGCGCAACACTATGACAATCTGGAAATGGCAGACGCTCGTGTCGGTGCCCTGCTCGACGAGCTCGAAGCTGATGGTCTGGCGCAGAACACGATCGTGTTTCTGTGGAGTGACCATGGGGAGGGTTTCCCACGGGGAAAGAGATGGCCCTACGATGCTGGCATCCGGATTCCGCTGATCGTGCGCTGGCCCGGTACTCTGTCTCCAGGCAGTGATGATCCACATCTGATCAGTCTCATCGACCTGGGGCCGACCTTGCTGTCACTGGCCGGCGCCGTATGTCCCACACACCTGCAGGGGCGGCCTTTTCTCGGTGAGCAATCCAAACCGCGCGACTATGTCTTTGCCACGCGAGATCGTCACGACGAGGCGTACGATCGTGTCCGGGCGGTTCGAGATCGTCGTTACAAACTGATTCGACACTACGAACCTCAAAGACCCTATCTGCCGTGGAACCCATATCGCAATCGGCATCCCGTGACACAGGAGCTGTGGCGCCGATCTGCGGCGGGGACGCTCCAGGGCGCCGAGCAATTGCTGTTCGATTGGCCTCGGCCCCCTGAAGAGCTGTACGACACGCACGTGGATCCCTTTGAGATGGTCAATCTCGCCGACGATCCAGGATTTGGCCGGATCAGATCTCGTCTCCAGGGCGCTCTGGACGAGTGGATGGGGAAGGTCGGTGATCTCGGCGAGATGGCCGAGAACGAGATGGTGAACAACTGGTATCCGAACGGCGTCCAACCAACGACCGCCGTCCCACTGATCACCGTATACGATGCGAGCCACCCCGGACTGATCTCCGGTGTCCCCGCGCCACCGCTGCGTTCGCCGGCGTTGGCACAGCTCCAGTGTGGGACCCAGGGTGCCTCCATCGCCTATACCCTCGATCACGGCGACGACGACGATACAGGCGACGGTGAGGAAACGAGGTGGCGCTTGTATACGGAGCCGATCCGGCTGCCCGTGGGGCGAGTCTATGTCAGAGCCCGAGCGATTCGTATCGGCTATCGCGAAAGCGAGCCGTTGACCGTTCGGCTCGAGGTGTCCGGGTGAACGTTTCCTTTGAGGATGTTGTCGAGGCCGGTGCACGATGCTTGCAGCAAGAGGGGGTCGAACCCTCGACGGCTGAGGCAGTCGTGCGTCACATGGCCACGGCAGATCTTTGGGGGCGACACTCACATGGTCTGACGACACGTTTCGCCGCTGCTGTGGCCAGCGCCCGCTCCGGGGCGGGTCGCCGACGGCCTCGCGTGATCGACGATGCCGGTGCGCGTCTCGTCCTCGATGACACGAATGGATTTGGCTACGGGGGGGTGTCATGGCCACCGACCACCTCATCGAACGCGCAGGAGACCACTCACTGGCCAGCGTGGCGCTGCGAAATACGTCACATACGGGAATGTTGGGTTTTCTGGCCGATCGTGGTGCGCGAGCCGGTATCGTGACCCTTGGCTTTACCCACTGCCGCCCGATGGTGACGCCGCCCGGTGGCAAAGCGGCCCTGTTTGGTAGCAATCCCATCGCATTTGGTTTCCCCGCCGAGCCAGATCCGATCCTCGTCGATCTGAGCACGGCAGCGGTGACCTATGGCGCCTTGCTCGTTCATCGTCAGGATGGCACCACGCTTCCGGACGGGGTTGTCCTCGATGAGGACGGCAACCCAACGACCGATGCCGAAGTGCCATGTCCGGTGCCATGATGCCCTTTGGTGGCCATCGCGGAGGTGCCCTGGCCGCTGCCATCCAACTGATGGCGGGTGTGATGACGGGGGCTCATGTCTTCCCAAAGGGGAATGAGGGATACGGTCTGCTGCTGATCGGGTTACGTCGCGACGCCTTTGGCGCTGCCGACGATTACGACCGCTCCGTGGCCGAGTTTGCACACGGGTATCTGGCGACGCCTGCCGTCCAAGGCGATGATCTCCGCCTTCCGGGTTCCATGCGCTACCGCCAGGCTCGAGACGCGGCGGGGATCATCGAGATACCGGATGAGCTGGCCATCGACCTGGGTTTGAGAGGGGTCTCGTCATGAGTGCCAAACGGCGGATCGTCATCGCCGATCCCGATCCGGCATGGGCGCACCAGTTCGAAGAATTGGCAGGAGCTCTGAAATCGGCTCTCGGGCCACTGGCCCTTGCCATCGAGCATATGGGCAGTACGTCGGTACCTGGTCTGCCCGCCAAACCCATCCTGGACATCGATGTCGTCATCGACTCGCCAGATCGATTGCCTGCCGTGGCCGAAGCACTCGGTATGGTCGGCTACCGGCATATTGGGGACCTCGACATTGCCGGGCGAGAAGCGTTCACGGGTGATGGTGCCAAGGTGCCAACG
>PATE01000111.1 GCA_002712305.1 Gemmatimonadota bacterium | reverse complement strand
CGAAGACATCAGGACGGGCCGGGCACAATCAGGCGATCGCGCACAGCCAGAGCCAGGCTGACAAAACGGTCTCGTCGCGTGGCCGATTTGCGATCCTTTGTCAGCGAACTACGAAGATGCTGGACCACATCGTCTGACAGAGTGCTGGTGACGATCGGGTCGGAGATCGTTGTCATTCGTCGTTTTTGTTGGCGATGGTCTTGAAGATCTCTGGGCAGAATCGGTAGTCCCCTAATCTACGATCTTCTTCCCATGGTGGTGGCGGGAGCGCTTGCCCGAGGTGACATCAGGACCCAGATTGACCCTCGTATCCGAATCGTCACTCGATCTGAGAAACACCGTCTAGTGGCGGAGATCAGGATATCTTGGTAGCACAACCTCGATGGCGGCCCCCAGCGACGGCCAGGTAGACGATGGGCAAACTCAACATCGACATCAGCAAGGTCCTGGCCACACAGGGCGGCAAACAGGCCGTGCTGGTCATCGACGACTCTGCCATAGCTCGCAAGACCTTGTCGCTCAATCTGGAGTACTACGGGTTCGAGGTGATCGAGGCAGATGCCGGAATCGCGGGGCTGAAGCTGTTCCTCGAAAGGCAGCGGGAAATCGCCATCGTCATCCTCGATATGGTCCTGGAAGACGTGCAGGGCGAGGCGGTCCTGGCGAAGCTGCAACAGCTGGATCCGGAAGTGAAGGTTGTGGTCTGCACCGAATCGGCCAGCACTGAGTTCAAGCAGACGGGTCAGAAAGTCGCCGGCGTGTTGCGCAAGCCCATCGCCACCGATCGATTGCTCAAGGTGATCCATCTGGCACTGGGCGGCTCGGCTGCTGACGTGGAGGCCTGAGGGTGGCGACGGCGGAAGAGCAATTGGTGGCGGCGGCTCAGATTGTCAACTCTCAGTCTGACCAAGGGGAGCGAAAGGCGCGGGCCTACTGGGAGCTGGGACGCCTGATTCACGAGCAGTTGGGACCACGGTCCGGATACGGTCAGGACAGTATCGGTTCTCTGGCCCAACGTCTACACCTGCATACGAGGACCCTCTACCGTGCCCGGCGGTTCTATCTACGCCTGCCGAATTTGACCACGTGGTCAGGCCTGGCCTGGAGCCATTGCCGGGTCCTGGCGACCCTGACCCGCGACGATGATCTTCTGCGCCTGTTGGATCAGACCCGAGCCCACCGCTGGAGTGTTAGGCATCTGCAGGCTCAGGTGCGGCAATGTGAGAAATCCTCTGCCCTGACGCCTCGACGCGGCCGTCCATGGACGTATCAGCTGCTCCCGGGTCACGCGCCTACCCTCG
The DNA here is from genome assembly GCA_002712305.1 of Gemmatimonadota bacterium. Lineage (GTDB taxonomy): Bacteria > Latescibacterota > UBA2968 > UBA8231 > UBA8231 > UBA12574. Next base: position 17,840 of record PATE01000111.1, on the reverse strand, counting down.
ACCTTGGATTCCATCTCCACATGTCGGTTGCGTCTCTGGGTCCGATCAGTGATCGCACCCAGCGTCTGCTGGATACGACCGGCAGCCGGCTTCTGGTTGAACTGTCTCCCACACCGCAAGGCATCGATCTGCGCCCCGTCTGGGGCGCGGCTCACCAGCGGTTGTACGCATATCCCCTGCGTGATGCCCAGGCTCTATCTGCGCATCAGTTGACGGGCGTTGCCCAACTGCTACCTCAGTTCGTGGAACCGCAGCTCGAACAGCGTCTACGGCTGACCCTCAGAGGTATTGTGCCCGCCTCCACCGACGACGGTGGCCGCGGTCGTCTCAAGGCTTTGCTCCAGGGGCGTCGGCTGGCCATCACCGTGGACCACCCCGGACCGCCTGCGGACGTCGATCTGTTCGGGCACGACGACTCCACGGCCGAAGCACAGCAAGTCATTGCCGAAGGCCATCATCTCAACAGCCTCATCGGCGCGGCGCCATAAACCGACGGAGGCTTCAATGGAAAAGGAGGGTCACGCCCTCCGTGACCCTCCTAATCAACGACCGCACAATCGCCTTGCTGTCTGTCTCACCCTCCGTCGACGGATTCCTTTACATCCCCCCAACTGGTGCCCTCTACACCGGGTCTGGCGGATCCATCCAACGATGGATCGCCATCAGGCGGGAGTTGCCTTTCACGCCGAGGTCTGCGCTTGCTTGACTGGCGCGCGGCGCGGAGCTGATCCAGCGTCTGGCGCTGCTGCTCGGTGAGCACCTGTCGCATCGAGTCGCGGTGCTCCTGGTGCAGGGCACGCAAGTCCTCACGGGAAGCACCATCGCGTAGCTCCTGCACCTGTTGGCGATGGACTCGTCGCAAGTCTTGCATCGCGTCTCTCTGCTCCTGCGTTAGTTGCAGTTTTTCTGCCAACCGACGCCCGCGTGCCCGTCGACCGGCACGCTCACTGCCCCTCGGACCAACGGGCCGATCGGCCTTCAACTGAGCCAGTGCCTGCTGCTGCTCCGGTGTGAGAATCGATCTGACCTGTTGCCGGTGTTGATCGCGGAGAGATCTGGCTTCGCTGCGCAGCTCTGTTCCCTGTTGGCGCAGAGACTCCATCTGTTCGTGCATTTGCTGACGAAGTGACTTGAGCTGAGCCTGTTGATCTGCGGTCAGTGACAGAGCTTCGGCGAGACGTCCTGCGCCGTCGCCGCCGACCCGGCTCTCGGATCCCCGGCCTGGGCGCTGCGCCTCGGATGCGTCCAACATCAGCACAAGCACCAGCGCCGTAGCGCCTAGAGTCATGATTCGTTTCATCATCGTCTTCCTCTCGAATCTTTCGGTGGCGACGGCCAATCCCTAGCGGGCTTCCATCTTGATTTCAGCCCACGTCGTGTTGGCGACGGCGGCCTTGCTAGCACCTTCGATCGCCTCTTCAGAAGTTGGCTCATCATCATCTGCTCTGTCGTGAGGCCCACGAGCCGACCGACGTTCCTGTCGCAGACTCTTCAATGCCTCCTGCTGGTCCTGGGTCAGAATGGAGACGAAGACCTCGTGTCGGGAGGTGCGCAGCGCACGAGCATCCTCACGGCTCACTTCCCCAGCGGCACACAAGTCATCCTTGGCCTGCTGGGCATCCTCGCGCAGCAGGTCCCAGGCGGCGATCTGTTCGTCCGTCAATTCAAGGGCATCGGCCAAGGAGGCCCGCCGCTCAGCATGCCGGGCATCTCGTTGCTCGACGTCGATGCCCGTCGGTCCGCTTCCACACAAGCCTCTGCCGCCGTGGCCCTCACGGCCGCCGCGACGTGAGCCTGCATCGGCGGCATCGGCAACGGTCAAACACAGCGCAGCTGCACCCAACATTCCCACGATGAGAGATGTTCTCATTGTCCAAACTCCTAATCTGTGGCGCTGACCTCATCGGTCGTCGCCGGTGACCCCGGTCGTTCAACGAATGATGCCTCCCAGCATCACCGCCACTTCGACGCAGTGCACGGCGCAGACGTTTAACCCGGAGGCGTACTCTGGTCTTGCCGATGATCCTGGCCTTGGTTGGTGAGCACCCACCACCTAGGAGATGTGTTGTTCTACGGTTGGATTATCGTCGTCGCTGGGTTCGTCGTGCAGCTGTTGAATGGTGGGCTGCTCTTCCATGCCTTCAGCGCGTACGTGTTGCCCCTGCAAGCCGAGTTCGGCTGGAGCCGGACTATCCTCGCCAGCGCTTTCGCCCTCGTGCAATTGGAATCCGGGATCCTCGGTCCCGCGCAAGGATGGTTGATCGATCGGATGGGTCCACGCAAGGTGATGACCGCAGGCAACGCGCTGTTCGCCATCGGGTTTCTTTTGTTCGCCCATACCTCGTCGCTGACGTCCTTCTATGTCGCCCTGGCCACCATTGCCCTGGGATCGAGTCTGGGTGGTTTCATGCCGATCTCGACGACGGTGATGCAGTGGTTTTCACGACATCGTTCCACCGCTTTGGGACTCACCCTGGCTGGCATGGGCACGGGGGGACTGCTCGTGCCCGCCGTGGTCTATCTCATTCAACTGCACGGCTGGCGATGGATGGCGATGTGTTCGGCACTCCTGATCGCCTGTATCACGATTCCAGCCTCACAGCTGATGCGACGTCGGCCCGAAGACTATGGGCAACGCCCCGATGGCGAATTGGATCAACAGGAGGCGAGCGTGACGCCTCCGCAAGCGGAACCGAGTTTCTCGGCTGGCGAAGCGCTGCGCTCCCGTGCGTTCTGGTTTCTTTCCCTCGTCCACGCCAGTGCGCTTCTGATCGTCGGTACAGTGCTCGTCCACCAGATTCCCCATATGGTCGAAGGAGTGGGGCTGTCACAGACGCGCGCAGGGCAGGTTGTGGCCTTGCTCGTTGTGGTGGTGATCGGAGGACAGTTGTCCGGCGGGTGGATCGGAGATCGCGTCGACAAGCGATGGATCATCTTTATCGCGATGTGGATGCACGCGGTGGCGATGGTTGTGTTCGCCTACGCGACGACGATCGCGGGGACGATGATCTTTGCCGTCCTGCATGGCGCGGCCTGGGGGATCCGGGGCACGATTATCAACTCCATCAGGGCTGACTATTTTGGTCGACGCGCTTACGCAACGATCAGTGGTTTTAGCGCCATGTTGATCATGGTGGGCATGACCTCCGGGCCCTTGTTCTCAGGTATCGTCCGCGACCTGACGGGGTCCTACCGGGGCGCATTCCTCACCCTGGCCTTGCTAGCAGTCCTCGGGTCCATCGCGGCGTTGGCCGCTCGCCCTCCTTTGCAGACATCAAGTGCCTAGAGCGCCAAACAAGAGGCCCAAGGGAAGCCGCAACATCCCTCTGCTGTCATCCATCCCATAGGCCTGCGGGTGCAGGCATCAGCTGACTCTGTTGATAGCTCAGCCCCGGTGTTCGATCCGCGGCCAGCAACAGGGGGCCGTCGAGGTCGACGACCTGCGCACCGGTTGCCAGCAACAGTGCGGGCGCCATGGACAGCGAAGTACCCACCATACAGCCCACCATCATGCCCAGGCCTGCGGACCGTGCAGCGTCGCGAAGGGCGAGGGCTTCAGTCAGCCCGCCGGTCTTGTCGAGTTTGATGTTCACCAGATCGTATCGATCGATCAGCTGCGGAAGATCATCAGAGGTGTGACAGGACTCATCGGCACAGATCGGGATCGGGTGTTCCATCTGCTGTAACGCGAGGTCCTGCCCAGCTGGCAGGGGCTGTTCGACCAGATCGACGCCCAGACCTGCAAGGCTCGACAGCAAGTCACCCAACTCCGCCTCCTGCCCACCTTCATTGGCATCGACGATGATCCGTGCGTTCGGTGCACCCGAGCGCACACCCGCAACTCGATCCGTATCCAGCCCGTCACCGGCGAGTTTCAACTTCAACAGCGGGCGCTCAACTTGTTCGGCAGCGGCATCCCTCATCTGGGTCGGAGTTGCCAGACTCAACGTGTAGGCCGTCGTGAAAGGGCCCGGCGCATCCATGCCGAGAAGCTCATGGACACGGCATCCCGCACGTGCGGCTTCCCAAGACCACAAAGCACAATCCAGGGCATTGCGCGCTGCCCCTGCGGACAGGATCTGCTGCAGAGCCACCCGGTCGAGGCCCTGAGCGAGGGCTTGCCGAAGGGACTCGAGCGTGGCCATCACGCCGTCGACGGTCTCTTCGTATCGAGGATAGGGCACACACTCACCCCGACCGATGTGACCGTCGCGCTCAACCTCTACGACGACGACGTCAGCCTGGGTCTTCGTACCCCGAGAAATCGTGAAGGCCGTGGCCAATGGCCATGACTCATGGTAGACGCGAAGATCCATTCGAACTCAGTCCGTCGGCCTCATCGCCTGGACCGCCAACTTCATCATCGGACGTGCCCTACTCTCCACGAGTCTTATTCCGGTAAGGCTTCTACGAGACGTTCTGAGCCATGGCGATAGGCGTCGATCGTGGGCAACCCCGTCTCATGCTCGATCCTCTTGCAGGTGTCGTCGACTTGGTCGTCGGGTAACTGTGACGTATTCAGGGAGATGCCGATGACGCGACAGTCGGGATTGGTGAGTCGGCCGCAGCGTTCGTTGAGGTCAATGCACTGTGCGATCGAGGGAAGGTGCGCTTGTGGCAAACCTCGCATGTGGGTTCGCGTCGGCTCGTGGCACAGCACAAGGGCGTGGGCCTGAGCGCCGTGGAGTAGTCCCATGGACACGCCCGCATAGGAAGCATGGAACAGCGAGCCCTGTCCTTCGATAAGATCCCAATGATCGTCGTCGTTGTCTGGCGCAAGTTGCTCGGTCGCACCGGCGATGAAATCGGCGATCACCGCATCGACGGAGACACCCGTCCCGGCGATCAGGATGCCTGTCTGGCCCGTGGCGCGGAAAGTGGCTTTGCGTGATTGGGATTGCAGTTCACGCTCGATGGCAAGGGCCGTGAACATCTTTCCGCAGGAACAGTCGGTACCCACGGTCAGCAATCGACGTCCCGTGCGCGGCGTGCCCTGGCCTACTTTCAGCTCAACGTCCGGGTAGCGGACGTCCACCAGTTGTCGACCTGTGGCCTGAGCACGCTCCGCCAGTGCGGGAAGATCTCCGAGGCGGTTATGCAGACCGCTGGCGATATCGAAACCGGCGTCCAGCGCGGCAAGCAGCGTTTCCAACCATACCTCAGAGATGATGCCGCCTCGATTGGCCACACCCACGACCAGGGTTTGGGCACCGGCCTGGCGAGCCTGATCTATGGTCAGATCTTCGAGCCCGATGTCCGCCTGGCACCCCTCGAGGCGCAGCTGTCCAAGGCACCAGTCCGGTCGCCAACGCGCCACACCGTCTGCGGTCTTTGCCGCCAGCTGATCTGCCGCATCGCCGAGAAACATCAGATAGGGGGGGTTGATCGTGAGCATGCTGGAGCAACCTACCGGGGTCCAGCGACAGGGTCAAGGCATGTCGGGCAGGATCGATCAGGATTCGTATATTTGACACGAAAACAAACCTTTACGCGCATATTGATATGGCAGATCTGAAGGTAGTGTGCCCCGAATGTGGCAAACGCGTCTCTTTACGCGGCCTCAACGGGCACCTGAGATTCGAACACGAGTACGAGCTCGAGCAGGCCAAGCGGATGGCCGCAGGGGTCCGCATCGATGGGTCGCTTCGACGCCTCGAAGAGGACGTCATGGTGCAATTACGTCGACTGGCGGAGTTGCAGCAGGACGCACAGTTATTGCGGCAGGCCAGAGAAGATGGTCTGGTGGGTGAGGCACTCTACGAACGACTGATCACACAGAAAGGCCACGAGCGCACGGCAGCGACACGATATCTCCAGAATCTGGAGGAGGCCTGGTCCGACCGGGTTGAGAAGCGAACCGGCGTTCGTCCCAATGCGGTCGACGAACCGAGCGTCGAAGAAACCGAGGGCATCGATCAACTACTCGGGACCGGGGACTGAGCGCCGGCCACACGGCCTCCCCACCCACCACGATCTGATGCCCCATCGGCTCGCAACCTTTCAGGTTCCGCGAGCCTTTTTTCATCAAAAAACCTCAAGCATCCAGCCAACCGCCCGATGATACGGGGGGAGTGTGATCCTATCTAACTCCCGTATTATCAGTAGCTTCAGAGGAATGTTTCAGCGCCGAATCATACCAAGTCGTGTGAAGGAAGCTCCCCATGCCTCTGTCGATCAACAGCAACATTTCGGCGATCAACGTCTCTCATCGGATTAGTCGTAATCGCGCGAGCCAAGAGGGTCGCCTCGAGGCCATCGGTTTGGGCTTGAGGATCAAACGAGCCTCCAATGATGCCGCCGGTTTATCAATCTCCGAGGGCTTTCGAGCGCAGGTCACCCGCTTGGGTTAGAACGTAAAAAACGCCGAGTAGGCGACGGACTTGCTCAAGATCGCAGAAGGATCGCTGGAGGAATCGACGTCGCTGCTGCAGAGGATGCGCGTACTGGCCACACAGTCCGCCAACGGCCACCTCACCGACAAGCAGCGCGAAGTGCTCACCTCAGAGTTCGATCAAGCTACAGCGGCCATCGAACGAATCGCGCAGGCGACGGTGTACAATGGCCGTGTGCTGTTGGCTGGTTTCGCCGAGGTGGATCGAACGACTTCGACTTCATTCACCGATGCCACCGACACCAGGGTCTGACAACTGATCTCGTCCATCCAACCGAAGCCATCCTCCACCACGGCCAGAGCAAACGACTGCAGTCGAGCAAGGTCTTCAGGAAACAGGGCACCGAGCGTGAGATTGCCGAGTTCCTCTCGAGTGCAGGACAGCAATCTGCAGGCACGAGGATTCGCGTCGAGGATCTCGTCGTGATCCGGATCAAGCACGAGGATGGCATCGTTGGAGTATTCGAAGATGTTGCGGAATCGCTCTTCACTTCGCTGCCGCTGGGCAGCTTCGCGCTGCAATGACTCATCCACAGACCGCAGGTCGGCGGCACGCTCTTCCACTCGCTGGTGCAATTCGTCGCTGGCCTGGCGTTGAGCCGCTTCAGACCGCTCCAGTTCGTCGCTGCCGTCCACCCGAGTCCGTTCTGCAATCTGTGGCCCTAACTCGCTGTGCGCGAATGCGCACCACTAGCGGGCAGCCTGCTTGTTGGCAACGTGATCCCAGGCTATCTTGGGCAGTCCGGACGCCGCAATCTCTCATGCTCGAACACATCCCTACAGACACCGCCGAAGATCTGCGCAAGCAGGTCCAGCAATTTCGCGATCGCTCTCATCCGTCGAGTCCAGCGGATGATGTGAACGCCTTGTTGGCGCTGTTTCCACGGGTCAATACACGAAACGGCTACATCCTCGACTACATGGTGGAGACTTCCGCCGCCGGCGTCGAACTCCCCATCCGTCCCTTCGCCAGGCCCGCCGACGACGACTCCTGGATGCCTTTTTATGAAGGGGAAGTGCCGATGCGGGATGAACTGGTGGAACAGCTGTACAAGTACCTGGACTATGGGCAAACGCTGGCCGGCGCGTTCGAATACGCGTACTTCATCATCGAGATGTGGTCTCTGAGAGTGAGTCGCTACGCCGCTGAGTGGCTTGAATCAACGCCCATTTTCACCGAAGCCGGCTTCGATGAAGCCCTCACCAAGGCCCGCAAGGTGAGTGACTTGCGCCGACCCGATGACTACACACCGACGGTGCGCACCGATGAAGACGGATCAGGCCGAGTCCGATTCCTCGTCTACACGGCCATGGGATGGGAGCGGATCTATTATCTGGAAAGTCGGATCACCGACGACGGATATGTCGATCAGCAGGCGGGGGAGATCGTTGCGGATATGGGAACGGGTCTGATCTTTTAGCGGCTGAGGTGGTCAAAACCCTCACGGGTCTGTTTTCCCGCCGCGCTAGATGAACCGATCCAATCCGAGCTTCTGGTGCTGAATACGTTTGTCCTTCTCCGCCTCTTCCTCACGCTCAGCTTCCACCTCTTGCTCCATCGACGTTCTTTCCAGATGCTGCAACCGCGAATAGTACGCCTGAATCTGGCGAAAGTCCGCCTGCAGCGGTTCCAGATCGCGTCGCAACTGGGTGATGCGTTCCAGCTTGCCCGGGATGCTGGCGTGCAAGACGTTGAGGTCGGCGTCGATTTGTGCGAGCCGTGTATAGAGTTCACCACTCTGGCGCATGAACATCAATACAGAGTGGACGACGATGAACAGGGCCAGGGTGAATACGGCACTGAACACGACCTTGGAGCTGAGGATGATGTCGAGGACTTCGCGTCGCTGAAGAAAATCGAACATACCGGAACCAGAAGGGCAGGGTGGCGGCAGCGCCGGAGATGGGCAGCATAGGGACCGATACCGCACGCGGCAACGGAAGGACGCTGCATTGACCATCCCACCACGTCGACAAGCGAGCGCGATCGAGCTGGGTGTACTGCTTCGACAGATTGTTGTCGAGCCCGGAGCGGGCGAGATGGAAGCAGTTCAATCGTTGGCTGAACCCCTGGGTGTTGCTCCTGAGATCATCCAGCTCGAATTGCTGCACACCCGAGCATTTGCCGTGGAGTTGGCTCTACAGATCAGCCTCAGCGACGATCAGGTGGCCATGCAATTGCGAGAGCAATTCGCGGCACGGATCCGAGAAGGCCACCACGATTCCCAAGCGTCAGAGCTTCTCCAACAGCGCCTTGAGACCTTCCACGCGGTGATCGAAGACGAGCACACGACGGCCGGGTTGGCTGCGGCTGTGGGGCAGTGTTTCGCCGCCCACTTTGCGGCAGGGGCCCTGGCCGGAGATCTGGCTCATCTTGCGGGGCGGCTGTTTGCCGGCCTGTTCGACGAAGTCTGCGATCTGCTGGCTGAGGTGGAACTGGTCGAAATCGACGTCGATGACCTTGCCGAATAGGTCTCAACCTTGACGGTCTGCGCCGTGGCGTACCGTATCAACTCGGGTTTGCCATGCGCTCTGCGACGGCCACGATGTGGGTGCGGTTCTGTTTTACCTTGCGGTAGTTGCCAAATTCTTCCCGAAACACACGCTTGATATAGTCCTTCAGCCCCGCCACGGTGACGACCCACAATCGGCCACCCGGTCGAAGCCGCTTGTGTGTTTCTGTCATCCAATACTGCAGCAACTCACCGCCAACCTTGGCGGGGATGTTGGAGACGATGACGTCAAACCTCGTCGTCTCCGCCACGTGGTGGAGTCCGTTCGATAGGTACGCCTGACCGTTGTCGCATCCATTGGCCGTCAGATTGTGATTGGCGAACTCGATGGCGACAAAGTCCTTGTCGACCAGGTGCACTTGCCCCTGCGGGGCCAGGCGTGTCAGACACAGGCCAATCGGCCCCCACCCACATCCCAGATCAAGGCAGTCCGCATCAGCGGACACGTCGATCAGGTCGAGCAGCAGACGCGTACCCGCGTCCACTCCCTTGGGGTGAAACAGACCCCATGTGGTGACACAGTCGAAGTTGTGTCCCCGCAGCTCGATGCTCATCGGCAGATGGTGGTGAGTTGGCGCGGTCAGAAGAGGCATGGCGCTCTATATTACGCAGCGTTGCCAAGTCTGGCTGCTCATCCCCTCGACCATGGTGTGGTGGCGAGGAAAACGGAGGCCAGCAGTCAACGATGACCCAACCCGTTTCGGAACCCATGACCGACATCGCCTACTCCATCATCGACGACATCTTTGGTTGGATCGAACCGCGCGACTCTGCCATACGCCTGTGGGATGGAAACACGTGGGGCCCAGACGCCGATCTTGAGCCGTCATCCACGGTCGTGCTGCGGCGACCGAGCGCTCTGCGCCGCATGCTGATGAAGCCGACGGAAGAGAACTTCGCCGAGTGTTACATATCGGGAGAGTTCGATCTGGAGGGAGATCTGGAAGCGACAGTGCCCCTGTCCAGAAAACTGATCGGCATGAAACTCACCTGGTGGCAGAAACTCCAATTGGGACGGCGCTTGCTGCAATTGCCATCCGATGCAGAGTCGACGTCCATCCCTGAGCCCGGGCTGTCCGGCAGCGAGCACTCGGTAGATCGCGATCGCCAGGCGGTGACCCACCACTATGATGTGAGCAATGATTTCTACCGTCTCTGGCTCGACGAACGCATGGTGTATTCCTGTGCGTACTTCACGGCCGAAGACGATGATCTGGATCGCGCCCAGGTGCGCAAACTCGACATGCTGTGCCGCAAGCTTTGTCTCAAGGCGGGGGAGCGGCTTCTCGACATTGGCTGTGGCTGGGGCGGGCTTCTGCTGCATGCCGCAGAGGAGCACGGTATCGAGGGCGTGGGGATTACCTTGAGTCAGCCGCAGGCGGATGAAGCCAATGCAAGGTTTGCCGCCGCCGGCCTGGCCGACCGCTGCCAGGCGCGCGTGATCGACTATCGAGATCTCACCGATGAAGAGGGCTTCGACAAGGTCGTCAGTGTTGGCATGATCGAGCACGTGGGTAGCGAACGGCTGGACGACTACTTCCAGGCTGTTCAGCGGCATCTCAAACCCGGCGGTGCTTTTCTGCTGCACGGGATCGCCGATCTTCCCGCGCGTCCGGCCAAGACGACGAAGGGGTTCATTCGCACCTACGTGTTCCCCGACAGCGATCTGCCGTCGATGACAAAGCTGACCACCGCCGCTGAGCGCCATAACTTTGAGGCTCGCGACGTGGAGAGTCTGCGCGAGAATTACGCGCGAACCCTCCGTCACCGGGCCCGCAGGTTGGAGGCGAACCAAGAAGCGGCGTTGGCCCAGGTGGACGAACGGACCTACCGCATCTGGCGCCTGTATCTGTCCGCCGTGGCGAATTGGTTCGATCGCGGATACATCAGCGTTTTCCAGAGTCTGTTCGTTAAGCAGACGGACGGGGGCAAGGCCCATCTGCCCCTGAATCGCTTCGATTGGTATGAGGAGGCTCCAGTCACCCTCCCACGGAAGGACCGACGGGCGTGAAGATTGAGGGTGGCCGTCTGGTCGGCGACCACGTCGATCACGTTACATCTCCGAATCACGGAGAAACCTTCGCCAACGGTGGGCCTGACACCCTCATCCTCCACCACACCGCGTGCGCCAGTGCGGCCTCAGCCGTGCGCATCCTCATGGACCCGCAGCGCCAGGTCTCGGCCCATCTGGTCGTGGCTGAAGACGGCACGATCACACAGCTATTGCCCTTCAACATCATCGGCTGGCACGCAGGCAGATCGGCGTGGGCAGATCGTACAGAATTCAATCAGTTCAGCATCGGTGTCGAGATCGACAATCCTGGCCGACTGCACCAGAGAGACGGACGGCTGTTCACGTGGTTCGAGCGTGAGATCGCCGAAGCTGATGCGGTCCAGGGCGTGCACCGCAACGAGTCAGCGTCCAGTTGGTGGCACCGGTATCCGACGCGTCAACTCGAGATGATTGAGCAACTGTGCCAGCTGTTGGTCTCCACCTACTCCGTTCGCTACATCCTCGGCCACGAAGAGGTTGCGCCGCAGCGGAAAGTCGACCCCGGTCCGGCGTTTCCCCTCGATCAGATTCGCTCGCGCGTGCTCGGTGACGTTCCAAGCCCATCCACAGATGCAGGCACCCCGTGAAAATCACGAAAGTGACGCCCATTCTCGTCGAGGAGAATCGCACCTATACCTTCGTCAAGATCGACACCGACGCGGGTCACTATGGCCTTGGTGAGGCAGGCCTGGGCCGCCGTCCTGCGGGACTTTTCTTCCGATCTGATCGGTAAAGATCCATTCCGCATTGAGCATCTATGGCAGACGATGTTCCGAGGGGGATTCTTTCCCAGTGGCGTCGTTCAATCGGCTGCGGTCAGCGCCATCGACATGGCGTTGTGGGACATCAAGGCCAAAGCCCTTGGGGTCCCCGTCTATGAATTGCTCGGCGGGCTGTGCCGAGAGCGCGTGGTGTGTTATCCCCACGTGGGCGGAGCCGATACCGATGCCTTGATCGCGAATTGTCGATCAAAGGTGGAGGTGGGCTGGCGTTTTGTTCGTTGGGGGCTGAGCGATCCGGCGGGCGAAGAAGAGGTGTTCGAACCGCACAGAGCTGTGGCTGACGGGATCGACCGAGTTCGTGCCGTGCGAGAGACCTTTGGCGACGATCTGCAGATCTGTGTCGATGTGCATACGAGACTCGACCCCCCGTCGGCGATCGAATTCAGCCGGGGCGTTGAGCCCTATCGACCCTACTTCATCGAAGATCCACTGCGGTCGGAGAATCCGCAGAGCCTCCGCCTGTTGCGTCAGCAGAGCTCCGTCCCCCTCGCTGTGGGTGAGCAATTCGATAGCAAGTGGGCTTTTCGTGAAGCCCTGGAAAATGATCTGATGGACTACTGCCGTCTCGATGTCTGCATCGTCGGTGGCCTGACCGAGGCTCGAAAGATCGCCGGTTGGTGCGAGACCCACTACGTGCCGCTGGCACCCCACAATCCGCTGGGTCCGGTTTGCACTGCAGCGAGTCTGCACCTGTGTCTGGCAACTCCTCTGCACGGCGTACAGGAACTGTCACGTGAACCGGGTCAAATCCTGCCCGACGTCTTCCCACGCCAGGTCCCGTTCGCCGATGGGCACCTACTGCCGCCAGAAGTGCCGGGGCTCGGTGTTGAGATCGATGAAGAGGCAGCCGCGCGGCACGCACCCAGCGGCGCACGAGAGGGGCCTGCAAGAGGTCGTTATCGCAGGGAGGATAGCAGCTTCACCAACTGGTGACCATCCACGAAGCTCGACGCCGGCGTTGGTTAGTTTACCCGGCCATATCGCGGGCGACGGTGCGCCTCGACTCCACCATTTGCTGCGCGTCACGGACGCGTTCAATGACGGTGTCTCGCTCGAAGGGTTTGGACAACACCAAATCAACAACCCGTCCACCCTCCACCTGATCCGCATCAAACTCCCATCCCGTCATCAGCACGATCACCGCATCCACGCTACGATCCTTGGCCGTTGCGGCGACTTCCAGGCCCGGGCGGTCACCGCAACAGAGACGATTGACCTCCACGCCGCGCCTGGAGCCGGCGTGCATTCGAAGGTCGAGTGTGCCGAAAGGATGGGCCTCTACGGCGGGCACCTGTTGGGCCTCGGCCGAGATTATTCCCAGCCATCCACAAGCGATGACCCATTGCCCGATGATGATCCATCGTCTTTTGATGATCGAAGGCTTCATGACGTGCTCAATCTACAGAAGAACCGAGGATTCCAACGTGAATCTTCTACACAAGACCGATCCTCCGCTCAGGACCACGCCACGTTCTACGTTGACGAGATCCTCTGATTGGGTTGGGTTGTGTGTGATGAATATATCTGCCAGGCAAATCAGCCAACACCAAAGAACGAAAAGTACGGAACGTGCCTGACGCCCAATACGACGGCATCATCCTCGGTGCAGGTCACAACAGCCTCGTACTGCAAAGCTATCTGTGCCGTGCCGGACTGCGAGTGCTCTGCATTGAATCCGGACCCATCGCCGGAGGGGGACTGCGCACCGAACAGTGGCCACCCGGCTCCGGATTCTACCACAATACGCATTCTTTCTACCACCGGGCGATCACCGCCATGCCCTGGTTCGATGAACTGCAGTTGGGCGACCACGGCGCCGATTACCTCGAACCCGAGCTCAATGTGGCCATGTTGCTCGAGGATGGCACTGCACTCGAGTGGTGGACGGATCTCGACAAAACAGTGGATGCCTTCTCCCGCATCAGCCCACAGGACGCCGACCGGCTCCATGTGTGGGCACGTGAGTTCCGACAGATTGTCGATGAGATTCTGCTACCCGAAGCACTGAGTCCGCCGCGCCCCACCGCGCAGCGTCATCAGGAACTGGCCCGAAGTGCCTCTGGTAGAAAACTGCTGGAAGTCGCTGCTCTATCGCCGAGACAGTTTGTGGAACAGGAATTCAGTCATCCCGCCGTACAGGCAGGGCTTCTGTTCTTCAACGGTCTGCGTGAGGTCGACCTGCGAGCACCCGGGTTCGGCCATCATATTCCGGCACTGCTGGCCTCACGCGGCAAGGCACAGATGTGTCGCGGTGGGTCAGCGGGCCTGGCCAATGCGCTGGTGGCCGCCGTGGAATCGGCAGGGGGTCAAGTGCGGACGTCGACGTCGCTGAAACGCATTCTCGTCGATTCGTACACCGACCCTGCGAAGGTCATCGGTGTGGAGACCACCGACGGTGAGCAGATCGGTGCACGGCACTTTGTCGCCTCCGGTCTGAATCCGCGGCAGACATTTCTCGAACTGATCGAGCCATCGGTGCTGCCGGCCAGTTGGTGCGATCGAGCGGTGGCATTCCGCTTCAATCTGCTGGCGCCCCTGTTCGGGCTTTATCTGAATCTCGATGCACCTCCCAGGTACGCGGCCGCCCAAAACATGACTCATCTGGACAAGGCCTTCATGGTGATCCTCGGCCTCGAGTCGCCAGCCGACTTCGACCAGATGGTCAGGGCCCACGAGCAGGGAGAGATTCCGCCGACGGTGATGTGGGGGTCGAGCCCGACCGTATTCGATGGCAGTCAGGCGCCGGAAGGGAAACACACTGCTTTCATGTGGGAGAAAGTGCCCTATCGGCTACACGGAGATCCCGCCCATTGGGATAACCTCGGTGAGGAACACGGCGAACGAATGCTGGAAACGTGGGAGCGGTATGCGCCGGGTCTGAAGGGGCAGGTTCTCGACCAGTTCGTACGCACAGCTGCAGATATCCCGCGACAGTTGCCCAACATGCATGAAGGAGATCTGCTCGTCGGCGCCCTTTCGCACGGGCAGGTCGGTTATGATCGACCCTTTCCGGGCGCCGGACACTATCGAGGTTATCTGCAGGGGCTGTATCTGTGCGGATCATCCAGCCACCCCAGCGGCAACATCACGGGACTACCCGGCTACAATGCGGCACAGGTGATGTGCGCCGATCTGGGTCTCGAGGGACCGCAACGCGCATGATGACCAAACCCCTGATTGGCAGCACCAGCACGTCACCCGTGGTTGCCGACTCATGACAGCCATTGCCTGTGACCATCTGTCCAAGACCTACAAGGTCCCTGTCCGCGATCCTGGATTGTGGAACGCTGCCAAGAGTCTGTTCTATCGACGAACGCGCGATGTCGAGGCGGTGAAGGACGTCTGTTTCGAAGTTGCCCCCGGTGAGGTCGTCGGTTTTCTCGGGCCCAATGGTGCGGGAAAGACGACGACGCTGAAGATGTTGTCGGGCCTGCTGCAACCCACCGATGGCCACGTCGAGGTGTTGGGTTTAAGACCCTTTCGAAGACAACGGGATTTCCTGCGTCACATCACGCTCGTGATGGGCAACCGCAATCAATTGGTCTGGGACATTCCTGTCGCCGATTCCTTCGAGCGAAACAGGGCCATCTATCGTCTCGAGCGCCCAGCTTTCACCGACACAGTGGACATGCTCGTGGAACTGCTCGATCTGTCCACTTTGCTAAGCAAACCTGTGCGCAATCTGTCGCTCGGCGAGCGGATGAAATGCGAAGTGGCGGCGGCCCTGCTCCACCGTCCGCAGATCCTGTTTCTCGATGAACCTACGCTCGGGCTCGATGTGACCATGCAGCGTCGCATCCGCACTTTTGTGGCAGAATACAACCGGCAATCGGGCGCGACGGTTCTGCTCACGTCTCACTATATGGCTGATGTCGAGGCGCTGTGTGAACGAGTCGTCGTCATCCACCATGGCCAGTTGCTTTTCGATGGCCAGCTGGCAGAGCTAGTACGGCGCTTTTCTCCCCACAAGACCATCGTGGTCGAATTGGACACAGAGGACGCCGACCTGTCGAGTTACGGGGAGGTGGTCAGTGCCGAGGGCAGCCGGTTTACGATGACGGTGCCCAAGGAGCAGACCGCCTCGACGACGGGTCGACTGCTGGCAGATTTACCGGTCATCGACCTGACCGTCGAAGAGCCGCCCATCGAGGATGTGATCGAGCAAGTCTTTGCTCAACAACTGGGCGGTCCAGGCTCAAGTCCAGATTCAAATGGCGACTGAGGGCGCCGCATGAAGGGTCTGTTCGGCGACATCTATCGAACACTGTTCAAGATCGAGCTGGCCGTCATGTTCCAGTACCGGGCGGCCGTCGTCATCTGGCTGATCGGGCTCGTGTTGCAGCCCGTCATCTATCTGGTGGTTTGGCTCACCGTGGCCAAAGCGCAGGATGATGGCAAAGTCGGTGATTTCGATGCGAGTTCACTGGCAGCCTACTTCCTGATCATGATGGTCGTCAATCACGTCACATTTTCGTGGCACATGTGGGAGATGGGGTATCGTGTGCGCTCGGGTACGTTCAACGCGCTGCTGGTGCAACCCCTGCATCCCTTTCATCGGGACATCATTCAGAACATGGCCTACAAACTGTTGACCCTGGCTATCGTCATCCCTGCCACAGCC
The DNA here is from genome assembly GCA_002712305.1 of Gemmatimonadota bacterium. Lineage (GTDB taxonomy): Bacteria > Latescibacterota > UBA2968 > UBA8231 > UBA8231 > UBA12574. The sequence goes on along the minus strand of PATE01000111.1, from coordinate 1,480 downwards.
CTGCTTTGGTGGTTCTTTGAGCCCACCCTGTCACCCGAACCGTGGATGTGGGTCGCTTTTGGCCCCGCCGTGGTGCTCGCTTTCCTCGTTCGCTTCTTCTTCGAGTGGTCACTGGCGCTGCTGGCCTTCTGGATCACCGACACATCGGGTCTGAACAATCTCTATATGGCGCTGTTTTTCTTTCTCGCCGGCCGCATTGCGCCCATTTCGCTGCTGCCCACCTGGGGACAGGCGATCGCCGACGTGCTGCCTTTCAAGGTGATGCTCGCCTTTCCCGTCGAACTGGTGATGGGACGTCTTTCCCCCGACCAGATGCTGACTGGCTTTGCCACACAGTTTTTGTGGATCGGGCTCGGCTGGCTGACCGTCCACCTGGTGTGGTCGCGTGCGTCGGCACGATACTCGGCCGTCGGCGCCTGAACTGGTCTGCCATGAGACTGTTGCGACTGTTCCTCATCTACCTGCGAATTGGTCTGCTATACGAACTGCAATACCGGGCCAATTTCTGGATTCAGATGGGCAAGTCGCTCATGAATCTGGTGGTTGCCCTGGCAGGGGTTGCCGTCATCTATGGACACACGGACCACCTCAATGGCTGGGAACCGGCAGAGCTGGTTGCCCTGCTCGGGATCTTCGTACTCATGACGGGTGTGTTGGGAGTCGTGGTGCGGCCGAGCATGGAAAAGCTGATCGAAGATGTGCGCGATGGAAATCTCGACTTCACTCTCACCAAGCCGGAAGAGGCGCAGGTCCTGGTGAGTGTCTCCCAAGTAAGGGTCTGGCAATTGATCGACGTCATCCTGGGGCCGACGGTTTCGGCGGCGGCGCTGATTCACATGGGGAAACACGTCGAGATGCAACAGGCGGCGATCTTTGCCGTTACCCTGCTGGCGGGCATCGTCATCCTCTACAGCTTCTGGCTGATCCTGGCGACGGTTTCTTTCTGGTTTATCCGGATTGAGAACATCTTCATGATCTTCCACAGCCTCTATGACGCGGCGAGATGGCCGGTGACGATCTATCCCGGATGGTTGCAGGCAGCTCTGACGTTCCTCGTGCCGGTCACCTTCGCGGTCACCGTTCCCGCCGAAGCGCTCATCGGTCGCTTGTCTACCGACTATCTCGTGCTGACCATCGGCCTGGCGCTGACCCTGTCCCTGGTGTCACGTCTCTTCTGGCGGGTGGGCGTGCGACACTACGCGGGAGCTTCCGCATGAGGGTCCGGTTTGTCGGCACGCGGGCGCTGACCTGGCCGCCTCAGAGGTGGTCGCAGACAGATCGAGCGGCGATAGGGTCGAGTAGCGCTAGAACAGTGCGGGTAGAATGCGACCACACAGAATGAGGACGCCCGTAAACAGCAACAGCGACACCGGCATGGGTACTCGGGCGGAGGACAACTGCGGGGCTTTGCGGGACATCGACATCGTCAATCCACTCTGATCTCGACAACACCGGGGTGGTGTTGACGCTGACCGTCGCT
>PATE01000110.1 GCA_002712305.1 Gemmatimonadota bacterium | reverse complement strand
GTTGTCCCGACAGGTGGAGGGAGGTGGAATCTGCCGTGGCGCTGTCGGGATTCGAGGAGGTGACGTAGTCATGGGCCGTGATCTGTAACCGCGCTTCTTTGTCGGCACGTCGACCCGTATCCATCACGTGCACGGGCGCCGTCAGGTGGATCTGAAGCCTCTTTGTGCCACGGACGCCGAGATCGAGACTCGCCTTTGTAGCCCCATCCTCAATCCGGGCGCCGACACTCAGCGTGCCGAGGTTTTGCCCCCCCATCAGCAGATCATCGGCTTGCAGGGATAGGTCGATCAGAGGATGCGGCGCCAAACCGGAGACGGTGAACTGCGCTTGTCCAGACCGCACCGCCCAGCTCGATGTGGGAGGCAGCGTCAGGGAGTCGATCCAGCCTGAAAGCAGCCACTCACCGTCGATCTGGCGAGCCTTGACCCGAGTGTGGCCAATTGTGGTGGCCAGATCGGTCTGTGTCAGATTGAATGAATCGGGACCGGACTCAACGTGGAAGGGCCCCGTCGTGTGTGCGAACCAGCCAGCTCGCCGTACGGAAGCACTGTCGAGGGTTGCCGACAGTGTCAGTGCCGCGGCATCGATCCACGGAAGTGTTGCGGCAAATTCACCGCGCAAATAGACCGAATCGGCGGAACGACGGAGTCTTGTGCCAGAGAGCTGACCCTTCGCCCGCACAGAATCGCGATCGATGGCAACGACCATGTTGAGTTCGTCGCCACGGGCTTCCAGCGTGAGTGCACCCGCTGCCGTATTCGCCGCCAGATCGACGGGACCCTCAAGCTTCCAGTCGGCCAACTGCAGTGAATCGATGCGGACCCCCGCCTGAGTCTCCACGTCGAATCCGATTGAACCCCAACCATCGAGAGACCCGTCGAGCGTCCCCTTCATCGACGGGTCCCATCGGGACATCTCGAACTGGTGGGCTTCGATCTGGAGTACGTCGAATCGCACCGCCGGTAGATCCAGCAAGGCCGATACGACCAGATCGCCCTCCGCGGCTTGCGCGTCGATCGTCAGCTGATTTCCCGTCTTCTGGACACGTGCATGCAAAGCGCCCAGATCTGCCCCAAAGGGGAATTGATCTGTCTCTAAAGCGAGATCGAGATCTGAAGAGATCATCGTTCCCTGAACGCTCATCGGCGTGGGTCGCCCGAGCCACGCCTCGGCATCCAACTCGCCGTTCAGTTGGAGTCGACCCGAATCACCAAGGCTACCCTCTGCATGCAGGTTCCCGAGCCGGTCGCTGCGAGCCGTTGCCTGCAGTCCCCCGTTCGCCAGACGCGCTTCGAAGTGGACATCGACCGAATCAGTGGCCAGCCCACCTACGGCCTGACTTTCGACGGCGAGCTCGATGACTTCCACGTCTGAGGAGGATTCGATCAGCCCCCGTGCCGTCGCCCTGCCCTGCAACGGCAATTGCAGATGTGCCAGTTCGAAGTCTGCGAGGACCGCTTGCCCCGTCAGGTGACCATCGAAGGATCGGGACGCACTGCCCATCAACGAGCCTTCGGCAACACGCGCCGTGAGCGTATCGAGCCACACGGCGACACTGTCGATGCGACCCGCAGCCTGGCCCTCGAAAGACTGGGTCCAGGGAGATTCACCGTGGAAGGATCCGGAGACGGTCAGCGACAGCGGCAGCAGACCGCCGGCGATCTTCAGGGGGTCTGCATTGAATTGTGATCGCGGCGGGCGGGTTCGATCGCCATCATCCAGATACCCGAAGACGGACAGCCCTGCTTTCAAAGGCAAGCCGCTTGAGATGTCGAGAACTACAGGTCCATGGAGAACAACGAGAGCAGCCCCCTCCTGGAAGGTGAGGTTCTCGATGTCGATGTGCAGAAGTTCGTCTCGGAGATCAGCTGCCATGTGGGTACTGATACGCCAGCGGCTCTCACCGAGGAGCAGCGAACCAGATGTCGTGACCTCCAGCCGATCAGCTTGCCCATTCCAAGGCTTGCGCCGTTGTAGATGGAGACTCGATCCTCTCCATACCAACGTGTCGTCGCGGAACACATCGATGAGACCCTGGCGGATTCGAATCTCGGGGAGGTCTTCGACGAACGACGGCACGGCGATGTCGCGCCGCTCGTCAGCCGCGGCCCCCTCGGCTGCAGACGTGAACTGCCATCGGGTGCGCATGAGCGCAACCTCGACCTGCCATCGCCAAAGGTCGAGGGCGACGGTATCAGCCGTAACCCAGGAGCCGTGCCCCTCGGCGCGAAGTTGGTGTAACCGCACGCCAGCCAACAAGGACCCTGTCGTTTCCTCGACGTGCACTTCCCAGCCAGCATCGGCGGCGGAGTTCTGAACGAGCCAGAGCAGCAGGTGCGTGCCCAACGGCGACAGACCGAGGACGAGAAGAATCCCCAACAGACCGGCGACCAGACGCCTGGACCGAGTCCGGATCAAGAAGGACCAAAACTCTGCGCAGTATACCGGAAGGCTGCGATCGTCTCTGACCAGTGGTCAGCGTCCCAGCCCGCCTTCGCCTTGACCTCGGTCACAAACTGCTGAGGATCGGTGATCGCTTGCCACACGGCCGGCAGCAGTGTCCCACGACGCGATCCGTCCACCAGCATCAACCCGTCGATCCCTGGACGCAGCTGTTGGATCAGGTCCGCCGTGCCCGCCACCTGCAGCCGCTCCATCGGCGAAAGAACGGAGATCGACAGCTGTAGACCGGGGCGCTCCGTGTGGGTCAGTCGGGGAAACCTTGGATCTCGCGTGGCGGCGGCGAACGTATTGTCCGCCACATCCTCTACGAGAGGTTTCATCGGGATGGAGCTGCCCATGCAACCACGCAGCGACCGATCCTCGCGCCGAAGAGTCACGAAGGTAGCCGCCTGGCGATGCAGTGAGGCCGGATAGTCGGACAGATCGATCTGCAGGGCCACACCTTCGGCCAGGAGATGATCGATGGCCTGTTCTGCAACCATCAGCAGGCGATTGCAGTCGGAGGAGGAGAGGTCACTCATGGAAGACGTAGGCCCCATATCCCACGACCCGATCCGGACTGCCGGCCGTGTCCGCTGAGGTCCGCACATCGACGGCCAATGCCCTCAACTCATTCTTGATCGCCACCTCGATCAGCGCCTGGATGCCGAGACGTCCACAGGCAGCCCCCTCGCCGAGGGCCTCTGCATCGAGGCTTTCAATGGCCCTCGATGTCGCCTGATCCAGCCGTTCGGCCACGTCATGGGAATGAAAATGACTCAGGTCGGAACTGATGACGAAGAGCGTCTCCGACTCCCACAAGCGCTCGATGACGCGTCCGATGACAAGCGGATCGCATTGGCCAAACAGCAAAGGCACGATAGTGATGTCACCGCTCAGAGCGATCTGCAGGAAGGGTAGATGAACCTCCAGCGCGTGCTCATCTTCGTGGGCCTCATCGATGACGCCTGCAAGGCCTTCGTTGACCAGCTCGGTGACGACAGGATCGACGGCGATGGTGCCAAGGGGCGTGTCAAGAGCCGAGGCTGACGGCACGGCAAGGCCGGGCACAGCTACGCGGTGAGCAGGACCGATCAGGACGACGCGATGGATCGTCGAACATTGTGACTGAAGGGTGGAGTAAGCGCTGCCGGCAATGGGCCCTGAGAACACATACCCCGCATGGGGACACACAAGGGCCCGGACATGGCCAGAGAGGGGCCAATCCCTTTGTCTCGCCTGGAGATGGGCTGCCCCCTCGGCGAGATACGCTGCCACCGTCTGCGTAAGACGATGGCGATCGTCACTGTAGAATCGGCCGGCTACGGCTGCGGGTCGAACCTGCACGGCATCGCCGTCGGAAGGAGGCATGGACGTATATTCACAGCGATACGGGTCCGTGGAACCGCATCATTTCTAGATTACCCCAGCATGCTGGAGGGAGCAAGCCCGTTTTGCCCCAGATCTCCACCCATCCTGCGCGGTACTGGCACGCTGTCGACGACACACGACTGCAGTGCGATCTGTGTCCGCGATTCTGCCGATTGCGCGACGGTCAGCAGGGGCTGTGTTTTGTGCGCGCCCGCAGGGGTGATGGAATGGTGCTCACCACCTATGGTCGATCGAGTGGATTCTGCGTCGATCCTATCGAGAAGAAACCCCTCCATCACTTCCTCCCCGGCACGCCCGTTCTCTCCTTCGGCACCGCTGGCTGCAATCTGACCTCCGATTCTGTCAGAATTGGGATATCAGCAAATCGCGTGAGGTCGACACCCTCGCCGATGCAGCATCACCAGAGACGATCGCACGAGCCGCCGTCGAATTGCAGTGCTCGAGCGTGGCCTTCACCTACAACGATCCCGTCATCTTCCTCGAGTATGCCGTCGACGTGGCCGCCGCATGCCGTGAAGCCGGAATCGACACCGTCGCCGTCACGGCCGGGGAAATCTGTCCGGAACCACGGCGCGAGTTCTTTGCGTCTATGGATGCGGCCAATGTGGACTTGAAGGCTTTTGACCAACGCTTTTATCACGATCTGTGCAGCGGCGATCTGGCCAGTGTCCTCGACACCCTCACCTATGTTTATCACGAGACCGACACCTGGCTGGAGATCACAACCCTCCTCATCCCCGGGGAGAATGATTCAGACCAGGAAATCGAAGCCGAGAGTATCTGGATCCGGGAGAATCTGGGGCCCGAAGTGCCCGTGCACTTTTCTGCCTTCCATCCGGACTTCCGCATGCAGGATCGCGAACGGACCCCGGCCAGTACCCTGACCCGCGCCCGCCAGATCGCCATCGACCAGGGTCTGCGGCACGTGTACACGGGGAATGTTCACGGTGAGGAGGGCGGCAGCACGGCGTGCACACAGTGTGGTCAGATTCTTGTCGGCCGCGACTGGTATACGCTCACGTCCTGGCACGTTGACGAAGCTGGCGCCTGTCCAAACTGCAAAACACCCCTGGCCGGTGTCTTCCGGGGGCGACCGGGTACGTGGGGTGCGAAACGCCAGCCTGTACGACTGGCGGACTTCGTTAGTCCCGCATCCCCTGACGCAGGATGACGAGCCTCACCAGATGCATGAGCGCCGTCGCCGTCGCCGCCACATACGTCAGTGCTGCGGCGTTGAGAACCTTCTTGGCCAGCACACCTTCCTGAGGCGCCAGATAGCGACCGTCCACCAACTGGGCCATGGCGCGTGAGCTGGCATTGAATTCGACGGGAAGGGTGATCACCTGAAAGGCCACAACCCCGGCATATAGCGCGATGCCAAGATCGACGAGAAACGTGCTGCCCGTAAAGAAGAATCCGATGAAAAACAGGGGGAAGGCCGCCATCGAGCCAAGATTGGCCACGGGCAGGAAAGCGTGCCGGAGATTCAGTGCGAAATATCCATGGGCGTGCTGAACCGCGTGGCCCACTTCGTGAGCAGCCACAGCCAAACCGGCCAGATGACGGCCATGAAAGATGTCGGAGGACAGACGCACGACCTTCGAGCGCGGATCATAGTGGTCGGTGAGCACACCGCTGGTTTCCTCGACGGCGACGTCGACGATGCGATTCTGCTGGAGTAACCGGCGCGCCACTTCAGCTCCGGTAATCTGTGCTGCGGACCCGACCTGGCTGAATTTCGTATACGTGCTCTTGACCCGGTGTTGTGCCCAAAGTGCCAGAATCATGCAAGGGATCAGGAGAAGTATCGTAGAATCGAGAGAGTACACGTCAAATTTCCTCGTTGAGCTGGGGGCTGACTCCAAGAGCCATCAGATGTCGACTATCTGAGTATACAGATGCGACGCATACGCGCGAGGGTGGTTCCACCCTGGACGGCGCCTCGCCAAGTCGCCAGTTTCCGCAGCCCATGAAACTTGGAATCTTCAATAGAACCTTCGATCGGCCAACGATCGAGGAGAATCTTGATGCCGTCGCGGCCGCCGGACTGGAGACCGTCCAGTTTGACCTGCTGACCGTCGGCCTCGAGACGCTGCCCGATGAACTGCCCCCCGAAGTGTGTACTCGTGTGCGAACCGCGTTGGCGCATCGCAACATCGAGATGGCAGCGCTCTCCGGTACGTTCAACGTCATCCATCCGACCCTGGGCCCGGCGGGTCTGAAGAGGCTGCGGCTTCTTGCTGAGGCCTGTCCCGCCCTTGGCACCGATCTGATCACCATGTGCACGGGGACGCGCGACCAGGACTACCTGTGGGGTGGCCATCCTGACAACGACACGACGGACGCCTGGAACGAATCGGTCCGCGCCATGGCGGCAGCGACGGCGATCGCCGAGCAGGCAGGGATAACCCTCGTTTTCGAACCGGAGGTCAACAACGTCGTCAACACGGCAGCGAAAGCTCGCCGGCTCCTGGACGACCTCGCCTCCCCTCACCTGCAGGTCGTCATCGATGGTGCGAATCTGTTTCACAAAGGCCAGTTGAGTCGCATGCACGAGGTCTTGGACGAGGCCTTCGACCTGTTGGGCGATGACATTCGCCTCGCCCACGCTAAAGACCTGGAGAAGGATGGTGATGCGGGGCATCAGGCGGCTGGCACGGGGGTACTGGACTACCCGCACTATTTGGAGTGTCTGGATCGTGTGGGATTCGCAGGGAATGTCATCCTCCACAGCCTCGAAGAAGCGCAGGTCTCCGCGTCCAAAGCCTTCGTTCTCGAACGCATGCCCTCGTCACCCAAGCCGTAAAACCCGGATTTCAGGAGAAGAGCACGCGATGTCAGACTTGCGCGATCAGATAGCGGTCATCGTCGGCAGCAGTTCGGGGATGGGCCGTGCCGCAGCTGTTTCCTACGCAGAGCAGGGCGCCAAGGTCGTGCTCGCAGCCCGGTCCGTGGACAAGCTCGAGGAACTCGCCACCCAGATCGGTGATGATGCGCTGGTCTGCCCCACCGACGTGGAGGACTCGGCGCAGGTGGAATCGCTGATCCAGAAAACGATCGATACCTTCGGCCGTGTGGACATCCTCGTCTATGCGACGGGTACCAATATCCCCGATCGCAGCCTCGAGAATCTGTCCTACGAGACGTGGAACATGATGATCAGCACGAATCTGACCGGCGCCTTCCACTGCACCAAGGCGGTTCTTCCGGTGATGAGGCAACAGAAGGCCGGTCTGATCATCTATCTGTCATCAGGGTGTGTGCAGTCGCCGGACGTGTCTGGCGTGTCCTATCAGGCCTCGAAATGCGGTCTGTCCGGATTGGCGCACGGCACCTTCAAGGAGGAACAGGCGAATGGCATTCGCACGACGGTCATTTTCCCCGGTCTGTGCGATACACCGCTGGTCTTCAAGCGCCCGACGCCAACCCCACCAGAGGTGATGGCCAAGGCCCTGCAGCCGCAGGATGTGGCCGATGCCTGCCTGTTCGTCGCGACCTTGCCCAGCCGAACTCGCGTACCGGAGCTCGTGCTTCTTCCTGCCGGGCTCTAGTCGGTCTCTACGCCCCCCGGGGCAGCCTAGTCGTAGATGCCCAACAACTCGACGTCGAAGATCAGCGTTGCACAAGGTGGGATATCCGGAGACTTGCCAGCCAGACCATAGGCCAGGTGCGCCGGGATCGTCAGTTTGGCCTTGCCTCCACCCTCCAGCAGCTGAAGTCCCTCCCGCCAACCGGGAATGACATCCTGCAGACCAAAGCTGGAGGGATGTCCTCGCTTGTAGGAACTGTCGAACACCCTGCCATCGGGAAATCGGCCCTCGTAGTGAACCTGAACTCGATTGTCCGCCGCAGGCCGCGGGCCCGGACCTGGTTTGGTCAGGAGGAAGATGAGCCCTGACTCGGTGCGAATCGCTCCCGGTTCGGCAGCAGCCTGTTCGAGAATGGCCTTCTCGTCCGGATCGCTGCATGGATCTGCGCATGCTGAGAGACTCAGCAGGAGACCGACAGACCCGATTAGGGATGTCCGCACCCAGGACATGGTTCAGGCCGGTGCCGCGACGGTGAGTTGACCGTGCACGCCGTGTCGGTCGATGAGTTCCTGCACGAATCCACTGGCCTTCGACTGCTCCACAAAGTCGGCCAGGAATTCAGCGGCATGTGGGCGATCGCGCTTCGTGCCGATCGCCTGCTGCACAGCCGTGAACTGCCCGTCGAGGATCCGAGCTCCGGGCAGTCCCTGGACGTCCTTGATCAATCGGGATCTGAGCCCCGCCAGCGCGTCCAGACCGTCGGCGACAAAGAGCTCAAGCGACGCATCGACACCGTCTGCCTTGACCAGGTGGGCGTGTTCGATGTGATCGGCAAGCCAGAGGCCGTAAGCGGATCTTTCCGCGACGGCAATACGAACACCGGGCCGATCCACCTGCTCGATCGAGCGAATTACAGATCCATCCGGCACCAGGTAGGTCGCCTCGATCTCGGCATAGGCTGCGGTGAACCGGATTGTCCTGGCTCGTTGAGGCTCAGCGCCAAGATTGCCGATGTCCCACAGATCGTCCTCAGCTGTGTCGGCCAAAGCGCCAGGGGTGTCGTACAGGACGTATTCCACAGCAACGGCCAGCCGGTCTGCGATGGCTCGGGCCATGTCTGGTGAAACCCCGATCGGCTCGCCGTCAGGCCCTCGATCGGAGACGAGAAGGAAGTTCGACAGATTGATCGCCGCCCGAAGGGTTCCTGTAGGTGCCAGTTCCGCACGCGCCTTTTCCAACATGCCAGTCCTTCCGCTACAGGACGTACCCAGGAAGGGGAACCATCACCGATTCGCCATTCTGTTCGGGGCCAAGACCAAGAATAAAAGGCCCTGCAATAGCCACCCACTCCTCAGGCGAGGGTTTGTTGGGAGCGTTGTCCGGCCAGTTCGAACGATACATGTCCGTATTGATGTCACACGGGTTCATCGGAATCGAGGCCATCGTCTCCGGTAAATCACGAGCGATCGCCTTCATCAAACCCTCAATGGCCCACTTGCCTGCGCAGTAGGGGGCTAGATTGCGCAACCGGCAACCCTTTTTCCCTGGTCGCTAAACCAATCGGCCAGAACCCGACCCAGCCCACGTGTCACCCCCGTGATGGCGATCAACGGAGCGCTGCTCATCGACCATCCTCGATGAAGCGGACATATCCCAGGCGATCAGGTACGTGATAGGATTGCAGGTTGAGGGGCGCCCACCCGGACAATTCCTGGGATCGCCCTGCCTCACGGCGAGGGCGTTCATAGCGATTCACATTGATCCGCCAGACATCGCCTGGCTGTGGTGGTACAGATGCTGAACCGGCGATCTTGCCGAATCCCGACCAGGGCAGGGCGAATTCGAAGACCGATCCCTGATCCACATCGGTGCTGTCATTGACGGTACCGTGGTTCATCACGGCATGTCGCATGCCCTGCTGCTTCCACGAGTAGAGGTCGGGCCAATCGACGGGGTCACCATTGGCATACTTGAACTCATTGTTGGGAATCCAGAGATCGTTGATTGTATCCAGACAGTTGATGTGGATCTCACCATAATCCTTCCCATCGCCGTCTGGATCGATGAACAACTCGATCGTCTCCTCTCGACAGAGACAGACCTTGTCACCTTCCACCATGGTGCTCCAGATGTCGGGATCATCTACGGCGATCAGGAAGTAGAGGTTCTCCTCATCCCACAGGATTTTTGCCATCGTCTGAAACTGTGGAGTCAGATCATCGCTCTGGAAACGCGTGAAGAGGCCTACTTCGGGCGCCAACTGCCAGGACAGTTCATTGGGGATGCCGTCTACGATGATCGGCCCGCGGGCAAAACCTGCATCATAGCGACGTTCCCAGTCAGTTCCCTCCTCTGCGTGGACACATACTAGCGTCAGCACCAGACAGAGCAGAACCGCGACGGGGGCGGGGACGAGTCTACGCATGACAACTCCGATCTTCGGGAGGAGGGCGGCAGGTAGGAAACAGACGGCGAGCGAGGCCTCCGATCGATCGATCAGGACGCGGCCGAAGCGTCACCCATCGATCGTTTGGCGGCCTCCCGGATCTTGTCAGCCTCGAATTCAGTGGAATCCGCCACACCTGCGGGCAGACGAAGGGCCAGAGGCACGGCCACACCCGCTGAGACGATCATCTGGAACGCCGCCTCCACCGTCAGATCCGTGTGTTTGATGTCTTCCCGCGGCACGATCAACATGAATCCCGTGGTAGGATTGGGGGCCGTAGGAATGAAGATGCTGTGCGCCGGTTCGCGGTCGTAGACGAAGGGTACATCACCGGCGAGAAAACCAAGGGTCCACGTGCCGCGGCGTGGGTATTCGAACAGGACGACCTTCTTGAATCCCGCACCCGTAGGCGAGGTCATCGTCTCGAGCAATTGCCGAACGGGACTGTAGATCGTCCTCACAAGTGGCAGGCTCTCGATCGCTTCGCGTGCCTCGGCCCACAGACGCCGACCCAGCACGTTGGTTGCGATCGTACCCACGGCGTAGAGAATGATGATGGTGATCCCGAAGCCGATGCCGCTGTAGTACCAATCGGGATTGCCGAAGAAGGCGGCGAAGGGTTTGACCAGTGGGCGCGAGAATCCATCCGCCCAACCGAAGAGCTTCCACAACACAAAGCCTGTAATCCACAGAGGCGCGATGATGGATACACCGGCCATGAGACGCGTGCGCATCCGATGCAGGAAGCTGTGCCGCGGCTCATGCGGCAGCATGTCTTCAAGGGGCGTTTCGGAAACGTTGGGATCAGGCGTCATGACGGTTGGTCGGTCAGTGTCAGCATGGGCACACCATGATGGCCGAGAGCCGCGAAGCTTAGCACGCCACCTCGACCAAAGCAACCCGAACCTCGACAGGTCGTGGCGGCACAGAGGGAGTCCTCCTATCATCCTCTTCCATGGGGCACTCGTCAACACAACCATCCGGACATCTGTCGGGACACGCGTCTGAATCTCATCGATCGGATCCGTCGCGGTCTGGGCACCGGTCCATCGCCGAAGGACGCTGGCAGTCTGTCGGGCTCGGCGTTCTGCGGTATGCCGATGGCGTCAACACGTACGCAGTGCGGACCGAACCGGGGCACATCGTTATCATCGACCCCGGACGCGGCCGGTGGTGGCATCACCTCGATCAGATCGGCGTCACGATGGTCGATGCCGTCGTCATCACCCATCTGCATCGGGACGGGGTCTGCGGACTGTATCGCCCTGGCCCTCTGGCCGATGAGTATCGGGGCGACATCTTTCTCCCAACAGGCGATCTTCCCCTCGCCGACGACATCAAGACGTTCTGGGCGAACTATCAGGCCGCCGGTTGCCCGACCTCGTACGCTGCGCCCCGACAGCCACTGCTGAGAAGCTCACGTCAACGGCTGCGAGCCATCAGCGCTGACAGTGAGATCTGCTTCGGCAAGGTGCGCCTGTGTGCCATCGCCACGCCGGGCCATTCCCGAGGGGCGCTGAGTTACCTGCTCAACTGCGGCGATCGACAGGCGATCTTCTGTGGTGACGCGGCCCATGCAGGCGCCACCATCCATCAACCCTATCACCTCGAATGGGATCATTGGACACCGGAGGGGGTCCTGCAAGCCTGGTATGGTCTGGAGCGACTGCGTTCGAATCGCATCGATCTGCTGTTGCCGAGCCACGGAAACATCGTGCGCCGGGAGCCTAGAGATCTGCTGGCCCGCCTGCAGGATCGACTGCTGCGGCTGGTGAGTGCCAAGACGGCGATCGCCGCGGGAGAGCCCTCTCGGTGGTACAACGCCGAGACTGTGGCCGAGGGTGTTCGACAGATCCTGCCCCATCTCTACGCGTTTGGCGGCAATAGCTATCTGCTGGCCAGCTACGACGGCAGTGCTTTGATCGTCGATCCTGTGAAGGGCAGCCTGCCCGCCCTTGAACGGCTTGTGGAGCACACAGGACTGCGGCCGGATGTTGCCACGGCCACCCACTACCACTACGACCACAGCAATGGTCTACTCGATCTGCGGAAACGCTACGGGGCCCAGATCTGGCTGCACCCGTGGGTCGCCGAACCGCTACGCGACCGCAATCGTCTCGATGTCCCCTTTTTGCCACTCGAGTCGGTCGACGCCGATCGGGTGTTGCCCGAAGAAGGCCGCCTCCGCTGGCGTGAATACGACCTGGGCGTACGACCCTATCCGGGGCAGACGTGGTGGCACTGCGCTTTCGACACGCTCGTCGATGACCGGCGCGTTCTGATCTCAGGCGACAATTTCCAGCCACCGAGCCGATGGAATGGAACGGGCGGTTTCTGTGCCTTCAACGGTAGCCGATTCAGAGAGGGTTTCGCCCGCTCTGCTCGCGTCGGCCTGCAGATCGCCCCGGACATCGTCTGTAATGGCCATCAATGCCTCTACCACTTCGATGCTCGACTCCACGAGGCGATCCTTGCCTGGTGTGACGAGGCGGAAACAGCTGTCGCCGATGTGTGTCCTGGTTCTGCCTGGCGAGCGAACTATGACCCACGAGTCGTGCGCTTCGAACCCTTTGCCATCGAGGCGATACCGGGCGGCAGCCTCGACATCCATGTCGTAGTGACCAACTACAAACGCACAAGTCTGGTGGCTGAGATCGAACCTGTGCCCACGGCTGACCTGGCCCCCCCGACGCCCTCGCGGCGGCGAACGACGGTGCCTGCTGGGGGGAGTCGCCGTCTGAAGCTACGCATAGATGTCGCCGAGACTGCAAAGACGGGTCGACAGCTGCTGGCCCTCGATGTCACCTTCGACAAGGTTGTCCACCCTGAAGCTTGTGTGGCTTTGGTCGATGTGAAGCGCAAACGAAGAAAGCGGACCCGATGACCGACACGGGTAGTTCACCCTCCCTCGTTCTGCTCAGCGGTGGGATGGACTCAACCACCTGCCTATGGTGGGTACGGGCAAACACACAGGGGCCCGTACACTCGGTGAGCATCGACTACGGACAGCGTCATCGCGTGGAACTGGAATTCGCGCAACAGTTGTCGACCCTCGCCGGCGTCGCAACCCACCGGCAGATCCAGGTCGACCTTCGCTCGATCGGTGGCAGCCCACTCACCGACCCCGATCTGGCCGTCCCGGCGGCTGTCGAAGATCGACAGACGGCCACAGTCGTCCCCTTCCGCAACCTCCTGTTTGTCACACTGGCCGCCGGTGTCGCAGAAGTGGAGGACGTTCACGACCTCTACATCGCCCCCGTACGTGACGATCAGGCGGCGTATCGAGACTGCCGACGCGAATTCTACGATAGTCTGGAATCCACACTGGGACTGGGTGCGACGAAGGAGGCGGACTTCCGCATTCACACGCCCCTCGTGGAGTATTCGAAGAAGCGAGTTGTCCAATTGGGACTCGAACTGGGAGTCCCCTACGAACTGACCCACACCTGCTACGAGGGCCGCAGGCCGGCCTGCGGGGTCTGCGATGCGTGCAGTGAGCGCCTGGCCGCCTTCGCCGCCCACGATGTGGATGACCCCATCGACTATGAGGAGCAAGCCGCCCGGTGAAAATTGACCGTGTTGAAGCAATCCATCTGAGATTGCCCGAAGTGCGAGAAGTCGCTGACGGCACACAGGACGTTCTGCTGGTCCGTCTCCACGCCGAAGATGGAACGACCGGCTTGGGTGAGGTCGTATCGTGCAGCTATGTGGCCCGCGCCGTGGTCGAGTCGCCCCGGTCGGCACCGTTCCGACACGGATTGGCGGCCATCATCACGGGGATGGAGATCAATGATGCCGCCGGCATCGACGCGGCCATGATCGAGGGCACCGCGTGGTACGGACCCGGCGGAATTGCGAGGCACGCCATGAGTGGTGTGGACATGGCCCTGTGGGATCTGCGAGGCAAGATCGCCGGAGTCCCTGTGCGGCGACTGTTGAGGGCGGATGCGGCAGACCGGGTTCCGGCCTATGCGAGTGTCCTCTGGCCGGATACTCCTGAACAGTTGGGCCCATCGGCGTCGAGTTTCGTCGATGCCGGTTATCGTTTCGTGAAGTATGGATGGGGTCCGATGGGCGCCGATGCCACCCTCGATGAGGAACTCGTCGCCGCCGCGCGGCAGGCTCTCGGAGATGTGGCCCTCATGGTCGATGCAGGTCGTGCCTGGGACGCTGCCACGGCCATCGAGCGAGCCGGTTCCTTTGCAGCCTACGACATTGCGTGGCTCGAAGAGGCCCTGCATCCATATGACTTTGATGGACACCGCCATTTGTGTGCCGAGTCAGCCGTGCCCATTGCCGGCGGCGAAGCGATCACACTGATGGAGGAGTACGAACAGTTGCTGGCGACAGGGCTGCACTTCGTGCAGCCCGACCTGGGACGCGTCGGCGGAATCAGTTATGGCCAGCGCCTCGCCGAACGGTCATTGGAAGTCGGTTGTCGACCCGTGCCCCATGCCTTTGGCACGGGCGTCCTGCTCGCCGCCTCCGCGCAGTGGACGGCGGCGTCACCGGACCCCCTGACCGAATTCACGCGCGCGCCGTCGCCACTGGCCCGCGACCTGGTTCGTCACACCATGGATTTTCGCGAGGGTCACCTGCACCTCGACGACACGCCCGGTTTGGGTGTCGAACTCGTCGACGACATTGTCGCGCGTTATCGCGTGTGATTCACTCGCGGTACCGAAACTCGTTTCATAACCCTTAGGAGCTGCCCATGTCGAGTGCCGATACCTACAAATTCGACGAATTGACCTGGCCCGAGGTCAATGAATGTGTCGAAATGGGCAAGATCCCCATTCTGCCAACCGGCTCGGTCGAGCAGCATGGTCATCATCTGCCACTCAAGGTCGATCACCTGTGCGCCAATGCCGTGGCCACCGAAGCGGCGCACCTGAAACCCTCCAAGGCCCTCGTGCTCCCACCAGTGACCTACGGATATGTCCATCATGTGATGGACTTTCCCGGTTCGCTGAATATCCACTACGAACACTTCATCCAGTATTGCCTGGACATTACCAAGAGCCTCGCCTACCACGGCTTCAAGAAGATCATCCTCGTCAATGGCCACGGATCCAACCACAACCTCGTGGACATGGTGGCCCGACGAACGATTGTCGAAACCGACGCCAGCTGCGTGTTCTGTAGTTGGTGGCAGCTGTTGAAGGTGAATCCAGATTTCGACAAGCAGTGGCGGGAGAGTGTCTTCCCCGGCGGCTGTTCTCACGCCGGGGAACTCGAGACGTCCATGCTCATGCACCTAGATCCGGACAGCGTCCGCACGGACAAGGTGAAATCCGAGATCGCCCGAACGAACAAGCGCGGCTCGAAGTTTGTCTGGACAGACCTGTTCGCCAAGGGTGCCATGGGGCTGATCGAGTGGACGAGCCAGTATTCCGATTCGGGCGTCATGGGTGAAGCCGAGAAGGCGACGGCAGAAAAGGGCCGGATCGTGTTCGAGGAGGTGACCTCGAATCTGGCCGAATTCATCGACGAGTACTATGACATGGAGATCGAGACACCGAGTCGACGCCAGGACAAGGAGCCGACCTTCCCTCTGTCTTTCCCTACGGACTGAGGACCGTCACCTGAGGACAGACCGACCCGTCAACGACTTGGACTGAGCACGCCAGCGGGAGACAGTCGATACCGTATTTGAGACTCGGGGCAAGTGAACTCCTCTTTTCCCGGACCGGCCTGCAGGGAGTGCCCCTCCCGGCTGACCCACCCACTCTGCCGGGCGGGCACGCCGATCACCATGGCGTAGTCCGGGACGTCGAGAGTGACAACGGCTCCGGCCCCGATGAGGGCATAGGCCCCGATGGTGACACCGCAGACAATGGTGCTGTTGGCCCCCAACGTGGCCCCCTTCTTGACGAGGGTCTCGCGGAACTCTGTCTTGCGCTCGATGAAGGCGCGGGGATTGACTACATTCGTAAACACCATTGACGGTCCGCAGAACACGCCATCCTCCAGGGTCACCCCTTTGTAGATGGAGACATTGTTCTGCAGTTTGCAGCCGTTGCCGATCTGCACATCCCGGTCGATGTAGACGTTCTGGCCGATATTGCAGCCGGTGCCGATGCGAGCCCCGGCCATCACGTGGGAAAAGTGCCAGATGTGAGTATCGTCGCCGATCTCGACGGGTTCATCGACGCAGGCGGTCGGATGGATGTGGGCAGTCGGCATGTACGTGATCCGTCGTAGTCAGGTGAAAACAACAACATCCAATATAGGCCCGAACCGAGATTGACGACGAGATCGATCAACGTCGGTTCATCGCGATGTAGAAAGAGCACGAGGGAATATTGTCATGAAGCTGTCCACATTCGCCATCAAGGGTGAGGAACGAGTCGGAGCCGTGATCGCCCGTGACAAGGTCATGATTGACCTTGCTGCCGTGGAGAAGACTGCCGCCCGACGCGAGAAGCGCAAAGTCAATGATTTCTATGGCAGCATGCTTGAATTCCTGCAAGCAGGCAACAAAGCCATGACCGCGGCGAAGAAACTGGTGAAGCCGTTGGCTGAGAAGATGGGCGATGAGCCCAACGCCGATGGAAAGACGACTCACCTGGTGACGAAGATCAAACTTCGCGCTCCCGTACCAAATCCAGCGAAGCTGTTCTGCCTTGCCGGCAACTACCAGGACCACATCGAAGAGGGTGGTGGACGCATGGCGGCACAGGACAAGGAGACGCCGCGTGTCTTCATGAAGCCGCCCACAACGACGGTGATCGGCCCTGATGACAAGATCCTGATCCCGCCCGTGGCCCAAGCCATCGACTGGGAAGGTGAATTGGCCGTCGTCATCGGTCGCAAGGGCAAGGGGATTGTCGCCAAGGATGCCCTGAAGTACGTCGCGGGGTACACGGTGATGAACGACGTGTCGGAGCGCAAATTGGAGATCAAGAAGCGCTCCTCCAGCCGTCCAAAGGACGAGTGGTTCGATTGGCTCAATGGTAAATGGCTCGACACCGCCGCCCCCCAGGGCCCGTGGATCGTGACGACGGATGAGATCAAGAACCCTCAGGATCTCGACATCAGCACCTTTATCAATGGGTCACGCAAGCAGCACAACAACACGGGTCAGATGCTCTACTATGTGGCCGATATCATCGAGTATATCTCGGCCATCATCACACTGGAACCCGGTGACATCATCAGCACCGGTACGATCTCCGGTGTGGGCGCCACGACGGGCACCTTCCTGAAGGACGGAGATCGCGTGGAGATTGAGATTTCAAAGATCGGCGTCCTCAAGAACGATGTGGCTGCATCGAAGAAGTAGAGCCATGGCATTTCTTCAGCTTCAAGGGGCGCTGGTGAAAAACGTGATCGACTCCGGAACGTGACATCTGCCGCCGAGGGCGGTGACGCGACATCAGGCTCGGCTCCCAGTGGACTGTGGAGTCGAGCCTTTGTCGTGCTTTGCGCCCTTTCCTTCCTCGCAGGTGTGGCCAGCGCTCCGTACTCGTCACTGCTGCCCGTCTATGTGGACGCGGATCTGGATCGTCTGCCATTGTTCACCGGATACCTGCGAGCGATCTCGCTGATTCTGGGTGGCTTGTTCGCCGTGGTGGGCGGTCGCATGTGCGACCTGTTCGGTCTGAAAACGACCCTTCTGCTCGGTCTGGCGGGCAGCGCTCTCACGGGACTCGTCTTTCACAACACCGAGGTCATCGCTCTGACGGGGCTGGTTCTGGTCATCGGCGCTGCTCAGGGTCCGTTGAGCACGGCAGGCCAGAGTTATCTGATCGCCGCCGCAGGCCCTGCACGGCTCGGCCTGGGTGGTGCCCTCTACTTCCTCAGTGGAACCTTCGGAAACGCGGTCGGCAGTTTCGTGACGGGCCTGGTAAAGGAAGACTGGTCCTTCAGCGAGCTAGGCAGTGTCATGACGGCAACCCTCTCGTGCGTGGTCGTGCTGGGCGTGTTGCTGTTGCCCGCCACCACCGGACAGCGGCACGCGGCCGACGGCAGTCGCCAGCGGATGGCCCTGTGGTCCTCCTATCGCCCGTTGCTGCGCCAATCCAACGTGCACCTGCTCGTCGGTCTGCGCCTGTCGATCACCACGTTCTGGGGCATGGCATCGCTGATTCTCCCCCTGCTGATCTTCCGCGCCAGTGATTCGGCATCCACGGCCGCTTTCTATGCCTCCGTGTCCCTTGCCTGCGCCGCAGGTGGCCAGTTGCTCACCGGACTGCTGCGCGATCGATATGGACGGACGCAACCGCTACTGGTCTCATCGACAGGTATCGTCGTCAGCGCCCTATGTCTGGCCTTCTCAACCGAGTCGGTACCCCTTCTGTTCGTCTTTGGCACGGCGCTGACCACCACCGCATGGGCCGTGTCGACCCTCGTTCCAGCGCTCATTGCAGAGGTGGCCACGAAGGCCGAAAAGAACCGGCTCGTGGGACTCGGTCACTTTGTGTGGAGTACCGCCATGGTCACAGGTTCCCTGCTTGGCGGCTGGTGGGTAGAGATCGATCCGGCGATTCCCTTCGGATTCGGAGCCGTCTCGGCCACAATCGGCACGTGGTGTGCCTGGCAGTTGTGTCGTCGCCTTCGAAACATTGAGACACCAGACTGATAGCTATGCGTCGACTACCACTGCTGCTGGTCAGCCTCGCCCACTTCTGCGTCGATTCCTATGCCACCATGCTGGCGCCGGTGCTGCCCCTGGTCATCGACCGTCTCGGATTGAGTCTGGCCAGCGCCGGCATCCTGGGAACCATCGTGTCGGCCTGTAACCTGAGTCAGCCCCTGTTGGGGATCTGGGCCGACAGGATGCGACGCCGCTGGCTGGTGGTGGGTGGTCTGGGATTGGCGGCGGTCTTTACGCCACTGATGGGCATCGCGCCCACGTATTATACGCTTGTGGCGGCACTGACCATCGGTGGCTTCGGCGTCGCCGCATTCCATCCGCAGGTGTTCTCCCTGGCCGGTGAACTCAGCGGCGACCGTCGCGCCTTTGGCATCGCCCTCTTCATTTTCGGTGGAACCATGGGGCTTGGCGTCACTCCGCTGTGGATGCCCTACTACGCCGAGCAAATCGGTCTCGATCTTCTGCCGCTGGTAACGATCCCCGGCATCCTGTTTCTGCTGGCCGTGTGGCGTTGGATCCCCCTCGACAATCCCCATCTGAGTGACGGCGCTGCGGCGGTCTCTTTGTCAGGGCTCGGCCCGGCGGCGGGCGGGCTCGCCATCATCACCGCCGTTGTCGTACTTCGTTCGGTCACGGGACTGGGTTTCGGCTTCTTCCTGGCCGTGCTGTCGAAGGAACAGGGCATGGGAGCGGCCGCCATCGGCATCCCCCTCGCGATCTACAATATCTCCGGGGTTGTGGGTGCCCTCCTCTTTGGATATCTGGCCGATCAGGTGAAACCCAAGCCGCTGGTTTGGGGGTCCTTGGCAATGTCAGCCCCGGCTCTGTATGCCTTCTTGCATACGGACGGTTCGATGAGTTATGTCGCTCTGGCCATCGGTGGTGGACTGCTGTTGTCTTCGAATTCCATTCTCGTCGCCCTGGCTCAGGACCTGGCACCGAAGCAGTCGGGCCTGGCGTCGAGTTTACCACTTGGTTTCAGTTGGGGTCTGGCGAGTCTCGCCTTGGGCCCCATCGGTTGGTTCGCAGATCGAATCGGGATCGCCGAAACGCTGTCTTGGCTGGTCCTGCTACCTCTGGTCACTGCCGTCGTCGCCCTGTTCCTGCCTCCGGGCGGTGGCCGCGGTGGTTCACGGAGAGTGGAACGCGTGGAATCAGAATCTTGAACACGAAGGAGATGGATGATGAACAACAATACACTATGGAATAACATCTACACCGCGTTGGCATGTGACATCATGGACGGCATGGGATTTCGCGATCAGGCGCTGTCTCACGATCTGCGGCCTGCCCGGGACGATAACTGGTTTGCTGGTCCGGCAGTCACCCTCGACGCACACGAGAACGACCAGCCGAGCGACGATCCCTACGGCAAGATCTTCGAGGCCTACGATCTGGTCTCGCCCGGTGATGTGATCGTTGTGGCTACCAATGGCGAACTGAAGTCAGGGCTGTGGGGAGAACTCCTGTCGACGGCAGCCGCTGCGCGGGGTGTCCATGCCATGGTCACCGACGGCCTGGTACGGGACATCCGTCTGATGAATGACATGGGATTCAACTGCTTCAGCCGCGGATACTCTCCCCTCGATTCAGCCGGTCGCATCCTGCCGACGGCCGTACAGGTGCCCATCACCTGCGGGGGTGTGCAGATCGAACCCGGAGACTTCATCCTCGCCGACTATGAGGGTGTCATCTCGATTCCCGCCGCGATCAAAGATGACGTCATGGTCAAGGCGCAGGAGAAACTCGAAGGAGAGAACACGGTGCGTGATGTATTGGCCTCGGGTCGCTCACCGCGTGAGGTCTTCGACGAGTACGGAATCCTCTGATCAGACGCCTGGTCGAGAGTCTGGGTCGAACGTCTGGGGGGTCGATCGTCCCCTGCTGTTCAGCTGCCATGCTCCAGGGGATGAGCACCCGCGATACGGGGCACAAAAAAACCCCCGACGGCGGTGTAGTACTACACCATCCGACGGGGGTTGCCCTAAGGAGGATTAGGATGTGCTCAAACCCGCGGGGATTGGCCGATCCATCGCGGGTCTACACATGTCATCGGCACCCCTCGAGAACACTTTAGGAAAATGGATGTAGGATTCGTAACTTATTGTTTTTACTACTCTTATGAATCTTCCATTGCAACGACTTCAGATTGGGGCGCCGAAGCATCTAAGGCCTGCTCGAAGTCGTCCCAGAGATCTTGTGCCGCCTCGATGCCCACGGCCACGCGGATGAGCTGGTCGCTGATCCCCAGAGTCTGCCGCTGTTGCGCGGATTGTCCCGCGTGTGAGCTCACCGCAGGGCGACTCACCAGTGTCTCGACCCCCCCCAGACTCGGCGCATCCACCGCCAGCGTGAGCTGATTCAGGAGCCGCTGCGCCCGTGCCCCATCTCCCACGACGGAGAAGCTCAGCACACCCCCACAACCGCCGAACCATTCCGACGCCCGCTGGTGAGCAGGGTGTGAGCTGAGACCAGGGTAATGCACCTGGCTCACGTCTGGATGTTCCTGGAGACGCTCGGCGAGCATCTGTGCATTGTGGCATTGCTGTGTCATGCGCAGTTCGAGCGTTTTCAAGCCACGATGCAGCAGAAAACAGGCGTGCGGGTCGAGAATTCCGCCGAGGTGATTGAGGCGGTGCGTAATCGTTGAGATGTGCTCCCTCGTCGACGCCACACACCCAGCAACGATATCCGAGTGACCATTGAGATACTTCGTCGCACTGTGCAACTCCACATCGAATCCCATCGACAAGGGCTGAAACAGCGCTGGCGAAGCGAACGTATTGTCGATGAGGGACGTGAGGGAGTGCTGCTGGCAGAAATCGACGACGGCGGGAAGATCCGGCACCTTCAGGAGAGGATTGCTCATCGTCTCCACGTAGAACAAGCGCGTCTGGGGCCTGCATACCTCCGCCCACGAATCTGGATCTTCCGCGTCGACAAAGTCGACGTCGATACCGAGCCCCGGCGCCTCTTCATGGAGGAAACTGAGCGTCCCCCCGTAGAGGCAGTCCTGAGCGAGGATATGGTCACCCGTCTTCACCAGACTCAGCAGTGTCGTACTGATCGCCGCCATGCCGGAGCCGGTGACCAGCGCCGCCTCGGCCTCGCACAATCCGGCCAGTTTCTGGGCCAGGCGTTGGTGATTCGGCGAATTGCTCAGACGTAGATATCGGATATCATCGTACGTCGTCTCGTCACCTGAGGTGGCCCGATAGGTCGCACTCTGAAAGATGGGCAGGCTGACAGCCCCCTCGATGCGGGGTTCTTCGCTGTCGTGAATCAGGCGGGTCGAGAATTGTCGCTTCGTCATCGCACGAACCTGTCGATGAGCCCCTCGTAGAGGCGGATGAAGTCTTCACGCCCATTGCTGCGATTGTAGAAATAGCAGAACGGATTCGGATTGAGCTCGAGGATATAGAGTCCCACTTCTCCGTCGATCACGTCGATGGCATAGAATCCCAGATCGATCGCCTCTGCGACGCAGCCGCACAACTGCGTCATGCGCTCGAGCAGGGCTGGTTCCTCGACGCGTACGGCACGGCCCGTACTGTGATGCAGCGGGTTCAGATCGCCATCGATGACGTCATCGCCGTCGCTGACCTTGCCATAAGCCATCAGCAAGTCCGTGCCGCTTGCGAGAATCCGATACTCGGGGCCGGCGACAAACGCCTGGGCCAGCAGCAGGTTGTCGAGATAACCTGCGTTCTCGAACAGCGCCTGGAGACGACGCTCGACGGCGTGGGCATTCGATTCGGCATAGACACCAGCCGACACCGAGCTTCGAGGTCTCTTGATGACCACCGGATAGGTCAGCTTCGATTCGACATCACGAACCATCTCCGAAATGTTCTCATGGGTCTTGTACCGGCTGAATCGGTCATCGGCATAGGGATTGAACAGCTGCAGCGTCTGCGGAACCTGCAAGTGCGCCGCCTCGAAAATCTCCTGCTGGTAGCCCTTGTCCTCCGCCATGCGCGCGGCGACGTAGTCGTTGAAAGGGTGTTTGTTGCGGTAGAAAAGAAGGGGACGTTTCCCGCCTTCCAGACGCACCACGTTCCCATCGGCTGACACGGGAGCCAGGCGGAGCCCAGCGCGATGACAAGCGGCCTCGAGACAGACCAGGCTTTCGCGTGCCACGTCCTCGCTGATCCCTTCCGCCTCGAAGGGCAGATGGAGTCGCTCACGGATTCGTGCAACCAGATAGAGCGACCCGGTAACACACACAGGCGTGTCGATGCCAGCCGCCTGCGACGCCTCTTGCCACGACGACTCGATCTGGATGTCTGCACCGGCAGGCGCCACCGCTGCCAGGTCGCGAGCGCTGATCGCCTTGGGGTGGTCTATCTGGGTCAGGATCATCCGGGACGCGACGGGGGCCAGGGCCTGCAGAACGCCCGCTGCATCGTGTCCCTTCAGCAAGGCGACGACAAAACACCACTGTTTCGCCAGGGAGGTCAGATCTTCCACCAGGGCCGATGCCGCCGCCGGGTTGTGGGCGCCATCGAGAATCATCCAGGGCTCGCGCCGGGCGATCTCGAAACGTCCGGGGTGACGGAATCGATCCAGCACCTGCGACGTGATCGTGGGTGCCATCGACGGCTCGACCCAGCTTGCGACGGACAGGGCGAGGCGGGCATTGTCGACGAACGTGCAGGGGCGTTCGCGACCGGCAGCGACGGACACCGCATAGGGGACCGCTGTGTCGCGCTCGGCACCGCGAGTCCCATCGATCCCGGCCACGAACAAGGGAATCTTCGATGCTGCGCAGTGACGACGGATGTGGTCGAGGACGATGCCTTCCTGCGCCTCGGTGGTGAACAAGGGGCGTCCTTCCCTGGCGATCGGCAGCTTCTCATCAGCGATCTGCGTCAGTTCATCGCCGAGAATATGACAGTGATCCAGTCCGATCCGCGTCAGGATCGCAGCATCGTGGTCCCAGGCGTTGGTGCTGTCATAGCGTCCGCCGAGTCCGACCTCGTAGATGGCGATATCCACGTCATTGGTTGCGAACAGATCGGCGGCCAGCACGGTGAGCGCCTCGAAGCGGGTGAAGGCTCCGAGGCCTTCTGTGGTGAATCCGCGGGTGACGTCGTACAGGCGAGTCAGCCCGTCTGCCCATTCATCCTTCGACAGCAGCTGACCATCTACTCGGATACGTTCACGCTGGCTGTGCAAGTGGGGGGAGGTGTAGAGGCCGCAGCGCAGGCCTGCGGCCTGCAACAGATCGCACAGCAGGGACGAGACCGTGCCCTTGCCATTGGTTCCGCCTACGATGATGCTGCGTGTCGAGGCCTGAGGGTCATCGAGGCGTGTGAGCAGACACCGCAGGCGAGGTAGATAGTGCTCCACAGGCCCCAGAGCGGGCCGTCCACGCTCCCAATCGGGGAGCGTGTCGAGAAAACGCTTACCGCGGAAGTAGTCCATAGCAACGACTATCCGCCGCGTGTGTGCATTTCGCGGCGTGGATCCTGGCGCAACTCCTGGATCTGATACAGCGCACCGCGTTGGGGGATCTCCAAACGCTGCTCGGCGCCGCGATCGTCGCGCCAGGCCCAAGTCTCGCCGATGAGCGCGACGAGTTCGTCGTGCGTGGCCCCCTCGCGGAGCATGGAACGCATATCGATGCCGTGTTCACCATACAAGCACAGATACCAGAAGCCATC